>NZ_JBGCCS010000048.1:0-43700 GCF_041262645.1 Streptacidiphilus sp. EB129
CTTCCGCACACCCACCGACATCGCGGCGTTCCTCAACCCTGACGCCGCCCAAAACAAGATCCAACAAGCGTGTTAATTACCTGCAAGCCCTAACTGCCTGTACCGGAACCCGGCGGGATGGGACGCCGCCGGATGATCCCTTGTCAGGCGGCGCCGCCGTTCAGGTTTCACGGCAGCGTGAGGATCGGGGCCTTGCAATCGGTCCTGCCGATGAATTTGAGGTCCATCGCAGTCTGGGCCCACACCTTGCGGTTGGCGTCGACCCACAGCGAGAACGTTCCCTTCGCGACCACCGCGTTCACGTCCCGGGTGATGCCCTGGTCAAGGTTCCCGCTGAGCTCCGTCAGTCGGACGCGACCGATGATGGGAATCTTCGCGTACAGCGTGGCGTGGACGTCGTCGGTGGCTGTGTCAACGGCCCCTGCCAGCTCGTATACGCCACAGAAGCCGCGGTTGAAGGGGTACTCGTTGGACGCGCTCTGCGGGGCGCTCTCCGGCGTGGCGTACAGCTGGCGTTCAGGGCTGCTAGGCAGCGTCAGCTGCCTGGCCGCAGTCGGCGCGCTGGCTGGGGCGACCGCGTGAGCGGGTAGGCAGTTGCCGAGGACGGCCACCGCGCTGAGGGAGATGGCCGCGAGATAACGCAAGGGGCGCATACACAAGTCCTTGACTTCCCGGCCCGGCACCTGCCACCGGACCGACCGACGGATTCATGACCGCCGAACCGCTCCGCCAGTCGGGACGTCACACCACTTCACCCGTACGAGTTCGGCGGGACGAGGGCTGCACAAGGCCCGTCAGCCGCAGTCGCTGACACCAGGGCGGCATGGTACTGACGCCGATGCGGCACGATGCTGACACCAGGGCGGCGTCACCGCGCTGACGCCGGCGGCTGCGTGACGGTGCGTCCCGCTGCTCGTTGGTCCCGGGGAGGCCATCTCTCGTGGCCGTTCGGCGGGGGCCGGTGTACCGAGTGGTGTCCGTGCACCGGCCCCCGCTGCCCCGCCGCGCCTGATGACAGCTCTGCTCGCACCGGCGGCGACCTTGGCGGCGCCGAGTGTGACGACCCTACGCCGAGGGTGTCGACGGTCAGCCTCACCTCGGGGTCGAGCAACCGCAGCAACCCCTTGGCGCGAGGCGCTCTTCTTCAGCGACGAGGAGCGGGCGGCGCTCGCGCTGGCCGAGGCCGCCACCCGGATCCAGGACGACGCCCCCGGCGTGACCGACGAGATCTGGGGCGCCGCCGCAGATCACTTCACCGGGGAGCAGCTGAACGCGATCACCTTGGAGATCGCGCTGTTCAGACGGGCGCGCACGCTCGTGCGCGGCAGCGTCTGTTGCCGTCAGGCGGCACCGCTGACACCCGGAGCGATGAAGCGGCGATGGAGCGGTGTGAATGCGGTCTCGGGCTCTCCTGCGAGGCCGGCCTCCTTGACGGCCCCGGCGAGCCGGTCAGCGAAGAAGCGCTCGAAGTCGCCCTGCGAGTCCCAGACGTCCGTTACCAGCAGCGCGCCGCCCTCGAAGCGCGCGACGTGCAGGATCAGGCCCTGCGGGGTCTGCTCCTCCCAGCGGACCAGGTCGCTGACCTCGTCGTACTGCTGCGGCGTGACTCCGGCCCAGCGCATCGACATGACAAAAGCCATGGCAGATTCCTCCTGCTTCTGGTTGACCCGGATCGGGTCGTGGTCTGTAGCCCCCGGCCAGCAGACTCCCGTTGACGGCTGACCGCATGCCCGGGTACGCCGTTCGGGGCGGTGCTGCCGCGGGCCCGTCGGACGTGGCCGCGGCATCGCCGCCGGCGCCGTCATCGGGGTGGATACCGTCGGCGGTGTCCTGGTCGCCCTGGTGCACGCGCTCGCGGCGGCGTCCCCGTCGGAGGGGGCCTCGCCATGTTCGAGAGGTTGGCGAGACACGTGCCCTGGCATGCGCCCCAGGCCGGCTCAACCCAGACTGAAGCCATGGAAGAGCATGCCAAGACAAGCATGGAAGCTCGGTTCAAAGCTGCTACCGATGCCGCCGTAAAGCGCATCAGGGTCTGGCACGAGGCCGAGGTCTACTTCATCGAGGCTCAGAAGATCGACGATCGCGTCCCCCGGCTGCAGACGTCCGCTTCGGTCCGGTTCGAGGGGGCGTGGCTCCACTTGAGGCTCGACGAGGATCAGTCGAAGGTCGTCACGGTTCCGGCCCACCGGGTAAGCCGCGTCGAGTGGACCGTGACCTGAAGCGTCCACTTCCATTAAAGGGCGGGACGCAGGTGAGCGATACGCCGGACCCGGATGCGCCGTGGGGTCGTTGCCCTCGCTGCGGGAGGCCGCTCGTCCGTGACGAACTCCCTCTCCAGGTGTGGCCGGCATCCGTATCCATGCAGGGGCCGCCGGTCTGCCGCGTATGCACGCCTGACGAGGTCGAGCGGTACATCGAGGAGTGGGATCCGCCAGAGGACTCGGATGCGTGAAAACCCCGCTGGGTTGTGTTGTTGAGGCCAACCTCAGCAGCTGGCCGTCCCGCCTACTGCCCCCACGACTCAGGCGGGACGGCCAGTACAGCACCGCCCGGGCCGCGATGGTGGGCGGTTCCGGACGGCCGTCTGCGCACGCCCCGGCCTCGACATCGAGGAGGACGTGCTCGGTGCGGCCGTTGCGGGCCAGGTCCAGGCGCTGCGCACCGGGTACGGCGAGCTGCATGACGAAGCGCGCCGTCCAGTCCCCGAGCAGATCGGGTTGTACCTGGTACCCGTTCTACGCGGTCGGTTCCAGGAGCCATTCCGGCCCGCGGCAGGACAGAACGAGTACCGGACCCTCCGGGCTGAGGGCGTTGAGGCAGCTGTCCGTGTCGAGGTTGCGAATGTTGGCGGGCGTCCTGGGGCCGAAGTCATCGATCTGCCAACGCTGCAGGCGGCCTTCGCCGCAGGGGGCCACGGCCGCCTCGGGGAACCGCAGTGTGTCCAGGCAGAGCGCTGGTTGGTCGGTCGGGGAGAGCTGGACAGAACCGTCTTCCTGGTTGGTTACCTTCCATTGGGTGCAGTCGCGGTCGTACTTGAGCACGACCGGACTGAAGGGGCCGGCCAGAGGGGCCAGACACCCGCCGGTCCTGAGGTTGCGGATGACGTAAGTGCCGTCGCCGACAGCGTGGGCGGGCACGGCCAGCGCCACCACCGCGACGGCGGATGCGGCCAGGGACAACAGGGAACGGACATGCTTCACAGCGGACTCCAAAAGCCGGGGGACATGGCAACCGGACCCCACGGGCCCGATGACAGGACGATCACATGCCCTGACACCCAACTGCTGCGCCCCGCCAGTACCCGTTATAAGGCTTCACCCGTCCGGGGCAGCTCGTGTCCGAGATCCCGCCCCCCGTGACACTGCGCTCGAACCCGGGATCCAGGGACAGCCCCACCGACGGCGCACGAGCGAGACCAGGTCCCGCAGACGCGGCGAAGGCGACCTGATCTGACGTAACGTCAGATCCGACGCGCTGCAACGCAGGCCGGTCGAGCTTCACCGGCGTATGTCGTCTCAGAGCATGCGCAGTGGCGGCCAGCGTGCGCGTTGGACGATGCGGACGATGTCGTGGTTGGTGATGATGCCCACCAGGCGGCCGTCGTCGAGGACCAGTACTTTGACGCTCGATGTGGGGACCCGGTCCAGTGCCTCGGTCAGCTGCTCGCCGGGAGCGGCGACCGCGCACTGTGCCAGCGGTAGGGCGGTGTCACCGAGCCGCACCGTGCTCCGTTGCGCGATGGGCACGGCGGCCAGGCTGTGCAGCGCCACCAGCCCGCTTGGCCGGCCGTCGTGGTCCAGTAGCGGCAGGGTGGAGTGCCGGGAGTACTGTGCGCTTGTCTGCAGGAACTGGTCGACGGTGAGCCAGTTCGGTGCGGTCTGGACAGGGCTGGACATGGCATCGGCCACGCTCACCTCGCGCAGGGCGCTGCCGAAGACGGCCCGGCGCCGTTCCATCTCGGCGGTCACGGCGATGAAGAAGCCGATGAGCAGCAGCCATACGCCCTGGCTTGCCGCGCGGAACAGCAGGATCGCGCCGAGTGTGACGATCAGCAGGCCGATGGTGCGGCCGCCTCGGTCTGCGGCCCGTTCGGCCCGGTCGCGGTCTCCGGTGCGTGACCACAGGACTGCCTGGAGCAGGCGGCCTCCGTCCAGCGGGGTGACCGGCACCAGATTGAACAGGCCCAGTACCAGGTTGGCGGCGCCCAGCCAGACCAGTACGGCGACCCAGATGGGCCAGGCGCCGTGCAACGGGCGCAGTGCCACTGCGCCGCCCAGGGCGGTGCCGCCCAGGGCGAGACTGGCCAGCGGCCCGCTTGCGGCGATTTCGAATGTGGCGCGGGGAGACCGGGGCGTTCCCATCTCGGTGACACCGCCCAGTGCCCACAGCGTGGTCTCCTGCACCGTGATGCCGAATCTGCGGGCGACCATGGAGTGCGCAATCTCGTGGATCATCAGACTGAGGAGCAGCAGCAGCGCCCCGACGAAACCTGCTGTGATGTACGCGCTGGTGGAGCGGCCCGGTACCCACAGGGGCAGCACCTGCCAGCTGATGTTGTAGCCGAGCAGGGCCGCCAGGATCAGCACGCTCCAGTGGACCCGCACGGAGATCCCCAGCACCTGGCCGATTTCGATTGAGCCGCCCACAGTCGCTTCTCCCGCTGTCTAAGTCGGTGCCGGTAGCCCCTGGCGCGTGGTTCACGTTTCGCGGCACTGGCCCCCTGTGCCTCATCGTGGCCGCAGGGATGAGGGCGGGCGATTCGACGGGGAAGCTGCGATGGGTGGGAACAGCCACGCCCAGGATCACGGCATTTGCTCCCGGTGCCGTATGCGTGCTGGTCAGGCGCTGTGCACCAAAGGGCAGATGCGGCTTCGTGAGATTGGCCGACTGGTGCGGGCGAAGGCGCACAAGGGTGACTCGGCCCGTCGCCGAGCAGCCTCATCCCGCAGACGGAACGGTTGAACCAGCAACCGTCCGGGGAAAATTGAGATCGCTGCTACAGCGGAGGCGGCGGCCACACGGTGCTGTGCCGCGCCTGATGGTGGGGGCGCGTGGGGGTGCTGTGCGCACCGCCGGGGCTGGCTGGGCGCCGCCGATTCGCGTTCTGAGGTGTCTTCATCCGCGCGGTCTGCTTGTGGTTCCCGATCCAGGTCCGGGATCAGAGCCCCTGGCGTTGCGGCAGGCCTGTTCTGTTCCTCTGGGGATATTCAACGAGCGCGTGGTTGTTTGACATCGACCGTCGGGTGCCCGCCATCTATCCGCGTGCGCGGGGGTGGTGGGCGTCGAGGGCCGCACGGTGCAGGCGAGGTGGTCGTGGCGATCCAGGATGACGGTGACCGGTGGCGGGCCGCTGGGCACTCCATGCCGCCGAGCGGGACCGTCGATGAGCGGGCGCCACGCCGGAAACGACCCGGTAACCGCGCGTGGCCGGGCCTCGCGGCTGGCCGTGGGCCGTCCCGAATACCGACCACCGCCGCTGCGAGGCGTTCCCCCACCCTATTGGACCTCGCTTTGTCAACTTGCCGCTGTCGCGCTCCGGGTCGGCTCACCAAACGCTGAGCTCTGCGGGGGCGGGATGCACGGAACTGGATTCTCAAGCGGGATTTTTCAGGTCCGTCAATTAGCGGGAACGGTAGGGGAGTCGAACCCCTGTGCTGCTGAGTGCCTTCCACTCGGTACCGTCCTTGTCAGTCCCTCGGGGCTGCTGGATGGCTGCGGCGATCTGCATGGCCTGCCGGCCGTCCCTTCGGCCCCACCTGCTCGGCGCTTTTTCCGGGGCCATTTGTGTTTACGGTTTCCCCTCGTCTTTGTGACGGCGGGGTGCGAGACGCCAGAGGGCAAGGCCTGCGGCCAGGAGCGTGGCGGCGGCAACCACCGCCCACAGTGTTCCGAGTTGTCCTCCCGTGTGCGCGAGGATCGCGCCACCGCCGATCGTCGCCCCGCTTGCGATTTTCTGGTACATGGGGTTCATCTCCATTGGGATCAGGTGCTTGCCCACTGTTCGGCCTTGCGCCACAGTGAGTCGTAGATTGATTTGACGTAGATTGCGCTGATAAACAGGTCGTACAGCATGTCTGGAATGATGCAGGCTGCGAGTGCATATGCGCGCCACCCCTGCCCGCGTACAGAGACGATCCGTTCGGTGAAGAATATCCCTCCAATTCCCAGCCAGAACGGCGAGAGAGACATTCCCCCGCGACTGAGACCTATACCCGTGAGCACGAGATACAGCATGAACAGGAGTGCTCCGAGCCCCATAGCGGCCTGTTTGGCGATGTACGGTGCGGTGACGCGTGTCAGGCCGTAGTCGCGGAGATTCTCCAGAGCACCACGCTGCCAGCGGAGACGCTGTGCCCAGAGCTTCCGAACGGTGGGCATAATTTCTGTTTCGACCTCGCATCCGCGTGGTGAGGCCGGCTTGTATCCGAGGGTTTTCACGGCTTTTGTCATCTCGTCGTCCTCGGTAAGCGATGCGGTGCTGTAGTAGCTTGCGCCGCCGCCGATCATGTGTGATCGGCGTGCTTCGCGTACCTCACGCAGAGTTCGAACGGGAAAGCATGTGGCTGTGCCGGTGAGAACTGTTGCGCGCCCTTTCTTGCGGTGGGTCTCGCGGGCGTACCGGGCATACTCCATGCGTTGAAGAAGTCCTAGGACGCCTCCGCCCTGTTCTCCGTAGAAGATTCCACCGACGGCCCCGATCCTGTATCCTCGCAGGCGGCCGAGTGCTGTTCTTGTGAAGCCGGTGTTCAGGATCGTGTCCGCGTCCTGAACAAGTACGTGGTCCCTGTCGTGGAGCTGGGGAATTAGCCAGTCCAGGGCGAGGTTCAGCGCTCCGGCTTTCATGGCCGTGTTGCCCTGTGTGGTGAATACGTCGACGCCACGGGAACGCGCGATGTCCGCAGTGTTGTCTATGCAGTTGTCGGCCACGACGACGATTTGGTCCGGAGGCCTGTGCTGCTGTTGGAGGCCTGTAATGGCATTGCCTATGGTGGTCTTCTCGTTGTGCGCGGGGATGAGTGCCACGAGTTTCATATGCCTTCTGCCCTTAGTTCCTGCTTTCGATGACATGCTCGCGGGTTCGGTTCCCTGTCGCTAGCGGGTCAGCAGTTCCTGCGAGGCACGATCCCAAAACACGGGGATCGTTATCTGGAAGCCGCTGACTATGGCTCGTAGAGCGTATACATGAGTTGTAAACTTCACCTGTATACCTACAGAGTGCACCCGATGATCCCTATGGTCAACAAGCGGGGTCGGGCGCAACCCATCGCCTCGGAGGCGGACATGGCAGATCAGACAGATTCCGGTGGGGGCCGACGCGCCGGGAACGGAGCTGGCCTTCCGCTGCTGGGGCGGTGCAGGGTCTCGCCGACGTCGAACACGGACAGCGCGGATCCGCCGGGAGCCTACCGGGGGTCGGTGCTGTCACTGCCGCCTGGGATCACGGTCGGGATGGGTCGTTGGATCTTTTGTTGATCTTGTTTTTGGGCTGGAGTCGCGCGGGGGATGAGGTGCCTGTCAGCGCCGGTGTGTCGCCAGGGGGTGCGGCTTGTGGCCGGTGGCATTGCGTTGGGAGGCTGGGCCCTGCGGGTGTTCGGACGGCTGGGCCCAGCCCGGGGTGGCGCTACGTGTTCTGGGTCAGTGACTTCCACAGGGTGACGGGGCGGTCCGGTACCGCGATGGCGTCCGTGTGGGCTGTGCCGTCGGCGATGGTGGTGATGCGGTACTGGTCCTGGTGGAACACCCAGTGGTAGCTGAGGCCGTTCTTCCGGTACATGTCGGGGATCGGCAGGACCGCGCTGACGCGGCCGATGCCGGCGAGGGAGTCCCACTGGGAGATCCGGCGGTCAGTGCGCTCCTGGACGTCGGTGTGCTGAGGGCCGTCGGCGATCGACACGAGCCGGTAGAGCTGTTCGCCGTTGACGGTGTGGAAGACCCAGTACCAGCTCTTGCCCTTCCCCTGCTCCGGTTGCATGTCGGGTACCGGGAGGAAGAAGTCGACCTTGGTGACGCCCTTGAGTGATTGCCAGGCGCCCAGTTGCGTGTCGGGGCGCTCGCGCACGTCCTCGTGTTCCCTGCCGTCGGCGATCGAGATCACCCGGTAGACCTGCTGGTTGTTCACGGTGTGGAACAGCCAGTACCACCTCTTGCCGTTGTCCGGCTGGTTGTCGGGGAAGGGTACGAAGCAGTCCAGCCTGGTGATGCCCTCGAAGGAGTCCCACTGGGTGATCTCCCGGTCGGGCTTCTCCTGGACGTCGGTGTGGTCCCTGCTGTTGGCGATCGAGACGACCCGGAAGGTCTGCTGGGGGCCCACCGTGCGGAACGCCCAGTACCAGCTCTTGCCGTCCTTGGGCTGCATGTCCCCCACGGGCAGGAAGGTGTCGACCGGCCGGCCCTGCACGGGCTGGGGTTTGTCGGCGAGTCTGCCCTCGCTCAGCGACATGAGGGTGGTGATGGACGGAGCGAACGCATAGACGGCCCCCTCGGTCTGGACGAACTGCTGGAAGCTCAGCCGGATGTCGCCGTTCTGCCAGTTGATGGTCCCTGCGCGGCCGACCATCGGGTCGCGGCCGGTCTCGGGCTTGCGTCCCGGGGGGAAGTCCGGGTTGTCGATCCAGGACTTCTGGATGAACTCGAACTGGTCGAGCAGATCGGCCTGGTAGGACACGAAGAGCAGTCCGCGCGGGGCGTCGGGGCCACCGGGGCCCTCGGAGGCGGGGTCGAAGGGGTGGCCGTAGGGACTGCCGCGGCGCATGATCCGGCGGCTGTCGATGAACGGGTCCTCCGCCAGCGGGTTCTTCTCCCGGGGGTCCTCGCTCTCGGGGATGATGTTGAGGCCGTCGCGCGGGTTGGTCTTGCGCAGGTGGGAGTAGAGCGGGGTGATCAGCCCGTCCGGGTCGTCGCGGAAGGTGATGTCGTTGTCGTCGGAGGCGACGGTGTTGAAGGGGGTGTCGGCGTGCGGGCACTTCGCCACCGGGGTGCCCGAGCGCCAGCGGCCGACGATGCGGGCGGCCAGCCACTCCACGGTGGTCTCCTGCGGTACGGCCTTCTTGTCCTTGAGTTCCTTGAGCATCCGGGCGACCTGCGCCCACCAGCCCGGGACGTCCTGGCCGAGGCGGCGCACCACGTGGAAGGAGCCGTTGAACGCCCACGGGGGCAGGTCACTCGGTTTGTCCGCGACACGGGGTTGTCCGACGACGAACTCGCCGGCCGGGATCAGGCGGGTGCCCGGGTGGTCCTTGACCCACTGCGGCTGAAGCGGGTCGGGCTCGTCGAAGCCGCGTACCCCCGGCTCGCTCACGCCGTCCTTGAAGCCGAAGTGCTCCTTGCCGCGTCGGGTGCCCGGAAGAGTGGCGGCGTTCTGCTGGAACACGATCGAGATCTTGAACTGCTGCGCGGCTTCGCGCTGCGCGACCAGTTCGGCCTGGAGGTCCTCGACGGTGTCGGAGGCGATGGTGAGGACCGCGTGGATGGTCTGTTCCTGCTTGTGGTTGCCGAAGACCCACCGCTCCGGTGAGCTGTCGCCGGTGTCGCCGAGGTGGGCCGCGCGGGTGACCGGTCCCTGGGCGAACGCGGTCAGCGTCGTCTCCCCCTCGTCGCCGGGCGGCGGAAGCTTCGGGGAACTGCCCGGTACCTTCCCGGCGAGCTTCTCCAGACCGGCGTAGGTGAAGCTGATGGCGAGCCAGGTGGCCTTGAGGCTCACCGGGTCGCCACCCGAGCGCTTGCGCGCGTCACTGAAGGCCCTGTTGAACGCCGCCACCTGTTTGGTGGTGGCGATGCGCGGGGTCAGCCGCTGCAGCCAGGTCCGTGCCCTGCTCTCGTCCTCGAAGGTGAGGAAGAGGAGGGTCATCTGGTCCTTTTTGAACCCGGCCAGGATGTCGCCCTGGATGTCCCGGTTCTCACGCAGTGTCAGATCTGTTGCCATGGATACTCCAGAAGGTCGACCGAGGGGGACTCCCGGCCTGGCCGAGTCGGAACAGGGCTCTGCCCAACGGTTTCCGGGCAGGCGGACTCATCTCCATTCGGCGAAAGCGGAGAGTAATTTCACGCTACTCTGCGTATTCAAACGGTGCCAGTGGTGACACTCCGTTCATGGAGCCGCCCTGTCCGAGGGGGCCCATTCGGCTGACGCCTCGCCGCCCTTCATCGCGTGCCGCCGCGACATCTCCCCATCGACCAGCACTATCGAGGCATCATCCGTGTACGCATAGCTTCTGCCGTGCGCGTCCGGGAGCCCTGCCCCACCCACGGGCGGGCCGGACTGCCGGGGAGCGGTGCTCACGGTACGTGTCCGCCGGGCCGACCGGCCGGGACCGCGCGACGGCCAGCGGTCGCGGTCCAGGGCCCGCCGGTCCCGGTCCCCGTCCCCTTCCACAAGGAGCTCCGTGTCCCGCACCTACCCCTCCCCGCGCGCCAGACTGTCGCTGATCCTCTCGGCCTGCGCGATCGCCTCGGCCCTGGCGACCACCAGCGCCCTCATCGCCCCGGTGTCCGCAGGCGCCGCGCCGGCGGTCTCCCAGGAGGACATCACCGCGGCCCAGATCCAGGCCGAGGTGCGCCCCGCCGAACGCGCCGCGTTCGGCCCCGAGGAAGCCGAGTACCTCGCCTGGAGCCGGCTGGAGTACCGCGCCACCCACGGCCTGCGCCCCGGCGCCAAGACCCGTGCCGAAGGCGGGCCGGACGACGGTTACCCCAACCCGATGCGCATCCGCCGCCTGGAAATGCTGACAGCCACCCAGAAGGCGACCAACGACCGCTTCGACCCGAAGGTCTTCGGCAAGTTCACCACCTACTTCCCCTCGCCCGACTACGGCGACCACATCGCCCTGCTGCCCACCGGCAAGGTGCTGCTCTTCTCCTTCGAGGCGATCCAGACCGACCCGACCAAGGAGCCCGCACCCACCAACATCATCGGCGCCGCCAACGCCGGCCGCGCCTACCTGTGGGACCCGACCAAGGGCACCGGAACCACGGCGTTCAAGGCCGTTCCACCCCCCATGGTGCAACTGGACGACGGCACCGGCGCGGTGCGCCCGGCGCCGTTCTTCTGCGCCGGGCACGCCTTCCTGCCGAACGGGATGCTGGGGGTGTTCGGCGGCAACCTGGGCGGGAACGGCGGAGCGGGTGCCAAGCTGTCGCTGATCTTCGACCCGTGGAAGGAGACCTGGACGCAGAATCCGGACATGTCGGTCGGCCGCTGGTACCCCTCGGTGGTCACCGGCGCGGACGGCCGTCAGCTCATCATGTCCGGGCAGTCCGACCTGGGGTGGGGCACCCCGACCCCGGTCGTCGAACGCTTCCCCGCCAAGTCCGTGCCCGTCACCACCGACCCCAACCAGGTCCCGCGCGCGCCCGTCGACCGGTTCGGCGCCGACGCGCCCTTCACCACCGACTACCCCCAGCTGTTCTCCCTCAACGACGGCAAGATCTACGGCCTGGGCCGGACCCCCGGCGAGCAGTGGCTCTTCGACCCGAAGCTGGAGACCCGCACCGACCTGCCCGCGCGCCCGGACAACCTGCCGGCGGGCGTCACCAGCCGCAACTACGGCTCCGCGGTGGCACTGCCGGGCGGCTTCAAGGGACCCGACTCCGTCCTGGTCCTGGGCGGGGACCGGACCGACCCCAACACCTACCAGCTGTCCGGCGGGCAGTGGTCCAAGCAGCAGCCCAGGGCGTTCGGCCGCACCCAGGACGACACCCTGATCATGCCGGACGGCACGCTGTTCACCGTCAACGGCGCCTTCGACATCCGCGACTACGGCAACGGCCCGTACAACCCCAACGCCGACCTGAAGTACCGTCAGACCGAGTTCCGCGACATCCAGGGCAACTGGAAGCTGGGCCCCGTCCAGCGACTGCCGCGCGGCTACCACTCCAACGCGGTGATCCTGCCCGACGGACGGGTCCTGATCACCGGCGACGAACTGCAGCAGATCGCCAACAACCCCGACATCAAGTCGGGCATGAACGGCACCATCGAGATCTACGAACCCCCCTACCTGCAGACCGGCAACCGGCCCACCCTCGAATCGGCCCCCACCGGCCCGCTCAACTACAACAAGAGCTTCACCGTCACCACCACGACCCCCGACCGGGTCACCCGCGCGGTCCTGCTGGCGCCGATCACCTCCACCCACTCGGTGGACACCGGCCAGCGGCAGGTCGAGGTCCAGATCACCGGCCGCAACGGAGGCCAACTCACCCTGCAGACGCCCCCGCTGGCCGCAGCGGCACCGCCCGGCTACTACATGCTGTTCCTCCTCGACGCGGCCGGCGTCCCCAGCGTCGCGAAATGGATCAAGCTTGAGGCCAAGGAGTCAGGCGGCAACATCTAGGGGCTCCGCCCCGGCCCTCGTACCAGAACGGGAACGAGGGCCGGGGCCGAATCGCAGGCGGGTGGCCGGTGAGGGAACGGCGCCGGCGTGCCGACGTCACCCTGGGCGGGCGACGCGGATACTGGCGCGCCTGTTTCGTGCAGCGGAGTCGGTGTCCTGCCGTGGGACGCGGGGTTGGAGGAGTTCGCGCGGATGGTCGCCTTCATCGACCTGGCGGCGTTGCCGGGTGTGCTCCTGGCTCAGGAGGCGGGCCCCGGTCCCGGGGTGCCTGCGGTGCCGTCGGGATATCCGGCGGTGCGGTTGGGGAGCGCGGACCTGGCCATGCCGCTGGTGGAGCCCGGCTGTGGCCGGACTGGGATGCCGCGGGGTGGCGGCAGCGACGGTGGTTCAGGTGCGTCATCGGCGGCTGGTGGCCGGGCGGGTGGGAGCGCGTTGGCCGACGGTCAGCGGGACTCGCTACGTGCACGAGCGCGACAGCAGGAGCCATCCGCTGCGCTGGTTCGCCAGTCCGGTGTAGTGGTAGGCCGGTGAGCTGGTGGGATGGTTGCGGCGCGCGAGGAAAGCCGCGCGGGGAGCCGGTGGTTGCGTCGCGCGACGAAACATGGCGGCCGTCCCGGCCTCGGCCGGGACGGCCGCGCACCGTAGGAGCCGGACACGCACCGCGGGTGGCGCGGCTGGGGCGACCTCGGCGCAAGTGCGGGCGCGGTCCAGGCGCAGCGGTTACCAGGTCCCTGTCTGACAGTCTCAGTGTCGGACCACGCAATGCCGGTGATCAACCTCCGCCTCGGGAACACTTGGATCCGGTAGGGCCGCGCTCGGCGTCCTGCTCGTCGTCGCCATCGGTCTGGGCATCAGAGCCGCTCTGTCGAAATGGCGAGCCACCCGCCACCGGTCCTCGCAGTAACGGGCAACCACGCGCACTCGGCTACCGCCGGTGGAGTCCGGGTTCGGCGAGTTGGTCGTGCGGGGCGAGGCTGGCAGGGTTCCATGGCGGTGGCGGGCCGGTGACGAGCGACAGTCGGCGGGACGGTTCGGGGCCGGCCGCCGCTGTGGGTCACCGCGCGGACGGTCCTGGGGACGCAGGGCTGTCCGCGCGGTTGGCTGCGGAGGCAATTGCTCGCCTGGTCCCGTGCCCGGCCTCGATCGCGTATGCGCACCGGGAGCGGCCTGCCCGCAGCCTTCCGCCCGAACCCCGCCCGGCCGGGAACCCGCGTTCGTATCGGGCTCCTGCGTGGACCCCGCTCATGGGGTGCGGGGGTCCACGCAGGAGCGGGGCGGGACTTCGGGCCTTCCGGTTTCGGAGGTTCCCGGGGGCTCGCCGGTCTCGTCCGTGTGTCTATCGTCGCCGGGCGTCTGGTGTAGGGGTGGGTGGCGACATGCGGCGAACGGGTGAGGTGTGCCGTAGGGCGCGGTGTCTGCCGGCGGCGTGTGGGCTCCCGGCCGGATCCATGGGTGTCTGGCCGGTCGGCTGGTTCCTGTGAACCCGCGGACACGACCGGGCTGCTCCCGATTCCCCAGATGGTTGAGATTTCAGCTGTGGCCAGCGTCGCCCGCCCGTGGAGGGTGCGGGCCGGGCCGGGAGCGCCGGCGGACACGGGCTGGCGCTGCACCCGTCACCGGGGGGTTCGGCGTGCGGCCCGGGTTGTGCGCGGTGGGGCTGCTGTGAGCCGCCGTGGACATGGTCGTGGTGCGGGGCGAGGCTGGCAGGGTTCCAGAGCGGTGGCGGGCCGGTTACGGGGGACAGCCGTTCCTTGCCGGGGCGGTTCCGGCCCGGCCGCCGCTCTCGGGGCACCGCGGCGACCGTCCGGGAGGGACACGCGGACGTTCGGGCAGAAGGCTGCCGGGGATGCTGCTGCGGTCGGCGCGGAGCGGCCGGGCGGTACCGGGATCGTCGCCGCGCGGGGCGTTGGCTGGGATCGAGGGTGCGCGCTGTGGTGGAGGGGCTGCGCGTCGTTGCCTGGGGTCGGCTGGCTGTGCTCACGCCGGGAGCGTGGGTCCGACCCGATGAGCCCCATGAGGGCTGCTCCGACGGCGCTCTCGGAGTGCCGCGCCGCGTTGCGCGCCCGGCCGGGCAGTTCTGCCTGATCCGCGTGGGCCGGTGAGATGACCAGCTATGGGTGATGAACCTGTGGGCTGTCCGGCCGGGCGTTGCGGTGAGAGGCCCCTGGTGGAGCTGCGGCGTAGCGTGAGCAGGGGTGGGCTGGGGTTCGAAGGAGGCTGCGCCATGGAGCAAATTGGGCGAGGTGGATGGTTCGCCCTGGGTATCGCCGGTCTGGTGGTGGCGGGTGTTGCGCACGCTGTCACGGGTGCGGCGCACATCGGTAGCGAGATGCTGCGACCTGAGCCGGACGAGGGTCCCGGGCCGGCGTCGGCCGGCGTCTGCGAGCGTGTGGACAGTGGACCAGGGGGCTGGATTCTGTTCGGCGGTCTGGTCCTGGCAGGGGGAGCGGTCTACCACGTCATCGCGGGCGTCGCGGAGATCTTGAGGGATCTTGTGCGTGCGCGTCCGACAGTGCAGTCCGTGTGAGCGGCATGCCCCTGGAGGCGAGGGGTATTCAGTCGGGCAGTGACAGCGCACCGGCTGCTTTGGGGCTGCAGGGTCCACAGGTGCAGTGCGTTCCCTGCCTCGGAGAGGGTTGTACCAGGTGCTGTCGCCGAGTGCCTGCGGGGTGCCGGATGTCGGGAACGGGTAGTGATCTGTCCCGTCACCCGCATCCGCACCCGTGTCCACCAACCAGTGCAGCTCGGTGCCGAGGTCAGCGTCGGTCGTCCCGCGTCAAGGAAGCCCGTCGAAGTCCCGCCACACCCCGTCGGCAGGCTGTGGCGGCAAGCCGCGCCTTCCTGGGCTTCCTGGCTCCGCGTCAGCCTGTGGACGGTCCGCTGTCAGATGTCCACCGGTGTGCCCGTTGATCGGTGGGGTGACACGGGGTCACACTCACAGGAGTTCGAGGTCGGTGGGGTCGGCTTCGAATTCGATGCCTCCGCCGAGGGGGCGTATGAAGACCCGGCGGCGCCAGACTGTGTCACTGAGGCTGAGGTGTTCCACCAGTTGGCCGGTGATGGTGCCGGTGCGTCCGTCGGTGCGGTGGCGCACGCGGTGGCCGAGGTGGGGGTGGAGCGGTGTACTGATGGTGACTCTTGCCGGGGCCTCCTGCCGGCGGGCGGCGCGACGTGCGGTCATGGCGGCCAGCATGTCCGCCATGAACCCCGAATATGCGTATGCCAGGGGCATGCGAGTCATATCGGCGGAAAGAATCGATTCACCTTCCTCCTGAATACCCAGTGGTGCTCCCGATTCCCCACATGGTTGCTGTTTCAACTGATGATCTGCACGGGTTTGGTAGTGATGGCTCGTCATTGTTTTGGGAGCGTCGTACGGGTGGGCTGATCTGTGGCTTTCGGGTGGTGCCTCGGTCTCGTGCGGTGACGATCGGGGACTCTCGTTTTTGACGGGGCACCATGCTGGCTTGCTGCCGGTTGGGACAGAGGGGCCTGCCGCGTTGCAGACTGGTGGCTGTGCTTGCGTGAACGGGAGTCCGGCCTCATCGCCACCGTCTGCAACGGGCAAACGGTCCACCATGCTCCGACTCGACTCGGCACAGATCTGGTGCACGGATCAGCCAACGACAACCACCCTGAGCGCGGAGCAGAGGGGCCGTCAGCTCTCCAGCCACCGCCAGCAAAGCGGTGACGTACCCCACAATGGCCCAGGACGGCAATGCCCGCTTCAGCACCGCGTCCTCGACTCCGCACAGCCCCACCACCTGGCGCCCGCACTGGTCGAGCAGCACATCGGCATCGGCTCGCTGCGCGCCGCCGTCGTGCCGGGACGGTGGCTGCTCCAGCACGCCAGCACGGCGTTGGCCTACAGCCCGTAGCGGGTCGCGATCCGGGATACCAGCGACCAGGTGGTCTCTGTTGATTGCCACGCTGGATGGGTCTGGCTGCAGCACAGATGCCCTTGCCAGGGAGATCCCGCGACGATTCGATTCCTCATGCGGCCGCTGACCGACGTCTTCACGAAACCGCGGCCAGAGCCCGGGGTGCGCGGTGGGGTGACCAAGCCCATGTCGCGCAAGCGGCACTCCTCGGTGATCCTCGCTGCTCTGGACCACCCCGCCCTCGCCGGACGCGCCACGGCACTTGCCACGGCTTCTGCCACTGCCCTGCTGCGCCGCAGTCCGGCGTGGGCGGAACGGACCGCGACGGCGGTGGCGTTCCCTGCTGGCACCGGGCACGCCACCGCCCCGGCCGTCCGTGCGTCAGTGGCTGTGGTGCAGTAGGTAGTCGACGACGGGGATGGTTCCCGGTACGCCGCCGGGTGCGATGAACGGTGAGGTTCGGTAGGTGCCGCCGATGATCACGCTGGGCATCTCGTGGACTTCGTAGCGTTCCCGCAGGGCTGGTGCGTCCTGGACTTCCTGCTGTACCTCGGGTGAGTTCCAGGCGTCCATCAGCAGCTGGGGGTCGATCCCCTGCGTCTGGGCCCACTGGCTGAGCGCGTCGGGCTGGGTCAGGTCCCAGTGCTCGTCGCGGACCGCGTGGAACACAGCCTGCTCCAGGATGTCGGACAATCCCAGCCGGTCCAGGGTGTAGTAGACCCGGGCGTAGGCCATCATCTGCGGCTGGTCCGGCCAGGCGGCGGGGATGTGGCGGATCGTCACCGGTGGGTTCTGCCGCGCGGCCCAGTCGCGCAGCGGCTGCGCGAGCTGGTAGGAGTGCGAGCAGTTGTACCAGAAGACCTCGGTCACCTCGCGCGGCGAGGCCGGCACCGGGTGCTGGAGCCGGACGTACTGCACACCGGCGATCGGCGCGGCGTCCGCGGTGCCGGCTGGGGCCTGCAGGCCGAGGAGCGTGGTGGTGAGCACCAGCGTGGCCATCGCGCGGACCAGCGGCTTCGTGAACGAGGTCATACCGGCAACGATGACCACCGGCAGCCCGGCCGTGCCGCTGACACGACGGCGCGGCGCGTGCATTCGACCGCATGGGGGGCGGAGGTGACGCCGCCCGGCGCACCACGGGATGTCCCACAGGACCGAACACTGCCGCTGCAGGGCGGGTACACCCAGCGGTCGTAGGGGTCTGTGCTTGTGTTGGCTGGTCAGAACAGTGCGAGGTCTTCGCTGCTGGTGTCCGCGATGACGGGTCGGAAGTGGGTGGGGGTGTTGTCGTGGCGGCCGGGGCCGGCTGCGGTGGCCACGCTGGGGGCGGTCTTCGCCAGCCAGGTGCGGAATTGGTCGACGGCCTGCCGGTAGGGGACCTGTGCCAGGGTGCGGTGCTCCCCGCTGGGGCAGGAGTCCAGGGCGAGGGTGATCAGGCATGAGGCGGGTGTGTTGTGGCTGCCTGTCCAGGACGCGCATAGTTCACCGCAGGGTTTGCGTCCGCGGGAGCTGTGGGGGTTGCGGTGGGTGGGGCGCAGTGGCTCGCCGACCAGGAGGGCGGTCAGCGCGGCCAGGTGTGGCAGCGGCAGGGTGGTGCGGGCGCGGCAGCCGGGGCAGCGGTGCCAGTGCTTGAGCCAGTCCTCGGCGCGGGCGTGGAAGAGGTCCGCGTAGCGGCTGGTCACGTGTACGTCGTTGCTGTAGAGGTAGTTCGGCCGTTCCCGTGTGTTGCAGGGCTGGCACAGGGGAGCGCGGACGTAGCCGTGTTCGTGGCAGTGGTCGAGCACGGACGCGGGTGCTTCCTGGCACAGGGCGCACATCCATCCGGACACCTCGAGCGGGCTGCGCTTCTTGCTGAGCGCCGCGTACACGTGCCCTTCCCACTGCCCGTCGTACCGGCGCAGCGTGGTGGTGCGGCAGCCCGGGCAGAGCGTCTGCCAGCCGCCGTCGACCTGGACGCGCCACCGATCGCACTGGTCCGCCGCGGCCCCGCACCCCTGGCACCTTCGCGCGGCCAGCAGCCACTGCGCCTCGGTGCGCCCGGCGGCGTCCAGCAGCTGGACCAGGGTGCGGGGCAGCCACCAGGTGTCCGCCGCTCGTGCTTGGGTCCGCTTCACGATGGCCTGGCCCCAGTCGATCCCCGCCAGGTGCGGCAGCTGGTCGCTGCCGCTGTGGCGCGACGGCTGGAGGCCGGGATGGCTTCGTGTGCGGATCCATTCCTGGCCGATGAGGTGACGCCACCGCGGCGCTGGCCGGTCCCTGTTTCCCGCGTCGGGCGAGCCTTGGAAGGGTGCCACGCGGACCAGGTCCTCCCCGTTCATCGTGACCGTACTCAGTTCCGCGGCCGCCGTGCGCACGTCGGTCTCGGGTACATGCCACCGGCCGTCGGCCCCCTTCACCGTCGGCACCGCGTGTTTGCCGAGCAGCACGTACCCCGCCGGGGGATGGGCGGGAGGACGGGTGAACGCCCCGGAAGCGGCCCGGACGGCGCTGATGGCTGTCAGCTCGGCCCACAAAGCGTCCGCGGTGGCCAGAGCGAGCAGGCCGTCTGCGCGGCGCGGGGTAGCGCGGTGTGGCATGCCCGGCACGCTAGCAGGCAGCACCGACACCACCCGAGGGCAGCACCCGCACTTCGTGGCTTTGTCGGTGAGGTTGGGGGTGCGGCCGGCCGCGCGCCGGTGGTCGTCACCGTGCCGTCAGCGGCCACGTCTCCGGTCTGCGCCGCAGAGGCCGACGCGTGGGCTCATGTCCGGGGCCGGGCGCGAGCCCGTCCCGGACGGTGGGTGTCCATGCCCTGCGGGGTGGACGTGGGCCTGCGGGGCACGGCTCGCCTGTCGTGGCGGCAGACGTGGCGGCCTCGGTGCAAGTGCGGGCGTGGGCCCGGCGCAGCGGCTACCAGGTCGCTGACAAAGGCCGACTGCCCGGGCACATGGTTGACGCTCACAACCGCAACCTCTGACCGGACTCACTCCGGGCTTCCCCGTGCCCAGTACGGCGCACACGTCGGCCTGGCAGACGTCCGCGGCTCCGGTCTTCGGGTCCTGCATGTACAGCAGCACGTCCAGCACCCGCCGGGCGCTCAGCCAGATGTCGACCAGCGCAAGTAGTACCAGCGCCTGCCGGGAGATGGTGATCGGCGCGCTGGACGGGGGACCGGCGACGTAGGTGTCGCTCACGGAGGCCTCACTTCCTGTTGACACGGTGCCTTGTATCAGGGGTATGCGCGGGGAGGTCATGCGGACGACTTCCGGGCCGGACGACGGGTACCGCGCAGCGGCACCACGTTCTCGCTGCGCCGCTCAGCAGCGGCCAACTCCTTCGCGTCCGGCGGGCTGACGGCCCGTGCCGCTACCGCCACCCGGGTCGGCCACCAGCCGCAGCCAGTGGCAGTCGGCGGCAGGCTTACAACGCCGATCGCGGAAGTCCGGCTGCCGCCGGACCCGGGCCTTGACGGCCCTTTCCGCGCTCCTTCATCGCCACGGGGCCCTCCGTGCGCTGCTGCCTTATAGGGGCAGAGGGCGGAGAATCGCCAGCTACCAGATCGCGCTGGCCTTGGGCACGCTGACCTTCAGGGACTGCGCAGTTTGCCGAAGGAAGAGGTAGGACGCCTGGGACGGTGTACAGCTACCTACGGGCCACGGCGGGCCAGCTAATGCCGCAGATGGCTGAGGAACCGTTGCTCAGGTTGACGGAAGGTCACATAGGGAGTGGTCGGCTGGAAGCTGACCACTGGGTGCAGCCGTTCCTGTGGCGTGGTGCCTGCCGTGGCGCGCGGCACCCTCCTACGGAGGTTTAGAGAGACATGCTGCTTGCCCTTGTGGCGCTTGAGGTCCGTGTGCAATTCGGAACCACATGAGATGCATTGCGGAACCGGTCGAAGTGCAACGGGAGACCGGATGAGATGCAGAACGAGACTGGTTGAAGTGCAAGCTGATACCGGATGAGATGCAACGGGCGACCGGTCATCATGCATCCAGCGACCGGTCACTGTTACTGAGAGAAACAGCAAAGTGCTTATGGTGCGCCCGGCGTGGAGTGTTGCTCCTAGAAACAGTGATGTGCAAGCAAGCGCCGGAGACTGTTACTCACAGAAACGGAAGGAGGGAAGGAATGGCACCACGCGGGCGCAAGCGACAGCTGGTCGACCCGGCCACCGGTGAAGTCGTCGAGGCCTACGAGACCTACCGGAGCCGAGAGGACACCTACCAGCTGGGAGGGAGCTTCACCCCCGTCAGCGACAACCTGATGGTCGACCTCCTGCACCACAACTCGGGCTTCACCTCCACCGACCGCGACGTTCTCCAGCTCCACGTCCACGCAGCACACGGAGACCGCAAGACCGGCCCGCTGCGCATGACCCGGCAGGAGATCGCCGACCACCTCGGCATCAGCCTCCGCACCGTCGCCGCTTCCATCGGGCGGCTGTCTCGGGCAAACCTGATCGTCATGGCCGAGACCCACGGTCGCATCTCCTACTACAAGGCGGCCGCGCACGTGGGATCGCGCGACGGCGGAGCCAAGCAGCGAGCCCAGGCCGAAGCCCAGCCCGCCCCGCTGGTCCCCCGCTCCGGAATCGAACGGAAGGCATCCTGATGCGCGAACTCGCCCACATCGATGTCCCCCGCGATGAGATGGCAGCGATCCTCGCCCTGCCCCACCCTCAGCTGCGTATCGTCCTCTTCTATCTTTTCATCGAGAGCAACGAGGATGTCGTAGTGCAGGAGAACGGCGCGGTCATGGCCACGGGGAAGAAGATCGCCGAAACGGTCGGTATCAACCGCAGCCTGTACGCCCGGACCGTCCCGGGCCTGGTCGAAGACGGATGGATCGTCCCGATCGAGCGGATTGGGAACATCACCTACTACGCCAAGGGCCAACGGCTCTCCGCGATGCAGGCCCCGGGCACCAACGTCCTGCAATTCCAGCAGCGCAGCGCCTGACCGCGGCTTGCGTAGTGAGGGTCGCCCCACAACGGGGGCAACCCTCACTTGCTGTCCGGGCTGTGCTCCACAGCAACAATGACCGGCACCCGGTTGCACATCACTGTTACTCAGAAAAACTGTGTGCAGTACGACGATGCACACCACCGTGCCGGTCAGGAACAGTCCTGCTGCTGCGGCACCCACGGCGTGCTCGCGTTGGACATGGGGCTCAGTCCCCGTGAGTGTCACGCAATCCACGCCAAACCGGGTGGCGCAGAACCCCGGAGGTGATTGCCTCGAGGTAGTCGACTTCTCCGGCGAGATCAGGGCGCACGAAGCGGACGTCCTGGGCGAACGGCAAGGTCGGTCCTATCGAGAAGGGCGAACCGTCCTTGCCCAGGGGCACCAGCAGGCTCGCCAGGTGTTTGCGTTGGGCCTCGGTGAACCCAGTGCCGACCTTGCCCACGTAGCGCAGCCCGGAACGCCCTTCCCGGACCCCGAGCAGCAGGGCCTTGACGCTGCGGCCGGCCGGGATCCAGCCGCCGATGATCACATCCAGGGAGCGGGTGTGTTTGATCTTGACACCAGTCGCGGGAGCGCAGACCAGGCTGATATTCGGAGGATAGGCGCTTCAGCACCACGTCCTCCAAGCCCTGTGCCGCCGTCCATTCCAGGGCCAGCCTGGCATCCGGTCCCGGCCAGGCAGGCGGGACCACGATCCGTTCGCTGTCCAGCGCCAGCGATTCCAACACCTCGTGCCTGCCCCGGTAGGTCATGGCCGTCAGATCGCGGCAGCGCAGCCACAGGCAGTCGAACACCATCAGCGTCACCGGGGAGGACCGCGCCGCGGTACGGATCGCCTCGGGTCGGCGCAGTGGCACGCGCTCCTGGAGGCGTCCGAAGCTGGGCCTGCCGTCCGGGCCGGTAGCGATGATCTCGCCGTCCAGCACCGCGTCGAGGCCCGGCAGCAGCTCCAGGAGCTCGCCCAGCTCTGGGTACCGGTCGGTGGCGGTCAGCGTGGATCGACGACAGGTCCAGCACCTCGTCGATCAGGTCGGCAACGAAGCGGGCCAGGTGGCCCTCGGGCAGCCAGTCGTCCAGCGACGGGGGCAGCAGCAGGACCTGGTGCGGGTCGAACGCCCGGAACCTCTTGTCCAACGCCGGCCGCGGTCCGGACTGCGAGCGCACAGCCGCAGCGTCGATCTCGAACAGGGCATCCCCACCAGACATATGAGGATCGTTCCACTGCGGTAGATCACTCACCGGACCGGGGGAACCCGCGGTGCCTGGACCAGTCACCGGCGAGGACTGCCAGGATCTGCGTGTCGACCCAGGCACCCTGCCAGTGCAGCGCCTGACGCTTCGTGCCCTCGTGCACGAAGCCGACCTGCTCGTAGACGTGCCGGGCACGTGGATTGAAGGCGAAGACCTCAAGGTCGACCCGGTGGATACCGACAGTCTCGAAGGCATGGGCAAGGATCAGCCGGGTGGCCTCGGTACCGTAGCCACGGCCGAAAGCACGGGGCCCGACCAGGGCGATCCGGAACGAACACGACCGGTTGTCGGCATGCAGGTCATCCAGCACGACCTCGCCGACGTACTCACCCGTGGCTTGCTCGACGACCGCCAGATACAGCTGGTCGTCCACCGCTGCCCGCGAGGAGTACCACTGCTCGGCGCGCTCTAAAACCCCCGGCCGGACCTGCCCATGCGTCCCCGTCAGCCGACGCACCTCCGGCTCGTTCAGCAGTTCCGCGAGCCCTGGGGCATCGGCAGCAGTGACCGGCCGCAGCAGCACCCGCTCACCAACCAGCGTGGGCTTGGCAGCGAGCGACAGCGCAGGAGACGTCATGGCATCGATCATGCCGAACACGCAGCCACCCACGCCAACGCATTACCCGCCAGAAACCAACCCAGGGCTAAGCGTTACTGACCCACGCTCCTAGCCGAATATGACCAAGCGAAGCGACGTTGCGCTCGCCCGCGCCCGCGACGAGCCCGCTCCCGGCTCCCGCTGCCGCACTTCATGGGTGGCGAACTACTAGAAACCAACTCGTAACTGCCCCACCGATCGATGGTTTGCCAACCACCACAGGATGAGAGTGGTCAAGACGGTCACGAACTGCCTACTATCCACGAAGGCCAGCGCCTGAAGCCGACCGGGGGAGTGATGGCCGATGATGGACCAAGCGTCGTGCCGAATGACAGACACAAAGATCACCCCCGTCCCTCCCCAGGCATTGATCGCATTGCTCTGGGCCGACGCCCCGGCCGTGAGAGCCGCCGACCCGCGGTGCGAAGCAGGTGCCGGCCGATGAGCGGCCAACCCGCTGACAAGCACCGGCTCTCAGACCAGCCGCTTAAACTGACCCCGGGGCGACGCGCTCCGTTCACACAGGTCGGCGACTGGGTGTTGCTGTCCGGCGTGGGCTGCGAGGCCAGGACCCTGTACTGGGCGCTCTCCGCTCATCTCAACGCCTCACGCGAGGACAACGAAGTATGGCCGAGCCTGCTCACTCTCGCGCGGATCATCGGGCTCAAGAAGCCGGAGAACGTGTCCAAGTACATGCTCCAACTGGAGGTCATCGGTGCCGTCGAGGTGATCCGTACCACCGCCGGCCTGAAGCGCCGCAACCGGTACATCGTGCATCAGGCACCACCGCCGGGCTACCGCGGTCCGCAGTCCATGGCCGACTGGTACGCCCAGAACCGGCCCGTCGCCGAGGAAACGAGGAACGAACGGCAGGCCCGTGAAACCGACTTCGACAACTGGCTGGCCGACACCCGACAGTCGATCAAGGACCGGTGCAACGAGACCTCCGAGGCACGGACCCAGGCCAAGCAGTCAGGCGACGCGGTGGTGGCCCCGGTGCCCTTCTTGGGGACCCGTCCCCGTACCCCCGCGGGAGGGGGTACGGCGCGAGCTGCGGTAACGTACGGACCCTTAGAGGAAACCGTACCCCCTCTCGCGGGGGTACGTACCCCCCCAACGCGGGGTCCCGTACCCCCGCGTACAGGGGTTGAAGTAGACCAAGAAGAAACACACCAAGAGACGAACGCAGCACCTTCGGCGCGTAGCGCCACTGACGGCCGCAGGCCTCTTACAGGTAGTCAGGGTCTGCCGTCATCACGGCCTGCCAAGCCGTCGCGGCACCAAGCTGCGCCTGGGAAGGTCGGGGCACCGGGCACCCAGGTCGCGCTCGTGCGCGCAGTCGAACTGGGGCTGCCCGCCGAACTGCAGCGCCTTCTTCCCCGATGGAGGCCGACGGTACTCCGCGACGTCATCTTGCGCGAGTGCCAGGGCAGGACAGCTGAACAGCTCATTGCCCGGGCGGACCGCCGTTGGTACACCTGGGGCCTCGCTGCGGCTGCAGACACGGCCACCGGCGGGGCAGGACTGGCGCACCCGGTGGGCGCCGCCGTGCGGATTCTCGGCCCCTACCGATGCCAAGCAGACGGCTGCGACCGCGAATGCCCCGATCCACGGTGCGAGGACGGAGTCGACATCGACACGGGACGGCACTGTCCTCGGTGCATCGAGCATCGCCTCGACGCACACGGCACGCAGGCGCGCCGTGCCAACCAAGGTCGCGGCGAAAGCCAAGGTGTTGGTGGCAGTCCGGTCGAGGCGTACTGCGTGGATTGCGGCACGCGGGTCAGCGGCCCCATGCACAGTGACGGCACCTGCCAGGGCTGCACCCAGGCGGTGCTCAGCGCACTGGCATCCCTGGGCGGGGTCGGCTGACGGGGCCGCGGTGCAGCGGTCAGCTGCACCGCGGCCGGATCACGTCCGAGCCAGCACGGCTTCCTCACGACGGCGCAGCGGCTCCCACCAGGAACGGTTGCCCCGGTACCAGCGCACCACATCGGCCAGGCCCTGCTCGAACGCCACATGGTTGCGGAACCCAAGCTCTTCGCGGATCTTCGAGTCGTTCACCGAGTAGCGCAGGTCGTGGCCTTTGCGGTCCTCAACGTGACGGACCGCGCTCCAGTCCGCCCCGCACAGCGCGACGAGTCGCTCGGTGAGCTCCCTGTTCGTCAAGGACTCGCCGCCGCCGACGTTGTAGATCTCGCCAGCGCGGCCGCCTTCGAGAACAGCCTGGATCGCCCGGCAGTGGTCATCCACGTGCAGCCACTCGCGGACGTTGGAGCCGTCGCCGTAGAGAGGCACGGACTTGCCGTCCATGAGGTTGGAGACGAACAGCGGGATGACCTTCTCAGGGAACTGGTTGGGGCCGTAGTTGTTGGAACACCGCGTGATGGAGATGTCCATGGTGTGGGTGCGCCAGTAGGAGCGAGCGATGAGGTCGGCCGAGGCCTTGGACGCGGAGTAGGGAGAGTTGGGCTCCAGCGGACTCTCCTCGGTCCACGAGCCAGTGGCGATGCTCCCGTAGACCTCGTCGGTCGACACCACGACCACACGCGGGATGCCGGTCAGGCGGGCGCACTCCAGCAGGTTGTGGGTGCCCTGGACGTTGGTGCGCACGAACTCCGCGGCGTCGCCGATCGACCGGTCCACGTGCGACTCGGCCGCGAAGTGCACGACAGCGTCGTGGCCTGGCAGCAGGTCCAGGAGTGGCTGGGCGTCGCAGATGTCCGCGCGGACGAACTGCAGGCGCGGTTCGACCATCGGTAGGCTCGTGGTCGTGCCCGCGTAGGTGAGCTTGTCCACGACCGTGACCTGGGCGCCACGGTACGCGGGGTACTCGTCGGCCAGCAGGCTGCGGACGTAGTGCGAGCCGATGAAGCCTGCGCCGCCCGTGACGAGGATTTTCACGCGGCGGCCTCGATTCGGGAGTCGTCGCCCAGGACGAAGCAGTGGCGGGTCGGCGCGTCGGCCGCGTGGCTGACCTCGGCGTTGCGGCCGATCAGTGAGCCGTGGATGCCCCGCACGCCGCGGATAGTGGACCCGTCCATCACAATCGAGTCCTCCACGCCGGCCTGTTCCACCACGGCGTCGCGGCCGATCGAAACCGACGGGCCGATCGTGCTGTCGCGCACGACGGCGCCGGCGGCCACCGTCACCGGACCGATGAGGCGGGAACGCTCGACCACCGCCCCGGCCTCGATGACGAACGGGCCGGGACCCACCAGCTCGCTCTCGTTGTCGATCTTCCCGGACAGGGACGGGGCGAGGGCCTCGAGCAGGACGCGGTTGCAGGCGAGCACGTCCTCGATGCGACCGGTGTCCTTCCAATAGCCCTCGAAGACTTCCGCCCGCACGGCCCGGCCGTTCTTGCGCAGCCACTCGATGGCGTCGGTGATCTCCAACTCCCCTCTGGGGCTCGGCTGGATGCTGGCCACGGCGGTGTGCACTTCCTTGGTGAAGAAGTACACCCCGATCAGCGCGGTGTCGGCGACCGGCTCGGACGGCTTCTCGACCAACCGCTCCACCGTGCCCTCCGGGCCCAGCACGGCGATGCCGTAGTGGCGCGGGTCCGCGACCTTGCACACCAGCACCTGGGCTTCGGGCCGGTTCGCCCGGAACCGCTCGGCGTGCTCGGCCACGCCGCCGACTAGGACGTTGTCGCCCAGGTACATGATGAAGTCCTCGCCGCCCAGGAACGGTTCGGCGATCCGGACGCAGTGCGCCAGGCCCAGCGGGGCCTCCTGCCGGATGAAGGTAACCTGCACGCCGAGGTCGGAGCCGTCGCCGACGGCTCGACGGATCTCCTCGCCGTTGTCGCCGACGATGATGCCGACCTCGGTGATGCCCGCGTCGCGGATGTTGGTTAGGCAGTGGAACAGCACGGGTGCGTTGCCGACAGGCACCAGCTGCTTGGGTATGGAGTAGCTCAACGGGCGCAGTCGTGTGCCGCTGCCCCCGGACAGGACGAGAGCCTTCATGCTGTGTCTCTCTTCTTCCGCGTCAAGGATTGGTCATGACCGAGGGCGGCTGGCATCCGGACGCTGTCAGGCGTCCTTGACCGCGATGAGCAGGCGGTCATTGGTGACGGTGTTCAGTCGCAGCACGTCCGTGGAGCTGAAGCCCGCCTTCTCGGCCCACTCGCATGCAGCGCCCTCGGTGTACTCCGAGCCGCCGTCGCGCATCAGGCTGCAGATCAGGCTCTGCAGGTGCGCGTGCGCGTTGAAGCCCCCGTCCTCGATCATGGCGTCGTAGACGAGCAGGGCACCGCCGGGCCGGACTGCGGGGAAGGCACGCTCGATCAGCGTCTTACGGGCCTCCTCCGGCCAGTCGTGCAGCACGTGACCGAAGATCACGACGTCGGCCTCGGGCAGCGGGTCGGAGAAGAAGTCGCCGCCCTGGAAGCTGACCTTGCCGGTGGTGCCGAGGGTCTCCATGTGCTCGTCGAACAGGGGACGAAGCCCCGGGACGTCGAACACAGTCCCGTTCAGGTGCGGCTGGGCCTTCACCAGCAGACCAGAGAGGTTGCCGCGCGCCCCGCCGACGTCGACGAAGGTGCGGTACTTGCTCCAGTCCAGCTTCTGCGCGAGCTCCGGGGCGACGATCGAGTTGAAGGAGTCCATATGCGCCATGAAGCGGCGGGCCGCGTCCAGGTCGGTCTGCTCCGTCGTCACCGCGCCGGCCGGCGTCTGCGGACCGGACTTCGCCCGGCCGTCGCGCAGCGCCTCGGTCAGGTCGGCCCACAGGCCGTAGTGCACCTTGCCGTGCTGGCGGATGGATCCGTTCAGCGACAGGGGCCCGCCGGGCACGAGGAGGACCTGCGCCGGACGGGCGTTGTGGTACAGGCCGTCGCGGTACTCCAGCAGGTCCAAGCCAACCAGGGCGCCGAGGAAGTCGGGGGCCAGACGCGGGTGCAGGTTCAGGCGCTGGCACAACGCGTCCATGGTCGCTGGCCCCGCGGCCAGCGTCTCGAACAGCCCGAGCTCCACGGCACTGTGCAGCACCTTCGCCTGGGTGTATGCGGTGTTCAGCTGCGCGATGGTGCGGGCGGCCGCTACCGCGTCGGCGTGCATGGACTGCGTCATGGGATGCCTTTCTGAAGATCTGCGGGCTGAGGCTGGGTGAGCGGGAGACGGCTGGGCTCAGACGCGGTCGGCGAGCAGGACCCTCAGCGGAACGCCGGGCAGCGAAGTGACCTGTGGGGCGGTGAGGCCGGCCGCGGCGAACATCCGGCGGTAGGCGTCCATGCTGTGCGACTCGCCCTCGTGGGTCCACGCCAGCATCAGCACGGAGAACAGGTGCGGGATCGGGTCCTGCGCCGGAGGCTGATCGTCGGTGGTGATGGCCACGACGGCCACCTTGCCGTCAGCCTTGGTCGCCTTGGCGAGCTTGGTGAGCATCTCGGTGGCACGCTCTTCGGAGAAGTGGTGCAGCACGTTGGTGATCATGGTGAGGTCGTAGGGTCCTGCGAGATCCGCGGAGAACATGTCGCCGGGGATCAGCTCGACCCGGTCGCGCACGCCCATCCGCTCGGCGTGACCCACCGAGATGTCCAGGACGTTCGGCCAGTCCACATCCCACACCCGCGCCTGCGGGTACCGCGCCGCCAGGGTGTACCCGTAGTAGCCGTGGCCACACGCCGTGTCCAGGACGTCGAACGAGGGCCGGTCGGCACCCCACTCCTTCACGAGATCGGCCAGCGTGCCGGCCACGCGGGCGGTGTTGCCCGTGGGCAGGGCCGCGAAGTCCTCCCAGTACGGGTACTCAGGAGTCTCGGCGTGCTGCTCAAGGACGGTGCCCCCGTGACGCACCGCGTCCGCGAGCCGCCCAAGGGCCTGCCACTCATAGTCGCTGGACGCCAGCCGCATGGCGGAGCCGAAGTAGCCGGGGCTGGACGTCACCAGGACCTGGTCCGCGCCCGGCGCCAGCCGATACTGGCCCTCCTCCACGTAGAGGAGACCGATCGCTGCCAGGGCAGCCAACAGCACCCGCATCCCGCGGGGATGAATGCCGAGCCTTTCCGCGAGGTCATCGGCCTCCAGCGGACCGTCGGCCAGCCCGTCGAAGATGCGCAGCTCGATCCCCGCCCGCAGCACGGCTGTCCGCCGGGTCGACAGCATCATTTCGAACAGATCTTCGCGCGTTACTGCAGGGGTACTGATGTCGGTCACGTCCTTCTCCCGATTCATTGGGAACGGCGAGTACGACGGTGCAGACGCCGGCTCGATCTGGGCTCGAGATCCTGTCCACGTCGGCTGAGGTCCGGGTCGATTGAGTGCTCCTCGAGGACCTCCTGCCAGCGTGCGAGCTCAGCGACCGCGTCGAGGGGAGAACCGACATGGAATTGGGGCTGGACGGCCGGGTAGTGCTGGTCACCGGCGCAAGCCGCGGCATCGGGCGGGCGACCGCCCAGGCCTTCGCGCGGGAGGGTGCGCGCGTCGCCCTCACCTACCACCATCACAAGGAAGCGGCCCTGGTCCTGGCCGACGAGCTCGGCGCAGCCCAGGGACGAGCCATCGCCGTGCCCTACGCACTCGATGACCCGGCGTCGGCGCAGGCAGCCGTCGCGGACGTCGAGCAGACCTGGGGAACACTCGACGTGGTGGTCGCCAACGCCGCGGAACTCGGTGCCCGCCGGCCCCGCGGACAGCACGTCGAAGACGTCGCGCCGGCCGCATGGCAGCGGGTTCTGGACACCAACCTCGCCGGTGCCCTGCGTACGGTCCAAGCGGCGGTGGCGCCGATGCGCCGCTCGGGTTGGGGCCGGATCGTGCTGCTTTCCTCCCACATCGTCGATGACGGAGCACCCGGCCAGGAGTTCTACGGCGCGGCCAAGGCCGCCCTGCACGGATTCGCCCGAAGCCTGGCCTGGGACCTGGGCCCCGACGGCATCCTCGTCAACGTGGTGTGCCCCGGCCTGACCCTGACCGAGGGCGTGGCCAGGGACCTCCCCGCCGCCGTGCGCGACGGCGAGAGCGCCCGCACCCCCACCGGCCGGCTGACCACCCCGGAGGAGATCGCCGCCGCGGCGCTGTTCCTCGGGTCGGCCGCCAACGGGCACATCAGCGGCGAAGCGCTCACCGTGGCCGGCGGCCGCTGAGCCGTGCGCGGTCCACCGCGGTTCGAGAGCTGCTCGAGACCCGCGGAAAAGGATGCCGGGGACAGGGGGCTGTGACAGCGCTCCCCACGCCACATGGGACTGCCAGGGGAGAAGATGACCGACGGACCCGAGCCCGACACGCGAGATCCGCAAGTCCTTGTCGTCGGCGCCGGCCCAGTCGGCCTGACGGTCGCTCACGAATTGGCCCGCCGCGGCGTCCGCGTCCACCTGATCGACGCGGCCGCCGGCCCGGCGCCGACGAGCCGCGCCGTGGCCACCCACGCCCGCACCCTCGAGATCTACGACCAGATGAGTGTCCTCGGCGCGATGGTCGAGCACGGCCGCCGGATGCAGGCCTTCAGCATGCATCGCAACGGCTCCCAACTCGTGCGCCTGGGAGCCGAATACCGTGCCACACCCACCCGGTTCCCCTTCACCTTGCTGCTGGAGCAGGCCGGCACCGAGCGGGTGCTGCGCGAGGCCGTAGCCCAACGCGGCGTCACCGTGCACTGGGGCACGCGACTGCAGACACTGGAGCAGCACTCCGACGGCGTCGAAGCGGTGCTGCAGCTCCCGGACGGCACCAGCACGCGCCTGCGCGTCCCCTGGCTCGTGGGCTGTGACGGCGGCCACAGCACCGTCCGAAGCCTGCTGAAGCTTCCCCTGACCGGCGACTCGACCGAGACGTGGCTGATCGCCGACGCCGAGGTCGACATGAACGTCCCCCAGGACAGCATCCACTGGATCCACGTCGAGGGCGGGACCGTCATGGCCGTCCCCTTCGCGAGCCCCGGCAAATGGCGGCTACTGGACACGACCGTCGAGACGGACTCAGGCCGCCCCGACCAGGTCGCCGAGCGGTTCTCCCGCAAACTGACCAAGGGCCTTGGCACCCACGCCGCCGTCAAAACCCCCGCATGGGTCTCGGTCTTCACGATCCAGCAGCGAATGATCCAGACCATGCGGGTCAACCGCTGCTTCGTCGCTGGCGACGCCGCCCACGTCCACAGCCCGGCCTCCGGCCAAGGACTCAACACCGGAATCCAGGAGGCCTTCAACCTCGCTTGGAAGCTCGCGATGGCCATCCACGGCCACGCCCACGACGCCCTGCTCGACAGCTACTCGGCCGAGCGCGTCCCGATCGGCCGCGACCTCCTGGAGACCACCCGCACGGCCACCCGCCTCGTCGCCCTCAAGAGCGTGATAGCGGCCGCAGCCATGCCGGTCGTCTTCGCTGTCGTCCGATGCGTGCCCGCCATCCGTCGCAAGATCGAGGGCAAGGTCATCGGCCGCATGTCGGCGCTGCTCATCAGCTACCCCGACAGCCCGCTGACGCAGCCCTCGCACGCCCGCCCGCCGGTGGGACCCGCGCCCGGCGAGCGCGTCACCGCCGTCAGCGCCGCCACCGCCAACGGAGATCCCGGGTGGACGGCCTTCGCGCGGCAGCTGGAGGACCCGCGCTGGACGCTCCTCGCGTTCACCGACCGCACAGGCGCACAGACGCCGACCTCGACGTGGCTGCAGGACCTTGCCGACCTCAACCGCGGATGGCTCTCCGTCCGTGTCGTCGCGCCCTCGGCGCCGATCCGTCGCGGGGCGCCGTCCAGCTACGAGACGCTGGCTGCCGCCCTGCAGCTCGCCGATCAGACGCCGATGCCGCTGGCTGGCCCGCTGGTCGTCCACGCCGACGCGCCCTCGCTGGCAGGAGATGCGCTACCCGACCCGTACCGGGCGCTCGCGGACGGACTGGGCATCCGCGGCCAAGGATGGCTCCTGATTCGCCCTGACGCCTACCTTGCGGCCCGCGGTGACCGGCTGGACGCAGCCTCTGTGCACGCGGCGCTGGCCGCTCTGCCGCTGACCTCCGCTCCCTGACTCCGGTCGAAGCCAACACCTCGAATCCGAGCCGACTGAAGGACAACTTGTGTCTGACCTGACTGCGAATCCGGCCGTCGTGACCACGGCTCACCGCGGCACCGCGACCGCGCCCCCCGAGTTCCTGTTCGACGTCGTTGCCGCGGTGGAGAACTGGCCCCAGTTCTTCTCCGCCGCGGTCCACGCCGAGTACCTGGAGGTCGGCGATGGCACCGACGTCGTCCGGCGCTGGTTCCTCACCCCCGAGGAGGGACAGGTGGTTGTCCGCACCGCCCGTCGCCACCTCGACCGCGCCGCTCTGAGGATCACCCTCGAGGACATCGAGCCGCAGGCTCCCCGCACCGCCTCCCGCGTCGAATGGCTGTTCACGAAGAGCGCCAGCGGATCCAACGTGGAGGTCGTCCACGAGCTGACCCTCGCGGACGACACCACCGACGAGGCCTATGCCGCGGCTGTCGCCGACCTCGAGCGCAACGCCGCCGCGCAGCTCGACGCTGTCCTGGACCAGGGCAACCGCCGTGAACTCCTCGATCAGCTGGTGCTCTCCTTCGAGGACCCGCTCTTCGTCGCAGGCCGCGCCGAGGACGCCTACGAGGTCCTCAACGAGGCCGACAAGTGGCCCGAGCGGATCGCGCACGTGGCCCGACTGACCATGACCGAGGACGAGCCCGGCATCCAGTTCTTCGACATGGACACTCAGGCCCCCGACGGCGTGCCGCACAGCACCCGCTCGGTGCGCGTCTGCCTGGCCCCGCGGCTGATCGTCTACAAGCAGATCAAGCTGCCGCCGCTGCTGGACGCCCACACCGGCCACTGGCGGTTCACCCCCACGCCCGAGGGCATCATCGTCGCGGCCCGCCACACCGTCACCATCAAGCCAAGCGCCCTGGCGATCCTCGGCGAGGGCACCACGATCCAGGACGCCCGGAATTACCTGCGCAACGTCCTGAGCGCCAACAGCATGAAGAACCTTCAGCTGTCTAAGGCGTTCGCCGAGGACCGAGCCCGTGGCTGAGCCGGTGGCCATGCCCGACCGGCTCGATGACCTCGTACGGGCCGCTGCGCAGACTGTGCCGCACCGCATCGCCCTGCGGGACAAGGACACCCAGCTGTCCTACGCCGAACTGGACGCCCAGGTGTCCCGCTGCGCGGGCGTAGTGCGCAACCACTGGCACGCCTCCGGCGGTGTCATCGCCCTGGTTGCAGCCCTCGACCCGGCGTTCGCCGTCGCCTACTACGGCATCGTCCGCGGCGGTGCCAGCGTCGCCATCGTCAACGCGCACCTGCGCGGGGAGAACCTCGCCCACGTGCTGAGGCTGTCCGGCGCCCGGATCGCCATCGTCACCCACGAGATGCGCGACCGGATCCAAGAGGCACGCCGTTGGGTTCCCGAGCTGACGGAGGTGCTCCTGACCCGCGGCGACGCCGGAGGCACCGGCGCTGAGTGCCTCGAGGACCTCGTGGACAACCACGCGCCCGTCACGGCGACCCCGCCGGCCAGCGCCGACGAGGTGGCCTGCATCCAGTTCACCAGCGGCACCACGGGTCCCGCCAAGGGTGTCCAGCTCTCACACCAGAACCTGGTCACCAACGCCCACCAGGTCGCCAAGGCGCACCGGCTCAACGGCGACGCGGTGATGCTCAATCACCTGCCGTCCTTCCACCCGATGCACCTCAACGCGGGCCTGGCGGCGATGGCGACGCACGTGCTGTGCCGGTCCGCGGACGGCGCGGACGCGGTGGACGAGGCGAACAACTACGGGGCGACGCACTTCTACAGCCTCCCGGTGCGCCTGGCCCGGCTGGCGGCAGACCCGCGGCTGCCTGGACTGCGGCTCGCCACCGTGCGGACCATCCTCTCGGGGGGCTCCGCACTGTTGCCCGCGGCTGCCGAGGCCCTGTCCGCTCACTTCGGTGTGGCGGCGATCCAGGGTTACGGGTTGGCCGAGACGTCGCCGCTGACGCACGGCGACCTCCCCGAGCGACCCACCGTCGGATCCGTCGGACCGCCCGTGGAGGGCACGGAATGTCGGACCGTCGATGTGGACTCCCGCCAACCGCTGCCCGTCGGCGAGCGCGGCGAGGTCCAGGTACGCGGCCCGCAGGTGATGCGCGGATACCTCGCCGGCGTCGACAACCCCATCGACCGCGACGGGTGGCTGTCCACCGGCGACATCGGCTACATCCGCTACGACGGCGTGCTGTTCCTCGTGGACCGGACCAAAGACGTCTTCAAGTGCGACAACTGGCTGGTGTCACCCAGCGAGATCGAAGCGGTCCTCGCCCGCCATTCCGATGTCGCGGACTGCGCCGTCGTGGACGTGCCCGACCCCTTCCGTGGCGCGGTGGCCTACGCCTTCATCGTCCCCCGCTCGCCCGACGCAGACCTCGGCCGCGTCCTGGAGGAGGCCAACGCCGGCCTCTCCGACTTCGAGCGCCTGCACGGCATCGAGGCGGTCGACGCCATCCCGCGTTCCCCAAACGGCAAGATCCTGCGACGCGACCTACGCGCCCGGGCGCCACACACCCCCGACTAGAAGGAGTCAACTATGGTGACCGTTATCAACAAGCTCACCGTCATCGGAGAGACCGACGAGTTCGAGCGTTCCATCTCCGCCATCACCGACTTCATGAAGCAGCAGCCCGGCTTCGTGTCGCACCAGCTCTACCGATCCCGCAACAATCCCAAGGTGTACGTGGAGACCGCCGAGTGGACGGCACCGGACCTGCATCGGTCGGCCATGACGGCGGACGCCTTCCGTAATCTCGTCGTCGGCCTGGGCCAGGTCGCCAAGGCCGAACCGGACGTCTACGACACCGTCGCCGAGTAGCACACACAGGTGCCTGTGGCGGCCGCGCACCCGGCCGCCACAGGCACCTGTGCAGGTTTCTGCTCTGCGGCCCCTGGGGAGGGTCAAGGCCATGGCCACTGGTGTGATGTTCGACTTCTCGGGCACCTTGTTCCGGGTCGAGACCACAATCGCGTGGCTCGACGCCGCGCTGGATACCGTCGGGGTCGCGCTCACCGCTCCCGAGCGAGCGAGATGGGCGCGCCTGCTCGAGCGCGCTGGCGCGCTGCCCGGGGGGGCGTGGCCGCATTCGATACCGCCTCACCTGGCCAAGGTCTGGCAAGAGCGGGACCTGGACCTGGAACGGCACAATGCCGCCTACACCGGGCTCGCAGAGACCGTCGGCCCGCTACCGCACCCGGAACTTGCGGCCGCGCTGTATGAGCGTCACATGGCACCGCAGGCGTGGCATCCCTACCCAGACGCACGCAGCACGCTCGGCGAGCTGCGTCGCCGTGGCGTCCCGGTCGCTGTCGTCAGCAACATCGCGTGGGATCTCCGGCCGGTCTTCCGATATCACGGCCTGGATTCCATGGTCGACGCCTTCGTTCTCTCCTTCGAGCACCACCGGCAAAAGCCGGATGCCGAGCTGTTCCGTGCGGCCTGCGAGGACCTCGGCTGCAAGCCGGCCGAGGTCGTCATGGTCGGCGACGACCCCACCGCCGACGGCGGAGCCGCAGTGCTGGGTTGCGCGTTCCTGCAGGTACGGCATGCGCCCATCACCGAGCGGCCCAGCGCCCTGACCGCGGTGCTGGACCTGCTCGAGTGATGGGCGCAGCCTCGGTTCCGTGGCTCGTTCAGGGCATGTCGTCCCGGGTGACGACCCGCTGGCTGATGCGCAGCGCGCCCTCCTCGCGGACCAGCAGGTCCTCGCAGACGCAGGTCCGGTGCAGCCGCGGCTCCTGGCCCGCAGTCGTGGCGAACACCAGCGCGTAGCAGCGAACCTTGACCGATCCGTCTTCCTGCGCGGACACGGCCACTACGCCGTGCCAGTGACGGTGCTGCTCGTTCGCGGCCACCAGCTTGGCGTGCGCGTCCCCGGCTGCGGCGGCCAGCGCCGCCCGACCCCGGACGGGCGTCGGCAGCGTCTGCGGGTGGAACCAGCCGTCCGCGGTGAAGTCCGCCGCCCAGGCCTCGGCGGAGCCCGAGTCAAGGCGGTGCAGGTGAGCGGCATAGAACTGCTCCACCTCCGCGCGCAGCGCGGCGAATTCCAGGGGAGTGAGCGATGCGGTCATGGGTCTGTTCTCCTAGGGAAGAGTGAGAGAGCGCGGATGGTGGCGTCAGGCGTCCAGCAGGGCGACGGCACGGGCCCAGCCGGCCCCCGCGCCCGCGATCCGGACGGGGAAGCAGCTCACCGTGAACCCGAACGGCACCGGCAGGGCGTCCAGATTCGCGAGCCGTTCGATCTGGCAGTACTCACGCTCGCGCCCGGCGAAGTGCGCCGGCCACAGCACCGAGGCGTCGCCGCTCTCCTGGAAGCGCTTGATCATGTGTCCGAACGGTGCGTCCAGGCTGAAGGCATCCGTGCCGATCACTCGGATGCCCAGATCGAGCAGGTAGTGCACCGCGGACGCGTCCAGGCCCGTGAACGAGGTGAAGTACTCGGGCGTCCCGGCCAGCCGGTCCGCTCCCGTGCGCAGTATCACGATGTCCAGCGGCTGGGGGCGGTAGCCGATCCGATCCAGCTCCTTCGCCAGTTGCTCGGCGCGCACGGCCCCAACCCCGAATCCGCTGATGTCCAGCACCACCCCGGGACGCTGGAACCACTCCAAGGGCATCTGGTCGATGTGGCGGGGCTCGCCGTAGGAGGCCCGGCTCCCGTAGTGGGACGGAGCGTCCACGTGCGTGCCCGTGTGCGATGTCAGCGTCAGGGTGTCGATGGACAGCAGCTCCTGGTCCGGAAGCACCGCTGGGTCGAAGTGCACACCGAAGTGCTCCAGCATCTCCGCGCTCATGTGACGGGCGCCCTCGGCCGGCGTCGTGATCTCATGGACCACCGCCTCCGGCTCCCACTTGGACGCGTCTATTGGTGTGGACAGGTCGATCACGCGCATGATGGCACTCCTCGTCGGGATGGGCTGCTCAGGAAGTGAAGAGATCCGTACGCAGCGGAACAGGACTGCTTCCGTACGCGATGCGCGCCGTGATTTTCGAGCCGATGGGGGTCCGGCCGACGATCCGGGCCACGTGGGGCCGCAGGCGCGCCTCCAGCCCGCCGCGCGCGAGCATCATGCGGCTCTGCATGACCTGGAACTTCATGACGGCATCGATGGCCGGCCGCCGGCCGGTCTCGTACTCGCGCAGACGCACGGCCCCGAAGTTCCCCTCACGGACCGCCGCGGTCAGAACGGGATGCAGCAGGACGGCGTCCTGGACGGCGAGGTTGATGCCCTGGGCGCCCAGCGGGCTGTGCGTGTGAGCGGCGTCGCCGATCAGCACAAGACCGTCCTGCACCCAGGTGTCGGCGCAGCCCGCGAACACGTCCAGCAGGGTGAGGTCGTTCACGGACGCCAACGCGGAGCCCACGGCGTCCCGGTACTCCGGCAGGGCCCGCACGATCTCCCCACGGGCCTGCTCGAACACGGCGTCCTTGCTTCCCGCGTACGAGCGATGCGGCAAGGTCCAGCCGATCTGGACGGAATCGGGCCAGGAGGGGTACACGAGCACGGGGTTGCCCTGGGAGCGGATGACGGACACTTCCCGCATCCCGGACGCCGAGCCGGAGCCCGTGCCGCACGCGGGGACCTTCAGCCACAGGACGTCGAAGTTGAAGGCCTCGATCCGCCCCGCGGGGATCCCGGCGAGCTGCCGCACCTTCGAGTAGCGCCCGTCCGCACCGACCACGCAGCCGGCGCTCACCTGTGTCTGGCCCTCGGGCGACTTCGTCGTCAGCCCGGTGACCTTGCCGTCGCGCCGCTGCAGGGAGCGCACCCGGTGGCTCGACAGGTAGGTGAAGCCGGGGTACTTCCCGCAGTGCGCCAACAGCTCCTCGAGGAGGTGCTGCTGCGGGATGCTCAGCAACTGGTTGTACGGCGCCCCAAGGCGCCGGTAGTCGATGTCCAGAAGGGCGCGCTGCCCCTCGCGCAGACGGAACCGGTCCAGCGGGTAGCAGCCGCGAGCCATCGCTCCGGGCAGGACACCGATCCTGTCCAGCAGCGCTAGGCCGCCCGGCTGCAGGATCTCGCCGCGGAACTCGCGCCCGTGTATGGCGGACCGCTCCGCCAAAGTCACTGTCACCCCTGACCTGAGCAGTAGCAGAGACAGCGTTAGGCCGGCGGGACCCCCGCCCACGATGCACACGTCGGAACGGATCATGCTCAACCCACCAATCCCAGACCGCCGTCGACAGTGATCACTTGTCCGCGCAGCCAGAACGCCTCGTCCGCGCAGAGCAGCGCGACCGCGTCGGCGACGTCCTCAGGACGCGTCAGCCGCCCGGCCGGGGTCCGGCCGGCCAGTGTGGCGGAGACCGGATCGCTCGCGTCGCCACGGTCTATCCGCGCGGTGGACACCGCGTTCACCGCCACGCCCGTCGGCGCAAGGGCGACCGCCAGATAGCGCACCAGACTCTCCAGCGCGGCCTTGGACAGGCCCAAGCTCACATAGGCCGGCACCACACGGTGGGCGCCAGCGCTAGAGACGGCGATGACCTTCCCCGCATTGGGGCTCATGACCTTGGGCAGCGTCGCGGCGGCGTGAATGAGGGGCGCCACGGCGACCTCGTAGTCCCAGTGCATGTCCTCCGGCCGCGGCTCCACGGCGGCCATTCGGTGGAGGGAGACCGCGCAGTGGACCAGGATGTCCACCTCCCCGTGCTTGTCGGCGAGGCCGCGCAGCAGATCGGGAAGGACCGCGGGGTGCGAGACGTCCCCCGGTGCTGCGGTCACATCGCCACCCAGCGAACGTAGTTCAGCGGCCGCCGTCTCCGCGCCCGCGGCGTCGCGGGCGTTGAGATAGACCGTGCAGCCCGATGCCGCGAGCTTGCGTACGACGGCCAGTCCAAGACCCCGGCTCGCGCCGGTCACCAGGGCGACGCGCCCGTCCAAGCGCAGCTTGGTCGGCCTCATCGCGTCTGGGCGGCGTTCACCAGCTGCAGCAGCAGCCGGGGCGTCTTCGCGTCGTTGACGTCGGCGTCCGACAGGGTCACGCCGTACTCGCGCTCCAGCCGGCTGGCGGTCTCGAGCATAGCTAGGGAGTCGTAGCCGATCACGGAGAACGGGGTGTCCATCAGGTCGGACACCAGCTGGCCGAGCTCGACTCTGCCGGCGCCTTCCGCGAACACCCGGAACAGGTCGTCTATGGAAACGTCACTCATCTATGCCTCAGCTCTTCGGCTCAATGTGGGAAAGGGCGCAGGTCACCGCAGTGTGCCCCGTCTCAGCGGGGCGCGCGCACGATGAGCGCCGCGTTGAAGCCGCCCTCGCCGCGTGCCAGGACGAGCGCGGTAGCCAGCGGACGGCGGCGTGGTCCGCCGACGACGAGATCAACGCCCAGACGCGCTGGGGGAGGGGGCACGTTCGTGGTCGGGGGAATGACCCCGTCGCGCAGGGCGAGCAGGGCGGTGGCGACGTCAAGCGCTCCGCTGCCGGCGTTCAGGCGGCCGGTCATCGTCTTGGGAACGGTGACCGGGATGCTGTGCGGGCCGAAGACGGCCGCCACCGCCTGGGCCTCGTCCAGGTCCCGCGTCGGCAGACCGGCGCCGTCGGCGAAGACCACGTCGACGTCCCGGGGCGCAAGCTGCGCGTCAGTGAGAGCCAGGTCGATCGCGCGGAGCAGTCCGGAGGCACGTCCCGACCCGGGCCTCGGGTCGAACGTCGCCGCGTACCCGGCGATCTCGCCGTACATCCTCGGCACCCCGCGTGCCGTCGCGGTTTCCAACTCCTCCACGACCAGCAGCGCTCCGCCCTCGCCGGCTACGGACCCGTCCGCGTCCGGTGCGAACGGCCGGTAGGCCTGCTCAGGGTCCTGGCTGCGCGACAGCCGCCCACCGGAGGCGACGGCTGCCCAGCCCCAGGGGCACAGCGACGCGTCGACGCCGCCAGCGATCATGTACTTGGCGCCGGATCGGATGTTGCGGCGCGCCTGGGCCAGGGCATCGAGGCCGCCCGCCTGCTCGGTGACCAATACGCCGCTGGGGCCACGCATGCCGTGCCGGATGGAGATCTGACCGGTGTTCACCGCGTAGAACCAGGCGAAGGACTGGTACGCACTCACGTGCCCCGGGCCCTTGCTCCAAAGATTCTCCAGCTCGCGCTGGCCGAACTCGAAGCCTCCCGAACCGCTGGCGGTGACCACGCCCATCTCGTACTCGGGCACGGCCGCGGGATCCAGCGTCGCGTCCCCCAGCGCCCAGTCGGTGATCGTCAGCGCGATCTGGGTCACCCGGTCGGTTTGCGGGAGCAGGCGGTCTGGCAGGTGGTCGGCGCCGTCGAAGTCGGGCAGTTCCCCGGCCAGGATGGCTGGATACGCGTCCGGGACGAACCGGGTGATACGCCCGATGCCGCTGCGCCCCTCCAGGATCGAGGCCCAGTAGTCCTCGATGCCCAGCCCATTGGGTGCCGCAATGCCAAGTCCGGTCACCACGGCGGTCGGCTTCGTGATCATCGGGCGCTCCTGGCTTCGGGCCGGCTGAGAATCATCGCGCTCTGGAATCCGCCGAAGCCGCTGCCGACGGTCAGTACGGTGTCGAGCCGGGCCTCCCGGGCAGTCAGCGGAACGTAGTCCAGGTCGCACTCCGGGTCCGCCTCGTGCAGGTTCGCGGTGGGCGGGATCACCCCGTGCTCGATGGCCAGGGCGCAGGCCGCGATCTCCAGCGAGCCGACCGCCCCGAGCGAGTGCCCGATCATGGACTTGATCGAGCTGACCGGCACGCGGTAGGCGTGGTCGCCCAGGCTCCGTTTGAACGCGGCGGTCTCGTGGCGATCGTTCTGCTTGGTCCCTGATCCGTGGGCGTTGACGTAGCTGACGTCCTCGGGGTTCGTCCGGGCCATATCGAGCGCGGCCGAGATCGCCTCGCCGAGCTCGCGACCATCAGGACGCAGGCCTGTCATGTGGAACGCGTTGGCGCGGGTGCCCGTGCCGGTGATTTCAGCGTAGATGTGGGCGCCACGGGCCTCGGCGCGAGAACGCTCCTCAAGGACGAACATGGCAGCCCCCTCGCCCAGGACAAAACCGTTGCGGCTCGCGTCGAAGGGCCGGGAGGCATGGGCCGGATCGTCATTGCGTGGGGTTGTCGCGCGGATGGCGTCGAAGCACGCAACCGTGATCGGCGAGATCGGCGCGTCCGTGGCCCCGGCCACCATGACTTCGGCAGAGCCCTCATTGATGAGTTCAACTGCTCGGGAAACAGCGTCGATACCCGATGTGCAGCCGGTGGAAACTACCGAGACAGGACCCTCCGCGCCCACCTTCCAAGCCACCTCTGCGGCGAGAGAGCTGGGCACGAGGTATCCGAAGAGATGAGGAGCTGCGTACGCGAAGTCGATTTCTCTGCCGCCGCCGCTGACGATGACGTACTCTTCCTCGAGGCCCATTGTGCAGCCCACTGCACTGCCGATGACAATGCCGGTTCGCTGGGCCAGCGAATCACTGATGGAAAGCCCACTGTCTACGACGGCATCTGCGGCCGCGACGACGGCGAACTGGGCTGCCCGATCCATGCGGCGGACCTCCCTTGGAGTGAGACCCTCGCTCTCTGGGTCGAAGTCGCACTCAGCTGCGATGCGTGATCGGAACAGCGTCGGATCGAAGAACGTGATGCCGCGCGTGGCGGTGCGGCCTTCACTGATCAGTTTCCAGAACTCTGCTGTTCCGCGGCCCCCTGGGGCGATGACCCCAATTCCGGTTATAACGGTGCTCCGCCCCACCATGCCTCCCGTCTCAGTCGGCACCCGTGCCGCTGTTTCAGAATCGAAGTAGTCGCTCGAACGCCGCTCGAGCGACTACGAAGCAGTCGCTCGAACGCCACTCGAGCGATGGACGAAGCACGGTTCCGCATAGGAGATCGGGCGATCCGGTCTAATTGGCCAGAAATGATCCTCATTGTGTGGATGGCGGCGATCGAATGCCCGCAGCGTGAGCCATCTCACGATGATGGAAGAGTTTCCCTGAGAAGCAGAACGTCGCGAGTGAGTGTTTACGATGTGAGATTCCAGTGAGAGCGATGATCGCCCAAGGCTTGCCATGGCTTAGGCCTCAAAGATGAGGTATGTTGCAGGAAGTCGGCATGGGAGGGAGTTGAGTCACTGCTCGTGGAGCTGGGGGCCCAGTGGTAGTGCGTCAGAAAATGCCAAAAGGGCCATAAGTACTTGATTTGCTACCGAACTACTGCCCATCGGGGAAGGCGAAAAGCGAGATGGAAGCGCAGGTTCTAGGGCCGGTATCTATCACCACCGGCGGCCACGCGGTAATGCCGAGCGCGCGAAAGACCAAGCAGGTGCTTGCGCTGCTGCTGCTCAACGCGAACCACCTGGTTTCGGTCCCCACACTCATCGAAGAGCTCTGGGAAGACAAGCCGCCGGCCAGCGCGATGACGACCCTGCAGACCTACGTCTTCCAACTGCGCCGCATGATCGCGGAAGCCATGCCGAGCGTCTCCCCAAAAGATGTCCTCGCCACCACGCTGAACGGGTACGTCCTCCAAATTCCCCCGGAATCCCTCGACCTCAACCGCTACGAACAGGCCCGGATGCTGGGGCTGCGGCACTACGCCACCGGTGAGTTCCGGCAGGCGGCGGATAGCCTGCGTACCGCGTTGGGGACGTGGAGGGGACCAGCCCTCGCGGACGTCAAGACCGGACGGCTGTTGGACAGTGAGGTCGTCCGTCTGCAGGAGTCCCGCCTGACCGCCCACGAGACCTGCATCAACGCCGAACTCGCCATCGGTGAACATGGCACGCTTGTCAGCGAGTTGACGGGTCTGACCGCGCAACATCCCATGCACGAGCCCTTTCACCGACAGCTGATGCTCGCGCTATACCGCGCCGGACGAAGGCCGGACGCGCTCAACGCGTTCCGGCGGCTGCGCTCCACGCTCGTGGACGAGCTGGGTCTAGAGCCGTCGCGCGAGGTGCAGTCGCTCCATCAGTCGATCCTGTCCGCCGACCCGGCACTGGACCACGACCATGCGCTCGCACTGCGCTGAAGACCTCGGGTACTCCCCCAAGGCCGGGAAGTTAGGGCCTGCCGGAAATCAACTCGCTGTCTTGAACTCTGACGGTGGTGTGATGCCGTGACGGGCGGCGAGGCCGAGGAGGTCGTCCAGGGTTGCCAGTCGGGTGTCGGCGGGTTCGATGGTGTGGCCGGCTTCGTCGAGGAGGCGCCGGGTCTGGCTGATGGCCCGGTTCAGGCTCTGGGGACCCACTGCGAAGAGCGGGGCGATCGTCACTTGAGGAAGCCGGTGTCGCTCGTAGAGGAGGGTGACCAGGAGCTGGTCGACGAGGGTGAGGCCGGGGCGCCGGCCGGTGTAGCGGCCGAGCGCGGGCACTTTCTGCCGGTCACCGCCGCGTCGTTGGTGGAGGTCTGCTTCCCGCTGGCCTTCTCGTGCCGCGCTCAGTGCGGCGATGAGCCCGCTCCATTGCTCGTCCGGCATGCCGGTCAGGGGCGGGTGGGCAGCCATGAGCGGCCCGGTCCGGGCAGGTCCTGGGGCGGGATCGGTGGGATGCCGTCGCGGCAGTGGTTCTCGGGGCGCAGGGTGTAGTTCCAGTCCCCGTGCCAGTGGTGGCGGTCCAGCGGCAGGGCTGCCATCTGTGTGTCGCCGATCGTGATCCCGGTCGGGTAGGGATTAGTACTGCAACCGCATCTGGGGGTTGTGGCCTCGGCGTTTGTAGTCTTCCCGGGCCCTTGCGGTCCCGCCCGAGGCCGGGAAAATCGGGGGTGG
>NZ_JBGCCS010000049.1:0-40347 GCF_041262645.1 Streptacidiphilus sp. EB129
GGGATGGCTGCGGGTGTGGGGGTTGCGGAGCGTCAGCGTCGTGGTGGGGTGAGGGGTATGGACCCGGAGCTTGCCATTCAAGCGCTGGGGATGGTTGCGGCCGGGCCGGACGCCACCGTCACGGTCGCGGACATCGACTGGGGTCGGTTTGTGTCGCGGGCGGTGCCGTTGGTGTCGGAGATCGCGGAGGTGGCGCATCTGTTCGAAGAGAAGGCGGGGTCGGGGTCTGGGGCGGGGTTGTTGGGTCGGTTGGTGGGGTTGGGGCGTGGTGAGCGGGAGCGGTTGTTGTTGGGGGTGGTGCGGGAGGGTGCTGCTGGGGTGTTGGGGTTGAGGGGTGTGGGGTTGGTGGGGGTGGATCGGGCGTTTCGGGATTTGGGTTTTGATTCGTTGACGGCGGTTGAGTTTCGGAATGTGTTGGGGGTGGAGACGGGGTTGGTGTTGCCGGCGTCGTTGGTTTTTGATTATCCGACGCCGGGTGTGTTGGCGGGTCGGTTGGTGGAGTTGTTGTCGGGTGCGGAGGTGGACACCGGTGCCTTGGGTGAGGCGGGTGTGGTGGCTGGTGGGGTGGTGGATGAGCCGGTGGTGATTGTGGCGATGGGGTGTCGGTTTGCGGGTGGGGTGGGGTCGCCGGAGGAGTTGTGGGGGTTGTTGGTGGAGGGTCGGGATGGGGTGGGTGGTTTTCCGGTGGATCGGGGGTGGGATTTGGAGGGGTTGTTTGATGTGGATCCGGGGCGTTTGGGGACGTCGTATACGCGGGTGGGTGCGTTTGTTGAGGGTGTGGCGGGGTTTGATGCGGGGTTCTTTGGTATTTCTCCGCGTGAGGCGTTGGCGATGGATCCGCAGCAGCGGTTGTTGTTGGAGACGTCGTGGGAGGTGTTTGAGCGGGCGGGGGTGGATCCGGGGTCGTTGCGGGGGAGTGCGACGGGTGTGTTCGTGGGTACCAATGGCCAGGATTATGCGGCTGTGCTGATGGCTGGTCAGGAGAACGTCGAGGGATATCTCGGCACCGGCAACGCCGCCAGCGTCGTCTCCGGACGCCTGTCCTACACCTTCGGGCTTGAGGGCCCGGCCGTCACCGTGGACACCGCGTGCTCGTCCTCGCTGGTCGCGCTGCACCTTGCCGTCCAGGCTCTGCGGCGCGGCGAATGCTCCCTCGCTCTCGCGGGCGGCGTCACGCTCATGTCGACACCCGGACTCTTCGTGGAGTTCAGTCGGCAGCGGGGGTTGGCGGTCGATGGGCGGATCAAGGCGTTTTCGGATGATGCGGACGGGACTGGTTGGGGTGAGGGTGTGGGCATGCTGCTGGTGGAGCGGCTGTCCGATGCGCGTCGCAACGGGCATCCGGTGCTGGCGGTGGTGCGTGGCAGTGCGGTGAACCAGGACGGTGCCTCGAACGGGCTGACCGCGCCGAACGGCCCGTCCCAGCAGCGGGTGATCCGCGCCGCCCTGGCGGACGCGGGCCTGACGACCGCCGACGTCGACGTGGTGGAGGCGCACGGTACCGGTACGTCTCTGGGTGACCCGATCGAGGCGCAGGCGTTGTTGGCGACCTACGGTCAGGACCGCGACACTGCCGGCCCGTTGTGGCTGGGGTCGGTGAAGTCGAACCTGGGTCACACCCAGGCCGCCGCCGGCGTCGCCGGGGTCATCAAGATGGTCCAGGCCATGCAGCACAACATGCTGCCCAAGACCCTGCACGTCACCCAGCCCACCACCCACGTCGACTGGACCACCGGCGCCGTCGAACTCCTCACCGAAGCCCGCCCCTGGCCCACCACCAACCACCCCCACCGCGCCGCCATCTCCTCCTTCGGGGTGTCCGGCACCAACGCGCACACGATCATCGAAGCTGCCCCGGCGATCGACCCCACTGCGAACCCGGACGCGAACTCGGACGCGCACCCCGCCGCCGACCTGCCCGGCACCGCCGCGCACGCGGTGACGCCCACTCCGGTCTTCGGCGACCACAGCACGCTTCCGTGGCTGATCTCCGCCCGCACCCCGCAGGGGCTGCGCGCCCAGGCCGCCCGCCTGCGCCAGCACCTCACCGACGAGTCACCCGCTGCCGCCGGTGGTCCCGCCGACATCGGTTACTCCCTCGCCAGGACCCGCGCCGCGCTGGAGCACCGGGCCGTCGTGATCGGCAGCAGCGGCACCGAACTCCTGGCCGCCCTGGACGAGTTCGCCGCCGGAGCTCCCTCCGCGCGGGTGGTGACCGGGGAGGCTCGTGGCGGCGGCAAGGTGGCGCTGCTGTTCCCCGGGCAGGGCTCGCAGTGGAGCGGCATGGCGCTCGGGCTGCTCGACTCCTCCCCGGTGTTCCGGGACCGGATCGCCGAGTGCGAGGAGGCTCTCCGTCCCTACACCGGCTGGTCGTTGACGGCTGTGCTCCGGGACGAGCCGGGCGCGCCGTCGCTGGACCGGGTGGACGTGGTCCAGCCGGTGCTGTTCGCGGTGATGGTGTCGCTGGCAGCGCTCTGGCGCGCGGCCGGGGTGGTACCGGACGCGGTGGTCGGCCACAGCCAGGGCGAGATCGCCGCAGCTGCCGTCGCCGGCGTGCTGTCGCTGGACGATGCCGCGCGCGTGGTGGCATTGCGCAGCCGGGCGATCATGGCGCTGTCCGGCCGAGGCGGGATGATGTCGGTGGCCGCGGATGCCGTCGCCGTGGGCGAGCGTCTGACGGCTTGGGAGGGGCGTCTGTCCGTGGCCGCCGTCAACGGCCCCACGTCCGTCGTGGTGTCGGGTGACGGCGAGGCGCTTGACGGGCTGCTGGCCGAACTCGTCGCGGACGGCGTGCGCGCTCGGCGCATCGATGTCGACTACGCCTCGCACTCCGCTCATGTGGAGGCGCTGCGCGAGGAGTTGGCCGACCTGCTGGCTCCCGTCGAGCCGACCGAGCCGACCGGCGCTCCCGTCCTGTTCCGATCGACCGTGGGCGGGCTGCCGGATGGGGTGCGGATCGGCTCGGCGGCCTACTGGTACGAGAATCTGCGCCGTACCGTCGAGTTCGAGCCTGCGGTACGGGAGTTGGCGGAGGCCGGGTTCACCGCGTTCGTCGAGGTGAGTCCGCATCCGGTGGTCACCGTCGGCGTCGAGGAGACGCTGGAGGCCGGCGGGTTCGAGGGCGTGGTCGCCGGCTCGCTGCGGCGCGGCGAGGGTGGCCCGGAGCGCTTCCTCGCCTCACTCGCCCAGCTGTGGACGGGCGGTGGTACGCCCGCATGGGACGCGGTGTTCGCGGGTTCCGGCGCGCAGGTGGTCGCTCTGCCGACCTACGCCTTCCAGCACAGCCGCTACTGGCCGACCCTGGCCGCCCCGACCGTGAACGGGGCGTCCGGGGACGCCGTGGACGCTCCGTTCTGGGACGCGGTCGCGCGCGGCGACCTGCCGGAGCTGGCCGAGAGCCTGCGGGTCGCCCCCGACGCGCTGGAGCCGCTGCTGCCGGCACTGTCGGCCTGGCACCTGCGCCGACAGTCCGACGCCGAGGCCGACGGCTGGCGCTACCGCGTCGACTGGCAGGTCTGCGCGATTGTCGCGGAGGCGACCCGGCTCTCCGGCCGCTGGCTGGTCGTCGTCCCCACCGACGACACCACCCCGGACGCCCCGGACAGCCGGTCGGCCGGAACCATCGCCGTCGTGCTGCAGGGCCTGGAGCGCGCCGGGGCTGAGGTCGTCCACGTCGGGGTTGACGCCGCGCGCGCCGACCGCGCGTCGTTCGCCGAGCAACTCCGTGCTGCCCTGGAGGGGGACGACGGGAAGCCCGCCGGTGTGCTGTCCCTGGTCGGGCTTGACGCCCGAAGCCACTCCACGCGACCGGAGCTGACCGCCGGGGTCGTCGGGACGCTGCTGCTGGCCCAGGTTCTGGGGGAGCTGGAGGTCGACGGCCCGCTGTGGTGCGTGACCGGGGGAGCCGTCTCCGTCGGCGCATCCGACCCGGTGTCGGCGGTCGGCCAGGCCGCCGTCTGGGGTCTGGGCCGGGTCGTCGCCCTGGAGCAGCCGCGCCGCTGGGGCGGCCTGGTCGACCTCCCGTCCGAGCCGGACGCGGCGGCGGTCGCCCGCCTGGCCGCAGTCCTCGCCGGCGCGACCGGTCCGGAGGACCAGCTCGCGGTACGAGGTGCGGGGGTCTTCGCGCGCCGCCTGGTGCACGCGCCCGCCGGAACGGTGCCCGGCGCCGACTGGAAGCCGCGCGGCACCGTCCTGGTCACCGGCGGTACCGGCGCATTGGGCGGGCATGTCGCCCGCTGGCTGGCGCAGAACGGCGCCGAGCGGCTGGTGCTCACCGGCCGTCGGGGCGCGGACGCGCCCGGGGTTGACGAACTCGTCGCTGAGCTGCGGGAGTTCGGGGCCGATGTCGCCGTCGTCGGCTGCGACGTCACGGACCGCGAGGCGGTCGCCGCGATGCTGCGCGAGGTCGAGGCCGACGCCCTGTCCCCCGCCCCCACCGGCGATGCCGGAGCCGACGGCTCCACGGCCGTGGCGGCCGGTCCCGGCGATCGGCGGATCCGCGCCGTGGTGCATGCCGCCGGGCTGCCGCAGAACGAGGCGCTGGACGCCATGGGTCTGGACGCCTTCGCGGCTGTCTGCGCCCCCAAGTCGGCCGGCGCGCTGCATCTCGACGAGTTGCTCGCCGATCGTGAGCTGGACGCGTTCGTGATGTTCTCCTCGATCGCCGCCCTCTGGGGCAGCGGCGGCCAGGCCGCGTACGCGGCCGGCAACGCCGTGCTGGACGCGCTGGCGCTGGACCGCCGGGCCCGCGGGCTCGCGGCGACCTCGGTGCAGTGGGGCGCCTGGGCCGGCAGTGGCATGGCCGCCGACGAGGCGTCCCGGGAGGCGCTGCTGCGGCGTGGCATCCGGGCGTTGGCGCCCGATGCGGCGCTGGCCGCGCTGCGCGGCGCGGTCGGGGGCGGCGGCGCGGTCGTCGCCATCGCGGACGTCGACTGGGCGCGGTTCGCACCGGCCTTCACCGCCCTGCGGCCCAGCCCGCTGCTGACCGGCCTGCCCGAGGTGGCGTCGCTGCAGGCCGCCCAGGACGCGAGCCCCGCTGCCGCCGGCGCGGGCGGCGCGGGCGGCGCGCTGCGCGAACGGCTGGCGCGGCTGGACGGTGACCGCGCTCGCGCGGTGCTGCTCGACCTGGTCCGGGCCGAGGCGGCCGCCGTGCTCGGTCACGCCGGGGCGGCCGCCGTCGACCCGGGGCGTCCGTTCCGGGAGCTCGGTTTCGATTCGCTCACCGCGGTCGAACTGCGCAACCGGCTGAACGCGGCGACCGGCCTGCGGCTGCCGGCCACCCTGGTTTTCGACCACCCGAGCGCCCGCGACGCGGCCCGCCACCTCGCCGGGGAACTGTTCGGCGCGCCGGAGACGTCGGCCGCGCCGACGCCGGTACCGGCCGCCGACCCGGACGAGCCGATCGCGATCGTGGCGATGAGCTGCCGGTTCCCGGGCGGGATCAGCTCCTCGGAGGACCTGTGGCAGCTGGTCGTGGACGGCACCGACGCGGTCGGGGCGATGCCCACCGACCGGGGCTGGGACCTCGAACACATCTACGGCCCGCAGCACGAGGGCCGCAGCAACACCTACGAGGGCGGGTTCCTGCGGGACGCCGCACTGTTCGACGCGGGTCTGTTCGGGATCTCCCCGCGCGAGGCACTCGCCACCGACCCGCAGCAGCGTCTGCTGCTGGAGGCCTCCTGGGAGCTGTTCGAGCGGGCGGGGATCGACCCGCGTGCACTGAAGGGCAGCGCGTCCGGCGTGTTCGTCGGCGCCGCGCCGTCAGGCTATGCCGCGAACCTCACCACGGTCCCGGACGAGGTCGCGGGTCATCTGCTCACCGGCAACTCCGGCAGCGTGCTCTCCGGCCGCCTGTCCTACACCTACGGTCTCGAAGGCCCGGCGGTCACGGTGGACACCGCGTGCTCGTCCTCGCTGGTGGCGCTGCACCTGGCGGTGCAGGCGCTGCGGCGCGGGGAGTGCTCGCTGGCCCTCGCCGGGGGCGTCACGGTGATGTCGACGCCCGGCGTCTTCGCCGAGTTCAGCCGGCAGGGCGGGCTGTCCATGGCGGGCCGCTGCAAGGCGTTCTCGGACGACGCGGACGGCACCGGCTGGGGTGAGGGCGTCGGCCTCCTGCTGGTCGAGCGGCTGTCCGACGCGCAGCGCAACGGCCACCCGGTGCTCGCGGTGGTGCGCGGTACCGCGGTCAACCAGGACGGCGCGTCCAACGGCCTGACCGCCCCCAACGGCCCGTCCCAGCAGCGCGTGATCCGCGCGGCGCTCGCGGACGCCCGCCTGACCACCGCCGACATCGACGTCGTGGAGGCGCACGGCACCGGCACCTCCCTGGGTGACCCGATCGAGGCGCAGGCCCTGCTGGCCACCTACGGCCGGAACCGGGAGGACGACAACCCGCTGTGGCTGGGCTCGGTGAAGTCCAACATCGGCCACACCCAGGCCGCCGCCGGTGTCGCCGGCATCATCAAGACCGTCGAGGCGATCCGCCACGGGGTACTGCCGCAGACGCTGCACGTCACCGAGCCCTCCACGCACGTCGACTGGACCGCGGGTTCGGTCGAACTGCTCACCGAGGCGCGCCCCTGGCCCACCACCCGGCACCCGCACCGTGCGGGCGTCTCCGCCTTCGGCGTCTCCGGCACCAACGCCCACGTGATCCTGGAACAGGCACCCCAGGCGTCCGAGCCCGTACCCGACCTGGAGCCGGACGCCCCGCCGCTCCCCGCCGCGCCGTCGGTGCTGCCCTGGGCGCTGTCGGCCCGTTCGCCGAAGGCACTGCTCGAACAGGCAGCCAGGCTCCGCACCTTCCTGACGGACGCCGACCCGACCGACTCAAACACCCGTACGATCGCCGCCCCGGTCGACGTCGCGTACTCGCTGGCCACGGGACGGGCCGCGCTGGAGCACCGGGCGGTCCTGCTCGGCGCGGACCACGACGAACTGCTGGCCGGTCTGGACGCGCTCGCCGCCGGGGCGACGGCCGCCTCGGTGCTGCGCGGCCGGATCGCCGAGGGCGCCACGGCGGTACTGCTCACCGGCCAGGGCGGCCAGTGGGCCGGCATGGGCCGCGACCTGTATGCCGCGTTCCCGGTGTTCGCCGACGCACTGGACGAGGTCTGCGCCGGGTTCGCTCCCGAACTGCGCGCGGTGATGACCGGCGGCGAAGGCCTGGACGAGACGGGCTGGACCCAGCCCGCCCTATTCGCGTTCGAGGTGGCCGCGTTCCGCCTGATCGAGTCCTGGGGCGTCCAGGTCGACTACCTGCTCGGCCACTCCATCGGCGAACTGGCCGCCGCGTACCTCGCCGGAGTGTGGTCGCTCACCGACGCCTGCCGGGTGGTCGCTGCCCGGGGCCGGCTGATGCAGGCGCTGCCCGCCGGTGGCGCGATGGTCGCCGTGGAGGCGGCCGAGGACGAGGTACTGCCACTGCTCACCGAGGCGGTGAGCATCGCCGCCGTCAACGGACCGACGTCCGTGGTGATTTCCGGCAGCGAAGCCGACGTGCTGCGCCTGGGCGAGACCTTCGCGGCGCGCGGACGCCGCACCCGGCGGCTGCGGGTGAGCCACGCCTTCCACTCGGCGCTGATGGACCCGATGCTGGAGGAGTTCGCCGCGGTCCTCGCCGACGTCGAATTCCTGCCCCCGCAGCGACAGTTGATCTCCAACGTGACCGGGCGGCCGGCCACGGACGAGGAACTCGCCACGCCCGCCTACTGGCTCACCCAGGTCCGCTCCGCGGTTCGTTTCGCGGACGGAGTACGCGAGTTGGCAGCCCTCGGGGTGAACCGCCTGATCGAGGCGGGCCCCGACGGCGTCCTCTCGGCGATGGTGCGGGAGATCATCGACGGTGCCGTCGTCGTCCCGCTGGCGCGCCGCGACCGTCCCGCCGAGTCGACCGCGCTGGAGGCACTCGCCCGGCTGCACGTCGCCGGCGCGACCGTCGACTGGGCCGCCGTGATCGGCGCCGGCCGACGGGTCGACCTGCCCACCTACGCGTTCCAGCGCAGCCGCTACTGGCTGGAGGAGCCGCCCGCCGACCCGGCCGGCAGCGCGACGGAGCAGCACGCCGACCCGGCCGTGCTGGGGCTGGGCGCGGTCCAGCACCCGCTGCTCGGTGCCGCCGTGCCGCTCGCGGACGGCGGCGGGGTGGTGCTGACGGGCCGCGCCTCGACCGCGCAGCACCCCTGGCTGGCGCAGCACGTCGTGCACGGCGTCGCGCTGCTCCCCGGAGCGGCGCTGGTCGAACTCGCCGTCCGCGCCGCCGACGAGGTGGGTTGCGACCGGGTCGAGGAGATCCTGGTCGAGGCGTCGCTGCCGGTCCCGCCCACCGGCGCGGTCCAGCTGCAGGTGACCGTGGGCGGCCCCGACCAGGCGGGATTCCGCCCGTTCGCGGTGCACAGCCGGCCCGACGGTGCCGGAACGGACACTCCGTGGACCCGCAACGCGCGCGGCACCCTCGCCACCGGCGCACCCGGACCGGTCGACACCCTGGCTCAGTGGCCGCCGGCCGGCGCCCGTGCCGTCCCGGTCGAGGACCTGTACCAGCGGTGGGCCGAGGCCGGCTTCGCCTACGGGCCCGCGTTCCGCGGTCTGCGCGCCGCCTGGCAGCGCGGGGAGGAACTGTTCGCCGAGGTCGGCGTGGAGGCGCAGCCCGGCGATGACGGATTCCTGCTGCGCCCCGCGCTGCTCGACGCCGCACTGCACCCCTTCGCGCTCGGGCTGCTGCCGGGCCTGGGCGCGGACATGCTCCCGTTCTCCTGGGCCGGGCTGACGCTGTATGCGGAGGACGCCTCGGCGCTGCGGGTCCGGATATCCCCGGCCGAGGGCGAGGCCACCTTCCGGGTCCTGCTCGCCGACCCGACCGGCCAGCCGGTCGCCTCGGTCGACGCACTCGTCATGCGCCCGGTCGCCGGTGCCCGCCAGGAGGCCGCAGGGCCGGGCCGCAGGGGCGCCGGGTCCTCGCGACGCCGCGCCGCGGCGACCGCCGCCGACACCGTCCCCACCAGCGCCTCCGCCGGCACTGCCGACGGCACCGCTGCCGCCGTCGCGCCGCCCCGTCCCGCCGCCGTACCGTCCGGGCGCGCCGGTGACCCGGGCCTGATCGGACGCCTGGACGGGCTCACCATCGCCGAGCAGGACCAGATCCTGGTCGAGCTGGTACGCGACCGGGCAGCCCAGGTGCTGGGCCACGCCGGCGGGGAGGAAATCGACCCCGCCAGCCCGTTCAAGGACCTCGGTGTCAGTTCGCTGACCGCGGTGGAACTCCGTGACGCGCTGCGCGAGGCCACCGGCTTGCGGCTGCCGGCCACCCTGGTCTTCGACCACCCGACCGCGAGCGCCGTGGCCGTACTGCTGCGGCGGGAACTGCTCGGCGACGCGGAGACGGACGTCGACGCGGCCGTCGAACCCGCCCCGGTCCCCGCCTCCAGCGACGAGCCGATCGCCATCATCGGCATGAGCTGCCGCTTCCCCGGCGGCGTTGAGACCCCCGACGAACTGTGGGACCTGGTCGCCGCCGGTGGCGACGCCATCTCGCCGTTCCCGTCGAACCGCGGCTGGGACCTGGAGACCCTCTACGACCCCGACCCGGACCACCCCGGCACCTGCTACGCCCAGGGCGGCGGATTCCTGCACGACGCCGGGGCGTTCGACCCCGCGTTCTTCGGGATCTCGCCCCGCGAGGCCCTGTCGATGGACCCGCAGCACCGGCTGCTGCTGGAAACCGCCTGGGAGGCCGCCGAGCACGCCGGGATCGACCCGCACGCCCTGCGCGGCAGCCAGACCGGCGTCTTCGCCGGCATCACCTACCAGGACTACGTCGGTCTGCTCATGCTCGCCAAGGAGAGCGCCGAGGGGCTGATCGGCAGCGGCAACTCGTTCAGCGTGCTCTCCGGCCGGATCGCCTACACCCTCGGTCTGGAGGGCCCCGCGGTCTCGGTCGACACGGCCTGCTCCTCCTCGCTGGTGGCCCTGCACTGGGCCATCCAGTCGCTGCGTTCGGGCGACTGCCGGCTGGCCCTGGCCGGCGGCGTCACCGTCATGTCGACCCCGGTGTCGCTGATCGACTACAGCCGCCAGCGCGCACTCGCACCGGACGGACGGTGCAAGCCGTTCTCCGACGCCGCCGACGGCGCGAGCTGGGCCGAGGGCGCCGGCATGCTGATGCTGGAGCGGCTCAGCGACGCCCAGCGCAACGGCCACCGCGTGCTGGCTGTGGTGCGCGGCTCGGCCGTGAACCAGGACGGTGCCTCCAACGGCATGACCGCTCCCAACGGACCCGCGCAGCAGCGCGTCATCCGCGCCGCGCTGGCTTCGGCGGGCCTGGCCGCCGCAGACGTGGACGCGGTGGAGGCGCACGGCACGGGAACGTCGCTCGGTGACCCGATCGAGGCGCAGGCCCTGCTGGCGACGTACGGGCAGGACCGGGAGGCCGAACGCCCGCTGTGGCTGGGCTCGGTGAAGTCCAACATCGGCCACCCGCAGGCCGCAGCCGGTGTCGCGGGCGTCATCAAGATGGTGCAGGCGCTGCGCCACGGCATGCTGCCCAAGACCCTGCACGTGACCCAGCCGTCCACCCACGTGGACTGGTCGGCGGGTGCGGTGGAACTGCTGACGGAGGCTCGGGTCTGGCCGGAGGTGGACCGTCCGCGGCGTGCGGGTGTCTCGGCGTTCGGTGTGTCGGGGACCAATGCGCACGTGATTCTGGAGCAGGCGCCCGAGGCTGAGGCGTACGTCGAGGTGGCTGTCTCGCCGCTGACGGTGGTGCCGTGGGTGCTGTCGGGGCGTACGGAGGAGGCGTTGCGGTCGGCCGCGGGTCGGCTGGGAGAGTCTGTGGCGGATGTGGATCCGGTGGATGTGGGGTTTTCGTTGGCGTCGGGTCGTGCGGCGCTGGAGCATCGTGCGGTGGTGCTGGGTGGGGGTCGTGAGGAGTTGCTGGCCGGGTTGGGTGACCTGGCGGTGCGTGGTGTGGTGCGTTCGGGTCGGTCGGCGGTGTTGTTTACGGGTCAGGGTGCGCAGTGGGCGGGGATGGGGCGTGAGTTGTATGGGGCGTTTCCGGTGTTCGCGGCTGCGTTGGACGAGGTGTGTGCGGAGTTCGGGTCTGGCTTGCGTGAGGTGATGTTCGGCGGGGTGGGTTTGGATGAGACGGGGTGGACGCAGCCGGCGTTGTTCGCGTTCGAGGTGGCTGCGTACCGTCTGGTCGAGTCTTGGGGTGTGGAGGCCGACTATCTGCTCGGGCACTCGATCGGTGAGTTGGCGGCGGCGTATGTGGCGGGGGTGTGGTCGCTGTCGGATGCGTGTCGGGTGGTGGCTGCGCGGGGTCGTTTGATGCAGGCGTTGCCTGCGGGTGGTGCGATGGTCGCGGTTGAGGCGAGCGAGGACGAGGTACTGCCCCGGCTCACCGACGGGGTGAGCATCGCTGCGGTCAACGGTCCCACCTCGGTGGTGGTTTCCGGCGACGAGGACGAGGTCGACCGTATCGCCGCGCACTTCACCGGGGCGGGTCGTCGTACTCGGCGTCTGCGGGTGAGTCATGCGTTCCACTCCTCCCGGATGGACGCGATGCTGGACGACTTCCGTGCGGTGCTTGAGGGCGTTGAGTTCTCGCGTCCGCGGATCGGTGTGGTGTCGAATGTGACGGGTCGTCTGGCCACGGCCGAGGAGTTGATGTCTCCCGCGTACTGGGTGTCCCAGGTTCGTCGGGCGGTTCGCTTTGCTGATGGTGTGGGGGAGTTGGTGGAGCGTGGGGTGACGCGCTTCGTCGAGGTCGGGCCTGACGGGGTGCTCACGGCTCTGGCCGCGGAGTTGGCCGAGGGGACGGTGGTGGCACTTGCCCGTCGTGACCGTGAGGCGGAGCGTACGGTGCTGGAGGCGCTGGGGCGGTTGTACGTTTCGGGGGCCCGGGTGGACTGGGTTGCGGTGATCGGCGGCGGTCGACAGGTCGATCTGCCGACTTATGCCTTCCAGCACCAGCGCTACTGGCCGACGATCGAACTCCCCGGCTCGGCCGGAGGGGTGGTACCGACCGGCGCCATGGACGCCGAGTTCTGGGACGCGGTGTCCCGTGGCGACCTGACCGCGCTCACCGAGGCGCTCGGTACCGAGGAAGCGACGCTGTCGCCACTGCTGCCGGCGCTGGCCTCCTGGCACCGTCGTCTCAACGACGACTCCGTGCTGGACGGGTGGCGCTACCAGGTGCGCTGGCGGCCGCTGACCGAGGGCCGCAGCCAGGAGCTGTCGGGCACCTGGCTGGTGGCCACCGGCCCGGACGTCACCGGCGTCGAGCCGCTGCTCGCCGGGCTGGCCGCGCAGCGGGCGGCGCTGGTGCCGTTCGACGCGTCCTCCGGTGACCGAGCGCAACTCGCGGCGCAACTCAGGCTCCAGCGCGACAGCCTGACCGCCAACGGCGACGCCGAGGGTGTCAACGCGGGTGCCGAAGCGGGCACGGGGATCGCCGGAGTGCTCTCCCTCCTCGCACTGGACGCGCCGGCCGACGACCGGGACGGCCTGCCGCCCGCGCTGGCGCGGACCGTGGCGTTGACCCAGGCGCTGGCCGACGCGGACGTGGACGCGCCGCTGTGGTGCCTCACCCGTGGCGCGGTGTCGATCGGCGCGTCCGACCCGGTGCGGGACGTCGTGCAGGCGGGCGTCTGGGGCTTCGGCCGGGCTGCCGCGCTGGAGTACCCGCAGCGCTGGGGCGGCCTGGTCGACCTGCCTGAGCAGCTCGATCTGCGGGCGGTAGCCCGGGTCGCGGCGGCGCTGGGCGGTGTCGGCGACGACGGCCGGACGGAGGACCAGATCGCGGTCCGGGCCGCCGGCAGCTACACCCGCCGCCTCACCCACGCCGCACCGACCACGGCGGCCGACCGTACGTCGGGGGCCCGGTGGCAGCCGCGCGGATCCGCGCTGGTGACGGGTGGTACCGGCGCGCTCGGCGGTCACATCGCCCGCTGGCTGGCCCGGTCCGGCGCCGCGCACCTGGTGCTCGTCAGCCGGCGTGGCGCGGCCTCGCCCGGGGCCGGGGAGCTCCGCGCGGAGCTGGAGCAGCTCGGTGCCCGGGTCACCTTCGCCGCCTGCGACATGGGCGACCGGAACGCCGTGGCGGCACTGCTGGACTCGGTGCCGGACCTGCGGACCGTGGTGCACGCGGCCGGTGTCCCGCAGTCGGCGATGCTCGCCGGCATGGCATCGGCCGAGGCCGCCGCCGTCTACGCGGCGAAGGCCGCAGGCGCCGTCCACCTGGACGAGCTGCTCCGTGAACGCGATCGCGATCGCGCCGGGGACGGCGGCAGCACCCTCGACGCCTTTGTGTTGTTCTCCTCGATCTCCGCCGTGTGGGGCAGCGGTGGGCAGGCCGCCTACGGCGCCGCCAACGCGGTGCTTGAGGGCATCGCCCAGCGGCGCCGGGCCGACGGGCTGCCGGGCACCTCGGTGGCCTGGGGCCCGTGGGCCGGCGGGGGCATGGTGACCGCCGAGGAGGGCACTGAGGAGTTCCTTGCCCGCCGAGGGCTGCGGCTGCTGGCCCCCGAGTCGGCGATCGCGGCACTGCAACGGTCGCTGGACCTGGGCGAGACGGCGATCACCGTGGCCGACATGGACTGGGCCCGCTTCGCCCCCGGCTTCACCGGCTCCCGTCCCAGCCCGCTGCTGGGCGAGCTGCCCGAGGTGGCGGCACTGGAGGAGACCGGTGATCCGGCGGCCGCCGCAGCGGGTGACACGCTGCGGTCCCGGCTGGGCGCGCTGCCGGTCACCGAGCGGGCGGCCCAGCTGCTGGAGCTGGTGCGTGGCGAGGCGGCCACAGCCCTCGGGCACAGCGGCGCCGATGCGGTGGCGCCCGAACGCGCCTTCCGGGACCTGGGTTTCGACTCGCTGACCGCCATCGACCTGCGCAACCGGCTCACCGCCGCGACCGGACTGCGACTTCCGGCGACCCTGCTGTTCGACTTCCCGACCGCCGAGGAGCTGGCGGCGCACCTCGCCGACGAGCTGGTCGGCGGCGCGGCACCGGCCGAGACCCAGGCGCTGGAGCGGCCGGTCGCCGACGACCCGATCGCCATCGTGTCGATGAGCTGCCGCTTCCCCGGCGGCGTGAGCACCCCCGAGGCGCTGTGGGAGCTGGTGCTCGCCGGCGGCGACGCCATCGGCGGGTTCCCGGTCGACCGGGGCTGGGACACCGAGGCCCTGTACGACCCCGACCCGGACCGTCCGGGCACCTCCTACGTCCGCCAGGGCGGGTTCCTGGACGACGTCGCCGGGTTCGACCCGCAGTTCTTCGGCATCTCGCCGCGCGAGGCACTGACCATGGACCCGCAGCAGCGGCTGCTGCTGGAGACCTCCTGGGAGGTCCTGGAGCGGGCCGGTATCGACCCGCAGTCGGTGCGCGGCGCCGGCGTCGGCGTGTTCGTCGGCACCAACGGGCAGGACTACATCGCCACGCTGGCCGCCGCCGACGCCTTCGACGAGGGCTACGTCGGCACCGGCAACACCGCGGCGGTGATGTCCGGCCGGATCTCCTACACCCTGGGTGTCAACGGCCCGGCGGTGACCGTGGACACCGCCTGCTCGTCCTCGCTGGTCGCCATGCACTGGGCGGCGCAGGCGCTGCGGCAGCGGGAGTGCGAACTGGCCCTGGCGGGCGGCGTCACCGTGATGACCACCCCGGGCTCCTTCGTCGCCTTCAGCCGCCAGCGCGGGCTGGCCGAGGACGGCCGCTGCAAGGCGTTCTCGGACGACGCGGACGGCACCAACTGGGGCGAGGGCGCCGGAATGGTGCTGCTGGAGCGACTGTCCGACGCGCGGCGCAACGGCCACGAGGTGCTGGCCCTGCTCCGGGCCGAGGGCGTCAACCAGGACGGTGCCTCCAACGGCCTGACCGCGCCCAACGGCCCCGCTCAGCAGCGGCTGATCCGCGAGACGCTGGCCGCCGCGCGGCTGGCCCCCGCCGACGTCGACCTGGTCGAGGCGCACGGCACCGGCACCTCGCTCGGCGACCCGATCGAGGCTCAGGCCCTGCTGGCGACGTACGGGCAGGACCGGGAGGCCGGGAACCCGCTGTGGCTGGGCTCGGTGAAGTCCAACATCGGCCACACCCAGGCCGCCGCCGGTGTCGCCGGGGTGATCAAGACGGTGCAGGCGCTGCGACACGGTGTGCTGCCGCCGACCCTGCACGTCGGCACCCCGTCCAGCCATGTCGACTGGACGGCGGGGCAGGTCAGGCTGCTCACCGAGCCGCAGGCCTGGGAGACCGCCGGCCGGCCGCGCCGGGCCGGGGTGTCCGCGTTCGGGATCAGCGGCACCAACGCGCACCTGATCCTGGAGCAGGCGCCCGAACCCCAGCCCGCCCCCGTTCCGGACGTACCGTCAGCGCAGCTGCCCGCAACGACGGTTCCGGTCGCCTGGCTGGTGTCCGGACGGGGTGAGGCCGCGCTCGCCGGGCAGGCCGCGGAGCTGGTCCGTCATCTCGCCGCCGATCCCGGGGCCCGCCCCGCCGACATCGCGTTCGCGCTGGCCACCACTCGTACGTCGTTCGCCACACGGGCCGCTGTGGTGGGCGCCGACCGTGCCGGGTTGCTGCACGGCCTCGAAGCCCTCGCTGCCGGGACGGAGCACCCGGCCGTGCTGCTCGGCACGGCCGGACCCGCCCGCAGGACCGCGTTCCTGTTCACCGGTCAGGGAGCCCAACGCTCCGGGATGGGTCGGGAGTTGTACGCGGCGCACCCGGTGTTCGCCGCCGCCCTCGATGAGGTCTGTGCCCATATGGACCTCGAACTGGACCGGACCTTGCGGGAGTTGGTCTTCGACGGCGGTCCGCTGCTGGACGAGACCCGTTACACCCAACCCGCGCTGTTCGCGTACGAGGTCGCGCTGCTGCGCCTGGCCGAGTCGCTGGGCCTGTGTGCCGACCGGCTGCTGGGCCACTCGATCGGCGAGTTCGTCGCGGCGTACGCGGCCGGGGTCTTCAGCCTGGCCGACGCCTGCCGGCTGGTCGCGGCCCGGGGCCGACTGATGCAGGAGCTGCCCTCCGGCGGCGCCATGGTGTCCCTGGAGGCGGCGGAGGCCGAGGTGTTGCCGCTGATCGGCGACAGCACCGACGTCGGCATCGCGGCGGTCAACGGACCGCGCTCACTAGTCGTCTCCGGCGACGAGGGCGCGGTACTGCGGATCGCCGGACAGATCGCCGAACTCGGCCGTCGCACCAAACAGCTGACCGTCAGTCATGCGTTTCACTCGCCGCTGATGGACCCGATGCTGGCCGAGTTCGCCCGGGTCGCCCGGACCGTCGACTACCGTCCCCCGCAGATCCCGGTCGTCTCCACGCTGACCGGTGAGCCCGCCGGGGCGGAGGAGTTGTGCTCGCCGGACTACTGGGTGCGGCATGTGCGCGGCACCGTCCGCTTCCACGACGGCGTCCGTACGCTGGCCCGGCTCGGTGTCACCTCCTTCGTCGAGATCGGCCCGGACGCGGTGCTCACCGCGATGGCGCAGGACAGCCTGGACCCGGTGGCGGAGGCCAAGGACGGGACCGGCACTGCGATCCCGGGCACGCTGCTGGTGCCGCTGGCGCGCCGGGACCGCCCTGAGGCCGAGTCGCTGCTCCGCGCCCTGGCCCGGCTCCAGGTCGAGGGCGGCGGCGCACCGGACTGGGCGGCGCTCTACGCCCCGCTGGGCGCCCGCCGTACCGAACTGCCCACCTACGCCTTCCAGCGGCAGCGCTACTGGCCGGTGCCCGGCGCGGCGCTTCCGGGCGGGACCAGGGCCGCCGGACACCCGCTGCTGGGGACGCCGACCGTGCTCGCCGACTCGGGGACGGTGCTCTTCAGCAGCAGGCTGTCGCTGCGCACCCACCCCTGGCTGGCCGACCACATGCTCTCCGGAACGGTGCTGTTCCCCGGCACCGGGTTCCTGGAGGCGGCGGTCGCCGCCGCCGACGAGACCGGTTGCGGCCGGATCGAGGAGCTGATCCTCACCGTGCCGCTGGCCCTGCCGGAGCACGGCGAGGTGGAACTGCAGCTGCGGGTCGACGGGCCGGACGCGACCGGCGCCCGGGTGTTCGCGGTCCACTCGCGCCCCGCCGACCGCCCCGCTGATCGTCCCGGCAGCCGCTCCGACGGCGCCTGGACGCACCACGCCGACGGCCTGCTGCTCCCGGGGGCGCACAGCGTCCCCGGAGCAGCGGCCGAGGGCTCGCAGGAGTGGCCGCCGACCGGGGCCGAGCGGGTGGAGCTCGGCAGCTTCTACCCGGACCTGGCCGAAGCCGGTTTCCGCTACGGGCCGGTGTTCCAGGGGCTGCGGGCGGTGTGGCGGCGCGGTGACGAGGTGTTCGCCGAGGTCGCCCTGCCCGAGGAGGCACAGCGCGACAGCGGCCGGTTCGGGCTGCACCCCGCGCTGCTCGACTCGGCCCTGCACACGGTCGCCTTCGCCGCCCTCGGCGGCAGCGACCGGGGCCGGGTGCCCTTCTCCTGGTCCGGAGTGACCCTGCACGCGGGCGGCGCCTCGGCGCTGCGGGTGGCGCTGCGCACCTCCGGACCCGACACCGTCGCGCTGACGCTCAGCGACCCGGCCGGTGCGCCGGTCGCCACCGTCGACGCGCTGACGCTCCGTGAGCTGGCCGCGCCCGCAGCGCAGGCCGCACCGCTCCCGGACGGCCTGCTCCGGCTCGACTGGACGCCGCTGCCCCTGCCCGCCCCGGTCGACCCGCAGCGCGCGCGCTGGGCCGTCGTCGGCGCGGACGCGCTGGACCTCGGCGGCGCGCTCGGCGCGGCCGGGGTGCACCTGGAGGTGTACGAGGACCTGACCGCACTCGGCGAGGCCGCCGCAGCCGGTGCGCGGATCCCCGAGGCCGTGGCCCTGGTCCTCGCCGCACCCGCACCCGCACCCGCACCCACCACCGATCGGACCCGCCCCGCCCCGTCGTCGACCCCCGTCCGGCAGCCCGGCCCCGACGCATCCGCCGCCGACACTGCCGCCGACACCGCCGACGGTCGCACCGGCGGCCACGCCGCCGACCCGGCCGCCGACGCGCACGCGCTGGCGCGGCGCGCCCTGGCGGCCGTCCAGGCGTGGCTGGGCCGGGAGGACGCCGGGCACGCGCGGCTGGTGCTGGTCACCCGCTACGCCGTCGGCGACGACGTCCGCGACCCGGCCGCAGCGGCCGTGTGGGGCCTGGTCCGCTCCGCCGTCGCCGAGCATCCGGACCGCTTCGTGCTGCTGGACGTGGACGCCGCCGCCGAGTCGGCCGCGCTGCTGCCGACCGTCCTGGCGGCCGGGGCCGCCGAGGCGCTGGTCCGCGAGGGTGCGGCCCGGATCCCCCGGCTGGTCCCGGCGCTGCCACAGGACGAGCTGGCCCCGCCCGCCGACGCGCAGGCCTGGCGGCTGGTGACGGGGGAGCGGGAGACCGTCGACGACCTGGTGCTGCGTCCGGCCCCGGAGGCCGAGGCGGAGCTGACCGCCGGTCAGCTGCGGATCGCGGTCCGCGCGGCCGGCGTCAACTTCCGCGACGTGCTGACCTCGCTCGGGATGTACCCGGGTCCCGCCGCGCCGCTCGGACAGGAGGGCGCGGGCGTGGTCACCGAGGTCGGGCCCGGGGTGACCGGCGTCGCCGTCGGCGACCGGGTGCTGGGCATGTTCCCCGGCGCCTTCGGCCCGCTGGCCGTGGCCGACCACCGGATGGTCGCCCCGGTCCCGGACGGCTGGACGTTCGCGCAGGCGGCGGCGGTACCGCTGGTGTTCCTGACCGCCTACTACGCGCTGGTGGACCTCGGCGGCCTGAAGGCCGGCGAGCGGGTGCTGGTGCACTCGGCGGCCGGTGGCGTCGGCATGGCCGCCGTCCAGCTGGCACAGCACCTCGGCGCCGAGGTGTACGCCACGGCCAGCCCGCACAAGTGGGCCGCCGTACGGGAGTCGGGCGTGCCGGGGGAGCGGCTGGCGTCCTCGCGGACGCTGGACTTCGAGCAGCTGTTCCGGACCGCCACCGGTGGCGCCGGGGTCGACGTGGTGCTCGACTCGCTGGCCGGGCCGTTCGTCGACGCCTCGCTGCGGCTGACCGCGCCCGGTGGACGGTTCCTGGAGATGGGCAAGACCGACCTCCGCGACCCGGACCGGCTCGCGGCCGAGTACGACGGGCTGCGCTACCGGTCCTTCGACCTGTTCGAAGCGGGACCGGACCGGATCGGCGAGATGCTGCGCGAGCTGCTGGCGCTGTTCGCCGAAGGCGCGCTGCGCCCGCTGCCGGTCACCGCGTGGGGCGTCGGCCGGGCGCGGCAGGCCTTCCGCCACATCAGCCAGGCCCGGCAGATCGGCAAGGTGGTGCTGACCGTCCCCGCCCCGTGGCGGGCCGACGGCACGGTGCTGGTGACCGGGGCGTCCGGCGGCCTGGGCCGCGAGCTGGTCCGCCACCTGGCCGCCGAACGCGGGGTGCGGCACCTGCTGCTGGCGAGCCGGCGCGGCGCGGACGCGCAGGAGACCGTGCGGCTGCGCGAGGAACTGACCGCGCTCGGCGCCGAGGTGACCCTCGCCGCCTGCGACGTCGCCGACCGGCGGCAGCTGGCCGCGCTGCTGGCGTCCGTCCCGGCACAGCGGCCGCTCACCGCCGTGGTGCATGTCGCGGGCACGCTGGACGACGCCACCGTGGCCGGTCTCAGCGCCGAGCGGCTGGACGCGGTGCTCCGTCCCAAGGTCGACGCCGTCACCCGGCTGCACGAGCTGACCGCGGGCGCCGACCTCGCCTGCTTCGCGGTGTACTCCTCGGTCTCCGGCCTGCTGGGCGGTGCCGGGCAGGCCAACTACGCGGCGGCCAACGCCTACCTGGACGCCTTCGCGGCCCACCGGTCGGCCCGGGGCCTGCCGGCCGTCTCGCTGGCCTGGGGCCCGTGGGTGCCGACCGGGGGAATGACCGGCGGGCTGGACGACGCCGATCTGCGCCGGATGTCCCGGGGCGGTCTGGTGCCGCTGTCGGTGCCGCAGGGCCTGGCCCTGTTCGACGCGGCGCTGCGCCGGGCCGAACCGGTCGCGGTGCCGCTGCCCACCGACGCCGAGGCGCTGCGGCAGGCCGGGGACGCGGTGGCCCCGCTGCTGCGCGGCCTGGTCCGCCGCCCGGCCCGGCCGACCGCCGGTGCGGCGGGTGCCGCCCCGCTCCCGGTCCGCGACCAGCTGGCCGGACGGTCGGAGCAGCAGCGGCAGGAACTGCTGCTGGAGCTGGTACGCCGTCAGGTCGCGCTGGTGCTGGCCTTCGCCGGGCCGGAGCAGGTGGCGCCCGAGCTCAGCCTGATCGAGGCGGGCTTCGACTCGCTGACCTCCGTCGAACTGCGCAACCGGCTCGGTGCGGCCACCGGACTGCGGCTGCCGCCGACACTGGTCTTCGACCGGCCCACCCCGGTCGCGCTGGCCGAGCACCTCGGCGCGCTGCTGGGCGCCGAGCCCGCCCCCACGCCGCGCCGGACCGACGGCACGACGGGCGGCACGGCGGACGGCGGCGCGGCCCCGACCGCGAACGCCGCAGCGACGGACGGGCAGCGGACGGCGCCGGCGGACGGCGGCCACGCCGCCGGGGCCGAGGACGGGCTGGGTGCGCTGTTCCGCGAGGCCTGCCGCACCGGCAGGATCGACCAGGGCTACGAGCTGCTGCGCAGCGCCGCCGCACTGCGGCCGACCTTCGCCTCGGCGGAGGAGTTCGGCACCGGCCTGAAGCCGGTCCGGCTGACCTCGGGCCCCGGCCCGGTGCCGCTGGTCTGCTTCAGCTCCTTCGTGGCGCTGGCCGGGGTGCACCAGTACGCCCGGCTGGCGGCCGACTTCCGCGGCGTCTCGGATCTCTGGGCGCTGTCGGTGCCCGGCTTCCTGACCGGGGAGCGGCTGCCGGACAGCTGGCAGACCGTGGTCGAGGTTCAGGCCAGGGCCGTGCTGGAACTGGCGGCCGCGGGCCCGGTGGTGCTGGCCGGCTCCTCCGGCGGCGGGCTGCTGGCCCACGCCGCGGCCACCCGGCTGGTCGAGCTGGGCGCACCGCCCGCGGGCGTGGTCCTGCTCGACACCTACCCGGCCACCGAGGACTCGCCGCTGGCGAAGTTCCAGGCCGAGCTGGTGGACGGGATGTTCGACCGCGAGCACATGTTCGCCTCCCTGGACGCGTCCCGGCTGACGGCGATGAGCTGGTACTTCGACGCCTTCGCCGGCTGGACGCCCAAGCCGCTGTCCGTGCCGACCCTGCTGGTGCGCGCCTCGGAGCCGATCATCGAGGTCGGCCCCGAGGGCCCGTACCAGGTGCACGAGTGGCAGACCCCCTGGGACACCGCGCACACCGTCGTCGATGTGCCGGGCAACCACTTCACGATGATGGAGGCCCGGGCCGGTTCGACCGCGCGGGCCGTCCAGGAATGGATCGACAAGCATGTCTGACACCACAAGCGCCGCCCTGACCGGTGCCCCACTGACCGGTGCCCCATTGACCGGAGACGTGCTGACCAGCGACGCCTGGGTCCGCCGGTACCACGTGCGGCAGGACGCGGCGGTCCGGCTGGTCTGCTTCCCGCACGCGGGCAGCTCGGCGCCGTTCTACCGGCCGCTGTCGGCGGGCGCCGGCCCGGCCATCGACGTGCTGTCGGTGCAGTACCCGGGGCGCCAGGACCGTCGGCTGGAACCGCTGGTCGACGACCTCGGGGTGCTCACCGAGCAGATCGTCGAGGCCCTGCTGCCGTGGCTGGACCGGCCGTTCGCGCTGTTCGGCCACAGTATGGGCGCCACCCTCGCGTTCGAGGCCGCCCGCCGGCTCGAAGCGCTCGGGCAGCACCCGCTGCACCTGTTCGCCTCGGGCCGCCGGGCCCCCTCGCGGTCGCGTGACGAGCACGTGCACCAGCGGGACGACGAGGGGCTGATGGCGGAGATGCGCAGCCTCAGCGGCACCGACCAGCGGATCCTCGGCGAGGAGGAGCTGATGCGGATGGTCCTGCCGGTGGTCCGCAACGACTACCGGGCCGCCGAGACCTATGTGTACCGGGACCCGAGCCTGCTGCACTGCCCGGTCACCGTGCTCACCGGCGACGCCGACCCCAAGGTCACCCTGGCCGAGGCCGAGGCCTGGAGCGAGCACACCACCGGACCGACCCGGATGCACGTCTACACCGGCGGCCACTTCTTCCTGACGGATCACCAGGACCAGGTGCTCGCGCTGCTCCGCGGCGCCTTGGCGGTCCACACCGCGTCGTAGCCCGCCCCGCCCCCGCTCACCGGCGTCCCCTCACTCACCCCCGCGCCCTCACCGACGCACCGTCACCGAGACGCACTGTCACCGAGACGCACCCTCACCAGCCCAGCAGCCTCCGGAGCCAGCATGCGCGTGCTCTTCGCGACCATCCCCGAGAAGTCCCATCTGTACTGCCTGACCCCGCTCGCCTGGGCGCTGCGGGCGGCCGGCCACGAGGTGCGGGTGGCCTCCGCGCCCGGCTTCAGCGCCACCGTCGCCGCCACCGGGATGACCGCCGTGGAGGTCGGCACCGACGACAACATCAGCTCCGCGATGGCCGACCACCGCGAGTCCCAGGAGATCGACGAGGCCGACTGGAGCGAACTCGACCCGGCCAGGGTCACCTGGGCCGGCGAACTGTCCCGGATGCAGATGGGCCGCTGGGGCTTCGCCTACTACAACGAGCCGATGATCGACGACCTGGTCGCCTTCGCGCGCTTCTGGCGGCCCGACCTGGTGGTCTGGGACCCGCTGACCTACGCCGGCCCGCTGGCCGCCGGTGCGGTCGGCGCCGCGCAGGTCCGCTCGATGTGCTTCGCCGACGTCTGGGTGGCCAAGCGGCGGCTGTTCGGCAAACTCCTCGCCGAGGCCCCCGAGGACCAGCGCGAGGACCCGATGGCGGACTGGCTCGGCGAGCGCGCCGAGGGCTTCGGCGGGAGCTTCTCCGAGGAGCTGATCACCGGTCAGGCCACCCTGGACCCGCTGCCCGAGCGGATCTCCGCCCCCGCCGACACCCGCCGGATCCCGGTGCGCTTCGTCCCGTACAACGGGCCCGCGGTGCTGCCGGACTGGCTGCGGCGGCCGCAGGCACGGCCCCGGGTCTGCCTCAGCCTGGGCGCCGCCAACACCGAGCGCTACGGCGGCGACTACGTCTCCAAGGCGTCGCTGCTCGCCGCGCTGGCCGACCTGGACGTCGAGGTGGTCGCCGCGCTGCTGCCCAGCCAGGTCGCCGAGCTGGACGGCGCGCTGCCGGACAACGCCCGGGTGGTGGCCCAGGTGCCGCTGCACGCGCTGCTCCCCGGCTGCTCCGCGCTGATCCACCACGGCGGCTTCGGCAGCTTCTCCGGTGCCATGGTCGAGGGCGTGCCGCAGCTGGTGGTCTCCACCCCGGTCTCCGACCAGCTCTACCGCGCCGGCGCACTGGAGCGGGCCGGCGCCGGACTGCTGCTCGGCCACCACCGGGCCACCCCGGAGACCGTCCGCGCCGCCGTGGTGCGGCTGCTGGACGACCCCGCCTTCCGGCAGGGCGCGGCCTGGCTGCGCGACGAGGCGCTGGCCCACCCCACCCCGCACGACCTGGTACCCCAACTGGAGCGCCTGGCCGTCGAGGGCGGCTCGGCTCCCTGGACCGGAGGAGCGGTATGAGCACGGCGTTCGTCCTCGGCCAGAAGAACCTCACCTACGACCCGGCCGGCCTGGTCGCGCTCTACGAGAGCTACCCGGCCGTCCGCGACAGCTACGCCCAGGCGGCCGACTGGTCCGGCCACCAGGTCCAGGACCTGCTGCACAAGCGCGCCGACGACAAGGGCCTGTCCCTGGTCACCTCGGTCGGCCTGACCGCGGCCATGCTCGGCATCGCCGACGTCCTGGCCGAGCAGGGCGTGCTCCCCGGCACCGTCGGCGGGCTCAGCCTCGGCGCGCTCACCGCCGCCGCGGTCGCCGGCGCACTGCCCCGGCGCGAGGTGGTCCGGCTGCTCTGCGACACCGACGCCTCCGACGTCCCCGAGTCGCCGGAGCACCCGGAGGGCTGCGTCGCCGCCGTGCTCCCGCTCGGCCAGTCCGTGGAGGGCTTCTACGGGACCCGGCCCGGGGTGTGGTTCAGCGGCGACTTCGGCATGCACGTCAGCGGGGCGTTCCGGATGGTGCTGCTCAGCGGCCACCGCGAGGCCCTGGACCGGCTGGCCGCCGAGCACCCGCCGGAGTACTTCGTGTTCAGCGAGGAGCCGATCGCGGTGCACAGCCCGCTGCGGCACCGCGCCCGCGACATCACCGCCCGGCTGACCGCCGGCATCGAGTTCGGCGACCCGGCCGTGCCGCTGTGCTCCTCGCTGGAGGAGCGCACCCTGTTCACCGGGGCGGAGGTGCGCAGCATGGTCGCCCGCAACGTCGTCGAGCCGGTCCACACCGACCGGCTGGCCCGGGAGATGCGCCGACAGGGGGCCAGGCTCGGCCTGGTGCTCGGACCGACCCTGCCCCGGGACGCCTTCGAGTTCCCGTTCCCGGTCGTCCACATCGAGGCCCCCGAGGACGTCGCCGCCGCCGTCGCCGCCGTCACCGAACACGGCGGCGGCACGGTCACCGGACAGACCGCCACCACCGCACAGTCCGCCGACTCACCACAGACAGAGGGGAGAACGCGAGCATGAGCCTCGCCTTCATCTTCGGCACCAACCTGCTGAACTACGACCCCAGCGGGATCGCCGCGTTCCACGCCACCCAGCCGGCCGTGCAGCGCCTGTACGAGCAGGTCTCCGGCTGGACCGGCCTGGACCTGGACACCTTGCTGAGAAGAGGCCCACAGCCCGACCTCGACCAGGTGGACATCGAGACGGTCTCCCGGCAGGGCTCCATCGCGCTGGCCGCCGCGATGGTCGGCATCCACGACGTGCTGGCCCGCGAGGGGGTGCATCCGGCGTCCGTCGGCGGGCTCAGCCTGGGCGCGATGGTCAGCAGCTGCCTGGCCGGGGCGCTGCCCCGGCGCGAACTGTTCGAGCTGCTGCTGCGGATGGACCACGTCGGCCCGCGGCAGCCGGACGCCCGCCCGGAGGGGGTCGCCGTCGGCTTCATCGGCACCGAGGACGATCCGATGCTCTACTGCGAGCCCAAGCGCGAGGGCGTCTACCTGGCGGGCGAGTTCGGCACCCACCCCAGCGGCGCCTTCCGGACCATGCTGCTCAGCGGCTACCGGGACGCCCTGGAGCAGCTGTCCGCCGAGATCGAGGTCGGCTCGGTGCAGCTCCAGGAGGCCAACACGGTCGCCGTGCACTCCCCGTTGCGGCAGCCGGTCGCGGACTCGGTGGCCCGGCTGGTGGCCGGCGCCGCCGTCGGCGAGCCGGTGCTGCCGATGTGCTCCTCGCTGGAGCGGCGCACGCTGACCACGGCCGCCGAGATCCGGGACATGTTCGGCCGCAACGCGGTGGAGACCATCCGGATCGACGACATGAGCGCCGAGATGGCCCGGCACGGCGCCCGGCTGGGCCTGGTGCTCGGCCCCTCGCTGCCCAAGGGCTGGATCGCGTTCCCGTTCCCGGTGGTGCATGTGGAGTCCCCTGCCGACCTGTCGGAGGTGACGGCGGCGATCTTCGAGTTCGGCGTCGTGCTGCCGCCGCGCAAGGTCCTGACGCCCTGAAAGGTGCCACCGTGTCCCATGTCCTGATCTTCGCCTTCTCTGACTTCGGTCACTTCGCCCCGACCCTGGCGGTGTCCCGGCTGCTGGTCGAGCGCGGCCACCGGGTCAGCTACGTCCTGGACGAGGCCACCCGCCCGGTGGTCGAGGCGGTCGGCGCGCGCCTGGTCGGCTACCCGGCCGCCCGCAGCCGGCTCAGCGGCGGCGCCTCCGTGGACTCCAACGAGCTGCACGAGGTGGGCCTGTCCTTCCTGGCGGACAGCACCCGGATGGTCCTGCCCGCCGCCCGCGAGGCCTTCGCCGACGACCTGCCCGACCTGATCCTGTACGACTACGAGAGCTTCGTCGCGGCCCGCACCCTGGCCCGCGACTGGGACCGGCCGACGCTGCAGTACTTCCCCTACGTCGCCTCCAACGAGAAGTACTCGCTGCACGCCGAGGTGTTCGACGCCGACTCGCCCGAGGTCGACCGGGCGGTGGAGGCGGTGTTCGAGGCGCTGTCCGGGATCGAGCCGGACGAGGAGCGGGTGTGGGCCATGATGGCCGCGCACGACGAGCACAACCTGGTGTTCCTGCCCCGGGAGTTCCAGCCGGCCGGGGACACCTTCGACGAGCGCTACACCTTCGTCGGCCACTGCGTCCCGGACACCCCGCCGGGCGTGGAGTGGGCGCCGCCGGCCGGGGCCGACCGGGTGGTGCTGATCTCGCTGGGCACCGAGTCCAACGAGCGGGCCGGCTTCTTCCGTACCTGCGCCGAGGCCTTCGCCGACGGCGGCTGGCACGCGGTGATGACGCTGGGCCGCGGCAACACCGCGCACGACATCCCGGCGGCGGCCAACCTGGAGGCGCACGAGTGGCTGCCGCACACCGCGGTGCTGCCGTCCGCCGACGTCCTGGTCTGCCACGGGGGGATGGGGAGCATCATCGAGGCGCTGTACTTCCGGCGCCCGGTGGTCGTCGTCCCGCACACCCCGGAGCACACCGTCAACGGCCGCAGGATCGCCGAACTCGGCCTGGGCGCACTGCTGGAGGGCGAGCTGAACGCCGAGTCGCTGCGCTCCGTGGTGGAGCGGGTCACCGGGGACGAGGGGATCCGTGAGCGGGTCGCCCGGATGAGCGAGGCGATCCGGGCCGGCGGCGGAGCCCCGCGCGCCGCCGACGAGGTCGAACACTTCTTGTCGAAGAACTGAGCCTGCCGGACAACTGGGCCTGCCGGCCCGGCCGAATCCCTGCAGCAGGGCCCGCGAGGCCCCGCCTTCCGGAACCGCGTCCCCGCGGTCCGGCGGGCGGGGCCTCACGGGCCCTGCTGTGGTGGACGGTTCAGTCCAGCGACGGCGCCGGGGCCAGGTAGCGGTCCAGCAGCCGGTTCAGGTAACACGGTCCGTCGACCGAGGCAGCCGTGAAGTCCGGTACCAGCTCCACCAGCTGACGCAGCGACACCTCGGTACGGGACGGCCGTCCGGGCAGCTCCAGCCGCTCCGGATCGGCACCCAGCCGGCGGGCCACCCCGTCCACGATCAGCTCGACCGGTTGCGGCATCCCCGAGGCCACGTTCACCACGGCGTTGCGGACGCCCTCGCGCAGCAGCCGGTCGATGACCGCCACCAGGTCGGTGACGTCCAGCAGGTCCCGGTGCGCGCCGCGGAACACGGTCACCGACCCGTCCTTGACCTGCTGCACGAGCGAGGGCAGCAACTGGTGCTCCCGCTGGTAGGGCCCGACCACGTGGCTCAGCCGCAGGATCAGGTGGTCCACCCCGCCGGAGCGGACGCAGGACTCCAGGGCCAGCTTGTGCCGGCCGTAGACGGAGGGCGGGAACAGCGGCCCGGCCTCGTGCGCCGGGCCGCTGGTGGTCCCGTACATGGCGTACGAGGCGGTGGAGAAGAACAGCAGCGTGAGCTTCTCCGACCGGCACAGCCGGATCGCCTCGTAGACGGCCGCCGCCTCCCGGTCGAACTCCGCCGGGTCGGTGACCCAGGTGCTCGACACGCCGGCCGCCAGCCCGACCACCTCGGGGTGGGCGTCGGCGAACGCGTCGGCGAGATTCCTCGCCAGGAAGCCCCTGCCAATGATGTGCATGTCTGCCTCTCGACGGAACCGGCCGTGCCGGTCAGACCGGGGTGACCTTCAGCAGTCGGCGTGCGTCGGGCCGGACCCCGCCGCCGTCCACCGCGGTCGAGGCCAGGTGCGACACGACCCGCTCGTCGACCGGGTCGTCGGCCGGGTCGGTGTGCACCCGCAGGTGTTCGTACGTGGTGGAGCGCTGCGCGGGCACCCGGTCGGCGGCGCGGATCAGCTGGATCAGCTCCAGCAGGTTGGAACGGTGCCTGGCCCCGGCGGAGGACACGACGTTCTCCTCCAGCATGACCGAGCCCAGGTCGTCCGCGCCGTAGTGCAGGGTGAGCTGGCCGAGTTCCTTGCCGGTGGTGAGCCAGGAGCCCTGGATGTGCGCGACGTTGTCGAGGAACAGCCGGGCCACCGCGATCAGCCGCAGGTACTCCAGCGAGGTGGCCTGGGTGCGGCCCTTGAGGTGGTTGTTCTCCGGCTGGTAGGTGTACGGGATGAAGGCGCGGAAGCCGCCGGTGCGGTCCTGCACGTCGCGCACCATGCGCAGGTGCTCGATCCGCTCCTCGTTGGTCTCGCCGGTGCCCATCAGCATGGTGCAGGTCGACTCCACACCGAGGGTGTGGGCGATCTCCATGATCTCCAGCCAGCGCTCGCCCGACTCCTTGAGCGGCGCGATCGCGGTACGCGGCCGCGCGGGCAGCAGTTCGGCGCCGGCGCCGGCGAAGGAGTCCAGGCCCGCCGTGTGGATCCGCTCGATGGCCTCGCGCGCGGAGACCCCGGAGATCTTCGCCATGTGCTCGACCTCGGAGGCCCCCAGCGAGTGGATCACCAGCTGCGGGAAGTCCTGCTTGATGGCCGCGAACATCGACTCGTAGTACTCGACGCCGTAGTCCGGGTGGTGGCCGCCCTGGAACATGATCTGGGTGCCGCCCAGCTCGACCGTCTCCGCGCAGCGGCGCAGGACCTCGTCGAGGTCGCGGGACCAGCCCTTCTCCACATCCTTGGGGGCGGCGTAGAAGGCACAGAACTTGCAGGCCGTCACACAGACGTTGGTGTAGTTGATATTGCGTTCGATGATGTACGTGGCGATGTGCTCGGTGCCGGCGTAGCGGCGCCGACGCACGGTGTCGGCGGCGCGGCCGAGGGCCTGCAGCGGCGCGTGCCGGTAGAGGTCGAGCGCCTCCTCGGGAGTGATCCGGCCGCCGGCGGCGGCGCGGGCCAGCACCTCGGTCGTATCGCCGGTGGCGGCGGTGGTGCTGTCGCCGTTGGTCAGTTCGGGCATGTCACGGCCTTTCTGCGGAAGAGGCGGAAGCGGGGGACGGTTCCAGCAGCCGCACGCGCACGTCCGGCGGGAAACCGAGTTCGGCGCCGCCGACCCGGCGGGCGAACTCGGCGATCCCGGCGAGCTGCCGCTCGCCGAGGCTGAAGTCGAGCGCGGTGGTGTAGTAGCGGCGCAGCGTGTCCGCGTCGAACGGCTCCCAGCGGGCGGCGCGTTCGCACACCGTGTCGACCTCGGTGAGGGAGAGGTCGCGGGAGCGCAGGAAGGCCCGGTGCACCTCGCGCACCGTCTCCGGCTCGCGTTCGGCGAACTCGCGCCGCGCGGCGAACAGCGCGAACACAAACGGCAGTCCGGTCCACTCCCGCCACATCTGGCCGAGGTCGTGCACCTGGAGGTTCAGCTCCTCGGCCTGGGTGAGCGCGGCACGCAGTGCCGGGTCCCCGATGACCACGGCGGCCGGGGCCTGCGCCATCATCGCGGGCAGGTCCGGCGGGCTGGGGAAGTACTCCGGGCGCACCCCGTACACCTGGGTCAGCAGCAGGTCGGCCAGCCGCACCGAGGTCCTGCTGGTCGAACCCAGCGCCACCGGCACGCCGTCCAGCTCGTCCAGCGGGACCCTGCTGACGATCAGGCAGGACATCACCGGACCGTCGCTGCCGACCGCGATGTCCGGCAGCGCGACCAGGTCGTCGGAGTGGCGCAGGAACTCCACCAGGCTGATCGGGGCGATGTCCAGCCGGCCCGCGGCGAGCGCGTCGCTCAGGCCGTCCGGGGTGTCCCGGTGCAGGTCCAGGTCGAGCAGGCTGCCGGTGCGGGCCAGGCCCCAGAACAGCGGCAGGCAGTTGAGGAACTCGATGTGGCCGACCCGGGGCCGCGCCGCCTTCGCGGTGGCGAGGGACGCGCGGGTGGTCAGCGGGCCGGGGGTCGTGGACCCGCGCGGGACGGTGGTCGCGGCCGGGAGGGGCAGGGGCGGGGGCGGCACCACACGGGTGCCGAGTCGCTCGGGCATGGCAGCACTCCGGTGGGGTCAGCGGTGGGATTCGGTGAACTCGCGGATGGAGGAGATGATGTAGTCGATCATCTCGGTGGTCAGACCGGGGAAGACGCCGACCCAGAAGGTGCGTTCGGCGATGATGTCGCTGTTGGTCAGCTCACCGCTGACCCGGTACGCCTCGTCCCGGTAGGCGGGCTGGCGGGTCAGGTTGCCGGCGAACAGCAGCCGGGTGCCGATGGCCCGGGACTGCAGGAAGTCCACCAGCTCGCGCCGGCCGAACCCGGCCTGCTCGGTGAGCGTGATCACGAAGCCGAACCAGCTGGGGTTGCTGTCCGGGGTGGCCTCCGGCAGCAGCAGGGCCGGGATGCCGTCCAGACCCTCGCGCAGCCGCTGCCAGTTGCGCCGCCGCGCGGCCACGAAGTCGCCCAGCTTGGTGAGTTGGCTCAGCCCGAGCGCGGCCTGCAGATCGGTCGTCTTCAGGTTGTAACCCACGTGCGAGAAGATGTACTTGTGGTCGTAGCCGTACGGCAGGTCGCCCAGCTCGTACTCGAAGCGCTTGAGGCAGCGGTTGTCCTCGCCCGGCTCGCACCAGCAGTCCCGGCCCCAGTCGCGCATCGACTCGGTGATCCGGGCCAGTTCCAGGCTGTTGGTCAGCACGCAGCCGCCCTCGCCCATGGTGAGGTGATGGGCCGGGTAGAAGCTGACGGTGGAGAAGTCGCCGAAGGTGCCGGTGAACTTGCCCCGGTACTCCGACCAGACCGCGTCGCAGTTATCCTCGATCAGGAACAGCCCGTGCTCCTGGGCGAGTTCGGCGATCTCGGCGACCGGGAACGGGTTGCCCATGGTGTGCGCCATCATGATGGCCCGGGTCTTCGGGGTCAGCGCCTTCTCGATCCGCTCGACCGTGGTGTTGTAGGTCCCCAGGTCGACGTCGACGAACACCGGTACCAGACCGTGCTGCAGGATCGGGTTGACGGTGGTGGGGAAGCTGGTGGCGACCGTGATCACCTCGTCGCCGCGGCGCAGCCGGCGGTCGCCGAGTTCGGGCACCGTCAGCGAGGCCAGCGCCAGCAGGTTCGCCGAGGAGCCCGAGTTGGTCAGGTGCGCCTTGCGCACCTTCAGGGCCTTGGCGAACAGCCGCTCGAACCGCAGCGCGGCCGCGCCGGACGCGATCCGCAGGTCCAGGGCCTGCTCCACCAGCGCTGCGCGGTCCTCCTCGTCCAGGACCGCGCCGGACGGCAGGATCGGGGTCGTGCCGGGGATGAACTCCCCGATGGCGTCGGACCGTTCGCGGTGCAGTTTGCGGGTCTGCTCCAGGATGTGGCTCTTCACCGGGTCAGGCATGAGAGGTGTCTCCGTTCGCTGTGATGCTCCGTTGGGACGCGATCGGGTCGGAACCGTCCGCGCAGTGCCGAATGCCGTTCCACAGCGCCCCCAGCGCCTCCGGCAGATCCCGCACCGGAGACCAGCCGAGGACGGTACGCGCCAGGGTGATGTCCAGGGGCTGACCGCCGACCCCGCCGTCCCGGCGCTCGCGCGCCCCGCCCGTCCGGACGACCGGTGCGGCCGTCCCCCGCGACTCCGCACCGGAGATCCGCAGCAGCGCGTCGACCGCGTCGGCGACCGGGACGCTGACGCCCCGTCCGACGTTGACGACCGGCGGGACCGCGGCCGCGACGGCGGCGGCCAGCACCGCGTCGGCCACGTCACGGGAGTCGACGATGTCCCGCTCGCCGCTGAGCGGGGGCAGTTCGACGCGGTCCGGGGCGGCCGCCAGCTGCCGGGCCAGCCCGCCGAACAGGCTCTGGCGCGGGGTCCAGGGGCCGATCGCGGTGGCGATCCGCAGCACCACCGCGTCGACCCGCCCGCTCGCGGCGGCCGAGGTCACCAGCCGGGTGCCGGCCAGCTTGGACCGGGCATAGGGGCCGACCGGGTGCTCCGTCAGGTCCTCGCGCAGCGGCCGGTCCGCGGCCTGGGTGCCGTACTCGTACAGCGAGCCGAGGTGGACCAGCCGGACCGGGGCTGGCAGTCGTTCCACGGCCGCCAGCAGGGCGGCCACCAGGGCGGTGTTGCCCCGTTCGAAGTCCTCGCCGGCCGCGTCCCAGAGCGCCCCGGCGGTGTTGACCACCAGTGCCGGGGCGATCGCGGCGAGCGCCGCGACGATGGTCTCCGGGCCTTCGCGCAGCGGGTCGAGCCGCAGCGCCCGGCAGCCGGGCGGACCGGGCGCACCGGTGCGCCCGGCGGCGGTCACCTCCCAGCCGCCGGCCCGCAGCGCGGTGCAGACGTTCCGCCCCAGGAACCCCCGGCCGCCGAGCACGACGGCGGTCGGCGGCGCCGGCGCTCCGCCCCTCGGCCGAACAGCGTGCATCGGGTCCAGCCTCTCTGACGGTGCGGTGGTCCAGCGACGGGTCCTGGGACGGGTCCTGCGGCGGTCAGGCGGTGTGTGCGGCGGCGGGTCGCGGGACGGTGGGCAGGAGCCCGACCGGCCGCAGTTCGGCGATCGCGGTCAGCACCAGGCCCCGGCCGACCAGCCAGCGGCCGGTGAAGCCGGACACCGTCCGGCCCGCCGCGACCGGTCCCGGGACCAGCAGCCGGGCCCGGAACACCGCCCGCCGCGGGTCCACGGTGATCTCCGCCTCGTCGAAGCCCAGCGAGCGGCCGGTCAGCGGGTACCAGGCCTTGAAGACCGACTCCTTGGCGCTGAACAGCAGCCGGTCCCAGTGCACCAGCGGCAGCTCGCCGCCCAGCCGTTCCACCCAGCGCTGCTCGCCGGGCAGCGCGATGCTGTCCAGTACGCCGGCCGGCAGCCGGTCGTGCGGCTCGGCGTCCATGCCGAGCGTCAGCAGGTCGCCGCTGCGGGCCACCAGGGCGGCCCGGTAGCCCTCGCAGTGGGTGATCGTCCCGACCACACCGTGCGGCCAGCGCGGCTCGCCCCTCGGGCCGCTGGGCAGCGGCCCCGGCGGCAGGCCGAGGCCGGCCAGGGCCTGGCGGGCGCACCAGCGGCCGGTGCCGAACTCGGCGCGGCGCCTGGCCACCGAGTTCGCCACCTGGGCCGCCTCCTCCGGGTACAGCGGCACCGACCGGTGGTCGTCGAAGGCCTCGGCGTGCCGCACCCCGGGCGGCAGCAGTGGTTCGATCACGGCGGACTCCCGTTCTCGGGCAGGATGGCGCGCGGTCGCCCCGGGCCGGCGGCCCGGGGCCGCCACTCCCGGGGGTAGCCGACCGAGACCTCCTCGAACGGCACTCCGTCGTGGCGGGTGGAGCGCGGGATGTGCAGATGGCCGTAGACCACGACGGCGGCCCGGAACCGCAGGTGCCAGTCGGCGGTTCGCTCGGTGCCGCACCACTGGGCGAACTCCGGGTAGCGCAGCACGTCGGTGGGGGCGCGCAGCAGCGGGTAGTGGTTCACCAGCACCGTCGGCAGCGCCGGGTCGCAGGCCGCCAGACGCTCCTCGGTCAGCTCGACCCGCGCCGCGCACCAGGCGTCGCGGCCCGGGTACGGGGCGGGGTCGAGCAGCATCTCGTCGGTGCACACCACCCCGGTCTCGTAGGCCCGGGCCAGCGACGCCTCCTTGGTGTCCGCACCCGGCACCCGGAAGGTGTAGTCGTACAGCAGGAACAGCGGTGCGACGGTCACCGGACCGCCGCGCCCCTCCCACACCGGGTAGGGGTCCTCGGGGGTGAGCACGCCCAGCGACCGGCAGGCGGCCACCAGGGCGCGGTACCGGGCCTCGCCGCGCAACCGCACCGGGTCGCCGGGCGGGGTCCACAGCTCGTGGTTGCCCGGCGCCCACAGCACCCGCGCGAACCGCCGGCTGAGCAGCGACAGCGCCCACTCGACGTCCGCGAAGGTCTCGGCGACGTCGCCCGCGACGATCAGCCAGTCGTCGTCGTGCTCCGGGTGCAACCGCTCCACCAGGGCCCGGTTCTCCGAGTGGCCGACATGCAGGTCGCTGATCGCCAGCAGCGAGCCGGCCGGCCCGGAGCCGTCAGTCCGACTCGGCATCAGGCCCGTACACTTCCCTGCCGTCGTCGACGCGCCGGACGTGGATGCAGTCGCCCGGGCACTCCTGCGCCGAGTCGATCACGTCCAGCAGTGCCACGGCGGGCACCACCACGGTCGCGCCGTCGGCGTGGCACAGCGCGCCGTCCGCGTCCTTGACGTAGGCCAGGCCATCGACCTCCAGCTCGAACACGTCCGGTGCGTACTGCGCACAGATGCCGTCGCCCGTGCACAGTGTCTGGTCGATCCAGACTTCGAGCTGTTCGCCCTGCTTCGTGGTCACTGCAGTCACCTGCCCTCGTCGGTTTCCGGATGATGGAACGTCAGGTTGCTCGTCGGGTGGCTCAGACCCGCATCGGCTGCGGGGTCTCACGCAGGGTCAGGTCGGGACCCTCGAACTCGCGGATGACCTCGTAGCGCGTGTTGCGCTCCTTGGGCCGGAAGCCGGCGTCGCGGATCAGGTCGAGCAGGCTCTCGCGGGTCATCTTGTCGGGGGTGCCGTAGTTGTCGGCGTCGTGGGTGATCTTGTACTCGACCACCGAGCCGTCGATGTCGTCGGCGCCGTGGTTCAGCGCCAGGCCCGCGGTCTGCAGCCCGTGCATCACCCAGAACACCTTGACGTGCGGGACGTTGTCGAACAGCAGCCGGGAGACCGCGAAGGTCTTCAGCGCCTCGGCGCCGGTCGCCATGGTGGTGCGCGCCATCAGCTTGTTGCGCACGATCCCGTCCTGCGAGTCGTGGAAGTCGTGCTGGTAGCGCAGCGGGATGAAGACCTGGAAACCGCCGGTCTCGTCCTGCAGTTCGCGCAGCCGCAGCACGTGGTCGACCCGGTGCCGGGGCTCCTCGATGTGGCCGTAGAGCATGGTGCACGGCGTCTTCAGGCCCTTGCTGTGCGCCAGGCGGTGAATGCGCGACCAGTCCTCCCAGTGGGTGGCGTGGTCGACGATGTGCTGGCGCACCTCCCAGTCGAAGATCTCCGCGCCGCCGCCGGTCAGCGACTCCAGGCCGGCGTCGATCAGCTCGTCCAGGATCTCGTCGGCGGGCAGGCCGGAGATCTTCTCGAACCAGTGGATCTCGGTCGCGGTGAACGCCTTGATCGCCACCGTCGGCGGCAGCGCCTCCTTGAGGGCCCGGATCGAGCGAGGGTAGTAGCGCCACGGCAGGGTCGGGTGCAGGCCGTTGACGATGTGCAACTCGGTGAGCTGCTCGTTCTCCATCGTCTTGGCCAGGCGCACGGCCTCCTCGATGCGCATGGTGTACGCGTCCTTCTCGCCCGGCTTGCGCTGGAACGAGCAGTAGGCACACGAGGCGGTGCACACATTGGTCATGTTGAGGTGCCGGTTGACGTTGAAGAACACGGCGTCGCCGTTCTTCCGCGTCCGCACCTCGTGGGCCATGCCGCCCAGCCAGGCCAGGTCGTCGCTGCCGTAGAGCGCGACGCCGTCCTCGCGGGACAGCCGCTCGCCCGCGAGAACCTTCTGCTCCAGCTCGCGCTTGAGTCCGATATCCACCAACGACTCCTCATCGATCGGGTGTTGACGCCGCGCGGCTCAGTAGAGACCCTCGGGTGCGGCCTGGGTGATCTGCAGCGGCCGGACGTTGGCGACCCCGTCGCACGGCCACGCCGCACCGGTGTCGAAACGTTCCGCCTGGTCGCGCTCAAGGATGTTCGGCAGGAACAGGTCCTCGTGCAGCACGGTGAGCCGGACCTGCCCGGTCTCGCCGTACTCCACGATCCGCTCCGGGTCGTCGCGGTCCACGACGGCCATGGTGACCTGCGGGAAGTTCGGCAGGTAGGGGAGTACCGCGCCGCCCTGTCCGGCCGGCAGGCCGGTGGCGCAGCCGAAGGTGTTGCCGTAGGTGGCCCCGATCACCCCGCCGTGCAGCGCCGCCGCGATCTCCTTGTACATCACCGGGGAGAGCTGGGTGCCGCCCAGGCCCACCCCGGACAGTCCGGCGACCAGCTCCGGGCGGCGGTTGATCAGCGCCTGCATGATGGCCGGGGTGGTCTCCAGGTAGTTGATCCGCCCGGTTTCCAGGATGTCCGTCATCTGCTCGATGGTGTGCTCGACGTAGGTGTTCATGATGGCCAGGTGGTTGTTGCGGATCAACTGCTTGATCCAGCGCGGGTCCAGGTCCATCGTGTAGACGGTCGAGTCGTACATCTCGGCGATCTGGTTGGCGCCCCGGCCCACGATGTGCGGACCGCTCGGGCACGCGTACAGCCAGGTACGGCCGCGCTCGAAGCCGGTCAGCTCCAGGCCGAAGCGGCGCCACTGCGAGTGGTGGTCGGCCATCGCGGCGGTGTAGAAGACCCGGCAGGGCGCGCCGGTGGTGCCGCCGGACTCCCAGATCCGGCCCGCCAGCGGCCGCGGCACGTCCAGCGGCACCAGCGCGGCCGGGTCCAGCTCGCGCAGCCGGGCCAGCGAGAACGGGCCGAACGCGGACAGCTCTTCGTACCGGGTGATCTCCAGCGGATCGAAGTCCAGGTGCGGCCGCCGGGACAGCCAGTAGGGACTGCCGGCCACCGGGTCGAAGTGGCGCCGGACCACCTGCCGGGTCCAGTCGTCCAGGTCGGTGCCGAGCCAGCGCTTCGTGGGCGCCTCGTCGAAGTCAACGAGAGTCATCGTGTGGTCCCTCGGGTGCACGGGCGAACCCTGCGGCGGCCCCTCGTGGGGAGGTCTCGGGCGTCACCGGGTCATTCGGTCATGCGGACGACGCTTGATGACAGGTTCGCGGGGGTGTTCTGGGGAAAACACCACACCTCGCCGCAGCGGCCGGTCAGGGCCCCCGTACGGTCCCGGCCTCCCCCTATGCTCCACAGCGTCACCAGTCAGCCAACCGGATCGAGCGGCAACGAGGAGGCGGCCGTGTCCGACGCCCTGTCGATCGTCTACTCACCGTGCCCCAACGACACCTTCGTCTTCCACGCCTGGAGCCACGGGCTGGTGCCCGGTGCACCCCCGGTCGAGGTGACCCACGCCGACATCGACGTCACCAACGGCATGGTGGAGCGCGGCGAGGGCGACATCCTGAAGATCTCCTACGCGGCGCTGCCCGGCGTCCTGGACCGCTACGCGCTGCTGCCCTGCGGCGGCGCGCTCGGCCACGGCTGCGGCCCGCTGGTGGTCACCGCCGACCCCGCGGCGACCCCGGAGAAGCTGACCGGTGCGGTCGTCGCGGTGCCCAGCGAACGCTCCACCGCCTACCTGCTGTTCCGGCTCTGGGCCCGGCACGCGGTGCCCGGCGGCGTCGGCAGGATCGTGGTGCTGCCGTTCCACGAGATCATGTCGGCGGTCCGCGACGGCACCGTCGACGCCGGCCTGGTCATCCACGAAGCCCGGTTCACCTACCAGGAGTTCGGGCTGCACATGACCGCCGACCTGGGCGCCGCCTGGGAGTCCCGATCCGGCCTGCCGATCCCGCTCGGCGCCATCGTGGCCCGGCGCTCGCTCGGCGCACCCCGGCTGCTGGAGATCGCCACCGCGATCCGCGCCTCGGTGGCGCACGCCTGGGCCGCCCCCGACGACTCCCGGGCCTACGTCCGGGAGCACGCCCAGGAACTGGCCCCCGAGGTACAGCAGCAGCACATCGGCCTGTACGTCAACGAGTTCACCGCGGACCTCGGTCCGACCGGGTACGCGGCCGTCCGCGCCCTGCTCCGGGGAGCGGCCGAGGAGGGTCTGTGCGAACCCCCGTCCGCGCAGGCCCTCGCCTTCCCCGGCCCCGACGCCTTACCCGACCCTCTTCCGACCGCCAACCCCCGCCTGGAGGTACCCCGCCCATGAGCACGTCGCTGAGGCGCGTCCTGACCGTCGTCGCCGCCGCTGTCGCAACCACGGTGGTGTGGCTGATCGCCCACCAGGCGGTGTCGGGCGGCCTGATGGCCAAGATCAGCTCCGGGTCCGGCGCCAAGCCGACGGAGATCACGCTGGCCTACGTGCTCGTGACCACCGTCCTGTTCGGGCTGATCGGCTGGGGCCTGCTGAGCCTGCTGGAGCGCTCCGCGAAGGGACGCAGGAACTGGACCGTGATCGCCTCGGTCTTCCTGCTGATCTCGCTGGCCGGCCCGCTGGGCAGCGGCCAGGGCACCAGCACCAAGCTCTGGCTGGCGCTGATGCACGTCGTCGCCGCAGCCGTGCTCATCCCCGGCCTCACCCGCGCCCGGGCCGACCGCTGACCACCTGACCACCGCCGCACCACGCCCTCTGCCGAACTCCGTCGGCAGGGGGCGTGGTGCTTCCCGCCGGACGGTCCTAGAGGTTCTCCTAGAGAGCGGTTCCACAGCGCCCTGCTCCGTTTGCGCTGTGCCCATAATCGCCCCTGATGAACATGCCAGGCGTCCGCCACCGCATCGTCCCCGAGCACCGGGACGCGCACGGCGGCGCGGACGGTCTCTCACCAAGGCGGTGCCGCTCATGTCGCAGGATTCCCTCCCCACCAGCGCAGCAGGCACCGAGGACGCAGAGCGCCTGATCGGCCGGCTGCGGGGAGCGACCGCGCCCGAGCAGCACCGCCTGCTGCTGGACACCGTCCGCGCCCAGGTCGCCGCGGCGACCGGGAAGCCGGGGCCGTTCGCGGAGAACCTGGCGTTCCGTCAACTCGGGGTCTACCAGTCGGTGGGCACCCGGCTGCGTGAGCTGCTGACCGCCGCCACCGGGGTCCGGATTCCGGCGACCCTGCTCTTCGACTACCCGACCTGCGGCGCCGTCGCCCGGTTCCTGCGCGAGTCCCTGCTCGGCCCGGACACCGACGATGCCCGGACCGGGCCGCCGGACTCCGAGGCCGTGCTGCCGAAGGCTGTGCTGCCGAGAGACGTGCTGTCCGACCCGGCGCCGGCGGACGCCGACGATCCGATCGCCATCATCGGCATGGGCTGCCACTACGCGGGCGGCGTGCACTCGCCCGACGACCTGTGGCGTCTGGTCGCCAACGGCGAGGAGACCATCAGCGGCTACCCCACCGACCGCGGCTGGGACGTCGAGAACCTCTACGACCCGGACCCCGACAAGGTCGGCACCTGCTGCACCCGCTACGGCTCCTTCCTGCACGACGCGGCCGACTTCGACGCCACCCTCTTCGGCATCAGCCCGCGTGAGGCGCTGGGCATGGACCCGCAACAGCGGCTGCTGCTCGAAGTCGCCTGGGAGGCGCTGGAGTCCGCCCGGATCAACCCGCAGTCGGTGGCCGGACAGCCCGGCGGCGTCTTCGTCGGCGTCCCGTACACCCACTACGGCCCCGCCCTACACAAGCCGGCCCCGGACATGCACGGCTACCTGCTGACCGGCAGCCTCACCAGTGTGGCGTCGGGGCGGATCAGTTATGTGTTCGGCCTTGAGGGTCCGGCGGTGACGGTGGATACGGCGTGTTCGTCGTCGTTGGTGGCGTTGCACCTGGCGGTGCAGGCGCTGCGGCGCGGGGAGTGCACGCTGGCCCTGGCCGGTGGCGTGACGGTGATGTCCACGCCCGGTGTGCTCCAGGAGTTCAGCCGCAAGCGCGGCCTGTCGCCGGACGGGCGCTGCAAGGCGTTCTCCGACGACGCCGACGGCACCGGCTGGGGCGAGGGTGCCGGGATGCTGGTGCTGGAGCGGTTGTCCGAGGCGCGGCGGAACGGGCACCGGGTTCTGGCCCTGGTGCGTGGCACCGCCCTGAACCAGGACGGTGCGTCCAACGGTCTGACGGCGCCGAACGGCCCGTCGCAGCAGCGGGTGATCCGCGCGGCGCTGGCCGACGCCGGCCTGACCCCGCTGGACGTGGACGCGGTGGAGGCGCACGGCACCGGCACGCCCCTCGGCGACCCGATCGAGGCGCAGGCGCTGCTCGCGACGTACGGGCAGGGGCGGGACGCGGAGCGTCCGTTGTTCCTGGGCTCGCTGAAGTCCAACATCGGCCACACCCAGGCGGCGTCCGGGGTGGGCGGTGTGATCAAGATGGTGCAGGCGATGCGGCACGGCGTGCTGCCGAAGACGTTGCACGTCGGTCGGCCGTCGCGGCATGTGGACTGGTCGGCGGGTGCGGTGGAGCTGTTGACGCAGTCGCGGGAGTGGCCCGAGGTGGACCGGCCCCGCCGGGCGGGTGTGTCGTCGTTCGGTGTGTCGGGTACCAACGCGCACGTCGTGCTGGAGGCGGCGCCGGCGGAGATGCTGCCGGCGGCTGCCGAGTCGGCCGGGAGCGTGGAGACGGCCGGGGCGTTGGCCGTACAGGACGAGCCCTTGGTGGTGCCGTTGGTGGTGTCGGGGTGTGGTGGTGGGGGGTTGGCTGGTCAGGCGGGTCGGTTGGTGTCGGTGGTGGGGGGGTTGGGGTCGGGGGTTGACGCTGATTCGGCTTCGGTTGCTGGTGTGGGTGATGTGGCGTGGTCGTTGGTGGGGTCGCGGGCGTTGTTGGGTGAGCGTGCGGTGGTGGTGGGTTCGGGTGTGGGTGGGTTGGTGGG
>NZ_JBGCCS010000050.1:0-40092 GCF_041262645.1 Streptacidiphilus sp. EB129
CCCCACCCACCGGGACACTCCCGACCATGATCTGACGGCTCTTCCGCCGCACGGCGAGCGGCTTGAGCGGCGTGGACGGCATTCCGAGCGAGATCTCAGTCATGGGGCGGGACCGTGCCTTCCTGGTGTGCGGATTGCGGATCTGCTGCGCTGTTCCTGCTGGGCGGCGGCGCCATGGGCTGCGATGTCAGGGGCTGCGTCGTCGTGAACTGCGGCGTCGTGAACTGTGGCGTCGTGAACTGCGGCGTCGTGAACTGTGGCGCCTTGAGTTGGGACGGCGGGGACGGCTGCCAGGCGGCGAGGACCGGTGCGGCGGCGCGCAGCGCGCGCCAGGCCCGGAACCCGTGCAGCAGCAGGCCCGGACGCAGCAGTTCCTGCTCCGGGGTGTCGACCACGATGCGGACCGCCGCCGCCGGCATCCCGGCGGGCAGGGCGCGCAGGGCGGCGGAGGTCTCCATGTCGACCGCGAGCACACCCTCGGCGTGCAGTTCGGCGCGCCGGTCGCCGCGCACCACCCGGTCGGCGGTGAACAGCGGACCGGTGTGCACGGTGAGCCCGGACCCGCGCAGGGCCGCGACCAGCGCAGCGGTGTCCGGGAGTACCGCCGGCCCGCTCTCGGCATCGCGCACCTCCGTCGCAACGAAGGCGTCGCCGGGGCGTATTCCCGGCCCCACCGCAGCGCCGAAGCCCGCGAAGAGGAGCGCGCCGGGCACGCGCTCCCCCTGCGCCAGCGCGCTGCTGACGGCGCGCCGGGCACGGTCCTTCCCCATGCCGGTGCACACCAGCCGGGCACTCCCGGCACCCGCGCGCAGGGCAAACCTTTCGGCGCCCAGCGCGCAGGCGAGCAGCAGCGGCGCCGCCGCTGTCGCTCCGGAGGGCTCCGGGCTCATGTCAGCACGTCCTCCTCCGCCACCCTGTGGGGCTCCGGCCGTGCGGAGGGCTGCTTCACCGTGCGCGATCGCGTCACCGCGACCTCACCGACAGCCGCCGTCCGGTCAGCGACGGCAGCAGCCTGGGCGGCGCGGGCAGTTCCGCCGTACGCCAGGAGCCGCCGCGCCGCTTCTCCTTGGTGACCAGGACGCCACCCCCGAGTTCCGGGGTTCCGTGCAGGTAGCGGCCGAGCGCGGTGACCGGGAAGACCAGCCGGTAGAGGTTGTAGTTGATGGAGAAGTCCCACGGGAAGCCGGTGCCGGTGAACTCCGGCTCGTCCCAGGTGCCCTCCGGCAGCTGGGTGGCCGCGAGCCAGCGCACGCCCCGGTCGACGACCTCTCCGCTCTCCCCCGCGGAGAGCAGCGCCATCAGCGCCCAGGCGGTCTGCGAGGCGGTGGAGCTGCCCCGCCCGGCCCAGCTGCGGTCGCTGTAGGAGCGCATGTCCTCGCCCCAGCCGCCGTCGGCGTTCTGATGCTGCTCCAGCCAGCGCACCGCCCGGCGCACCGAGTCGTGCCCGGCCGGGATCCCGGCCGCGACCAGCGCCGGCACCACCGAGCCCACGCCGTAGATGTAGTTGGTGCCCCAGCGCCCGAACCAGGAGCCGTCCTCCTCCTGCTCGCGCAGCAGCCAGTCGATCCCCCGGCGCACCCGTGGGTCGTTGGCCTGGCCGTTGGCGGCCAGCATCTCCACCACATGCGCGGTGACGTCGGCGGACGGCGGGTCGACCACCTCGCCGAAGTCGCAGAACGGCAGCTTGTTGGGCAGGGTGCTGGTGTTGTCGACGTCGAAGGCCGCCCAGGCGCCGTTCTTGGACTGCATGCCCAGGGTCCAGCCGATGCCGCGCTCGACCGCCGCGTCGATCCGCCCCGGCTCGGGGTGCTTCACCCGGCGCAGCGCCAGCACCACCTCGGCGGTGTCGTCGATGTCCGGGTAGTTGTCGTTCTCGAACTCGAAGGCCCAGCCCCCGGCGGGCAGCTCCGGGCGCTGCACGGACCAGTCGCCCTTGCTGCTGATCTCCTCGTCCAGCATCCAGTCGGCGGCGGCGAGCAGCGCCGGATGGTCCTTGGGCAGGCCGGCGTCGGCCAGCGCCACCACGGCCAGGCAGGTGTCCCAGACCGGCGACTGGCAGGCCTCGATCCAGCGGTGGCCCTCGTCGGTGTGCACAGTGAAGCGGTCGAAGGCGGCCAGGCCGGCCTTCATCACCGGGTGGTCCAGCGGATAGCCCATCAGGTGCAGGGCGATCAGCGAGTACACCGCCGGCGGCTGGATGCCGCCCCAGCAGCCGTCGGCCTCCTGCCGGTCCACGATCCACCGGGACGCCTGCTGCAGCGCCAGTCGCCGGACCGACTTCACCGGCATCCGGTGGTACAGGTGCAGCACCCGGTCCAGGCGCTCGAAGAAGCCATCCCAGGTGTGCGGTGCGGCGAAGGGCACGCTCGGGTACGGGTCGGCCGGGTCGGCGTGCAGCTCGTCCAGGTCGAACGGGGCCTCGCGGACCGGCCGGTGCGCGGACACCACGGTGAGCGGGACGATGGTCTGCCGGGCCCAGCAGCCGAACGAGTAGATGTTCAGCGGGAAGCCGCGCGGCAGGAAGATGACCTCGGGCGGCAGCTCGGGCAGCCGGTCCCACGGCCACCAGCCGAACAGCGCCAGCCAGATCCGGGTGAACACCCGGCAGGCCGCGATGCCCCCCCGCTCCCGGACGTAGGCGGCGGCGCGGCGCATGTGCGGGGCCGCCGGGTCGTCCCCGGCGAGCTTCAGCGCGACATAGGCCTCGACCGTGGTGGACAGCTCCGGGGGGCCTCCGTAGAAGGTGGCCCAGGTGCCGTCCGGCTGCTGCTGGGAGCGGATCCAGTCGGCGGTGGCCGCGGTCTGCTCCTCGGTGCGGATCCCGAGGAACTGACGCAGCAGCAGGTCCTCGGCGTCCATGGTGACGTTGGTCTCCAGGTTGCCCTTCCACCAGCCGGCCTGGTCCTGCAGCGAGAGCAGGTGGTCGGTGGCCTTGGCCAGGGTCTGCTCGGCGAGCGTCCTGGTGTCCGGCGTCCTGGTGTCCGGCGTCTGGTTGTCCGGCGTCAGCCGCTCGTGGGCTGAGGCGGGGTTGTCCCCGTCCTCCGATGCTGCGGCCCCTGACGCGCTGTCCGACGCCCCCGCGTCGTCAGCTGCTTTCGCGGCGTCGAGGCCCTCCGCGGCCGGCTCTGCTTCGTACTGTGGGTCGAGCCGGCCGTCCGCGGTTGCTGTCATCCTGTCACCTCTCCCTGACCACGACGAATTCGGCGAGTGCGGCGAACTGCTCCCGTACTCCGGCGGGCATCGGCACCTCGTCCAGCGCCGCGAGCGCGGTCTTGTGCTGCCGACGGGCCTCGTCGGCGGTCCAGGCCCGACCACCCGCCTCTTCGATCAAAGCCGCGCGAGCGGCGAGTTGTTCCTCGTCCTCGTGTCCGCGCCCCTCCGGGTCGGCCAGCAGCTCGGCGAGCCGCAGCGAGGCCGGCCCGCCCTCGGCGAGCGCGGCGGACACCGGCAGCGACTTCTTGCGCTGGCGCAGGTCACCGAAGTTGGGCTTGCCGGTGACCTCGGTGGCGCCCCAGATGCCGAGCAGGTCGTCCACCGCTTGGAAGGCCAGGCCGAGGTGGTAGCCGTAGCGCTCCAGCGCGTCGGCGCCGGCGTCGTCCATGCCGGCCAGCACCGCGCCCACGGAGGCGGAGGCGGCCAGCAGGGCGCCGGTCTTGTTGCCCTCCATCTCCAGGCACTCGGCGACGGTGACCCGGTCGCGCTGCTCGAAGGCCAGGTCCTGGGCCTGACCGTCGATCAGCTTGCGGGTGGCCAGGGTGAGTCGCTGCACCGCCCGGCCGGCGTCCACGGCGCTGGCGCCGCCCTTGTCCGCGGCCTCCAGCAGCACCTCGTTGGCGAGCGCGAACATGGCGTCGCCGACCAGGATGGCCTGGGCCGGGCCGAAGACCGTCCACACCGTGGCACGGTGGCGGCGCTGCTCGTCGCCGTCCATCAGATCGTCGTGGAGCAGCGAGAAATTGTGCACCAGTTCGACCGCGACACCGCCGGGGATACCGATCTCGGCCGGCGCCCCCGCGGCGAGGGCCGAGATCAGGGCCAGCGCCGGGCGCACCGCCTTGCCGCTGTCGCCCTCGGTCGGCCGCCCCTCGGCGTCCGTCCAGCCGAAGTGGTATGCGGAGACCCGGTCCATCGGCGGCGCCAGTCGGCTGATGGCCTCCCGCATGACGGGAGTGCACAGGCTTCTGCCCCGTTCGAGCAGTGCCGGCACGTCCACGGGTCGCACCGCGGGCGCCTCTTCTGGGCTCGAGACCACGCTTGTTCCCTCTCCGATCTGGTCCGCACTCGCTTGCTGGGCTGCTGTCGCTGTCATAACCAACCTGTAGGTGAGTCCGTCAGTCAGGTCACGGGGTCGGCGTCGGCGCCGCTCCCGCTTCGGGCGCTTCCGCCGCCGCTCTCGCCGCGAGCGCCGCCGCGACCGCCGCCGGGGCGGCCGCCTGCTCGGCGGCCCGGGCGGCGGCGTTGCCGCTGCGCACGGCGCCCTCCATGGTCGCGGGCCACCCGGTAGCGGTCCACGCCCCGGCGAGGTACACGCCGGGGGTGAGCGTGACCGCGCCCGGGCGCAGTCGCGCGGATCCGGGCGCGGGCGCGAAGGTCGCGGTGCGCTCCCTGGTCACGAAGAACTCCGTCACCTGGGCCTCCCGGGCGGGGGGCAGCAGCCGTTCCAGCTCCGGCAGATAGCGCCTCCTCAGCTCGGCCACCGGAAGGTCGATCTCCGCCTGCGCCGCCGACTGCGACAGGGCCAGGTACTGGCCCGGGCCGCGCATTCCGGAGTGGCCGGTGCGGTCGAAGACCCACTGCACCGGGGAACCGAGCGCGGCGAGGAACGGGCGGTCGAGGACCTGACGGTCGTAGACGACATGGATGTTGAGGATCGGGGCGTAGTCCAGTTCCAGCAGGCGCTGGGGCTCCTCGATGCTGCCCGGGGGCAGCAGTTCGTATGCTGCGTCCTGCGGGACCGCGAGCACCAGGGCGTCGGCCGCCTCGATCAACTCGGTCCCGCCGTCCAGCCGTTCGCCCTCGACCTGCACGTCATGCTGCCCGGGGAGCCCGGCGGCGGTGGCCGCCACCCCGGTGACCCTGGAGCGCAGCAGCACGCGCACCCCGGCGCGTTCCAGCGCGGCGCGCGCCGCGTCGTCGTGCAGCACGCCCAGCGGGACCTTCGCGAAGCCGATGTCGGAGGCGCCCGGGTCGCTCAGCAGTCCGGTCTTGAAGACCATCGCCGCCAGCGCCAGCGAGGACTCGTCGGCGGTGGCGTTCAGGGTCGCCACGCCGACCAGGTCCCAGAGCGCGTTCACGGCGCGCTCGGACTGGCCGTGCGCCCGCAGCCAGTCGCCGAAGGACTGCTGGTCCAGCGCCGGGTCGTCCAGGTCCAGGCCGCGCAGCGCCAGCGCCGCCCGGCCGGTGGCCAGCCGTTCGCCGGTACTCAGGTGCGGGTACGTCGCCAGGCTCATGGCCAGGTGCAGCGGCACCGGCAGGCCCGCCCGCCGCAGCGCCCCGGTCCGGCCGCTGACCACGTCCCGCACCGGGACGTCGAGCCGGCGCTGGATCTCCACCTGGTCGGTCACCCCGAGCCGCTGCAGCAGCCCGCGGTAGGCCGTGCAGCAGCGCAGGAAGACATGCTGGCCGTTGTCGACCCACAGCTCCCCGCGCCGGAACGAGAAGGCCAGACCGCCCAGCCTCGGGCGGGCCTCGACCAGGGTGACCGCCGCGCCGGCGTCGGCCAGCCGCAGCGCGGCCGTGATCCCCGCGAGTCCCCCGCCGACGACCACCGCCGTCCGCCCGTTCATAGCCCTCTCCTCAGTCGTCCCGGCCGCACTCCGTGCGCGGCACTCCGTGTGGCTCCCCTGCGACCCAGTGCGACAAACGCCTCACCCCGGGTCACCGAAGCCTCGGGAAGGGTCAAGAAGCCCGTCCGGCGGCCAGCCCCGTGAGCGCCACGTAGGCCTTCTCCCACCCCGGCAGCGACACCCGTCCGCGCAGCACCGCCTCGGGCTCGCGCACGATCCGCTCCAGCAGCCGGTGGTAGATCCCGGCCATCGCCGCGACACAGGCGCGGCTGCGCCGGTCCAGCATCGGCAGCAGCAGCAGGCCCTCGTCGAAGTACTCCTGCGCCCTCCTGGCCTCGAACAGCACCAGTCCGGTGAAGTCCGCGCCGATCGCGGGACGGGCGGCGAAGCCCTGCTCACAGCCGAACCGCGCAAGGTCCTCGGCGGGCAGGTAGGTGCGGCCGTTGGCGGCGTCCTCGCGGACGTCCCGCAGGATGTTGGTGAGCTGCAGGCCCAGGCCCAGGGTGTCGGCGAACTCGGCCCCGCGCTTGGGGTCGGTGCAGCCGAACACGCCCAGCGAGAGCCGGCCGACGGTGCCGGCCACACAGCGGCAGTACACCCGCAACTGCTCGAAGGTCTCGTACTCCGCGCCGCGGACGTCCATCTCGACACCGTCGATCAGCTCGTCGAAGGCGTCCAGCGGGATCGGGAACCGGGCGGCGGCGTCGGCCAGGGCGACCTTCACCGGGTCGGTGTCCTCCGGCTCGACCGTGCCCTCGCGGATCTCGTCCAGCAGCGCCCTGGTCCGGGCCAGGTGCTCGGCCTTGCGCGGCTCGGGCCAGTCACCGTCGCCGATGTCGTCGATCCGGCGCGCCAGCGCGTAGATCGCGGACATGGCACGCCGCTTGGGCTCGGGCAGCAGCCTGATGCCGTAGGAGAAGTTGCGGGCCTGGGCGCCCGTCACCGCCTCGCAGTAGCGGTAGGCGGCCACCGCCTGCGGGGACGCCTGCGCGGATACGTGCAGGGAGATCTGTGGAGACCCCTCCATTCGCCGACTCACCTTCCTCTCACCAGCGTCGACGCCGCCTCACGCAGGAGGCGGCCCTTCCGGGGCTTGGGCGCCCCGGCCAGAACGTCGTTGTCCGCGGCCGCGACGGCGTCGAGGGCCGCGTAGCCGCCGGCCGCGAAACCGGCCAGCAGCAGCCGCAGCCGACCGCCGACCGTGCCCACCAGCGGGGCGCCCTCGTCCATGAGTCTGCGGGCGCGCTGCGCCTCGAACGCGACCAGGGCGCGCAGCGCGGGCCCCGCGTGCGGGGCGTCCAGGTCGGTCTCGGCGACCCGGAACCTGGTCAGGTCCTCGGTCGGCAGGTAGATCCGGCCCCGGGCCCGGTCCTCGGCGACGTCCTGCAGGTGCTCGATGACCTGCAGGGCGCTGCAGATCGCGTCGGAACGCCGCAGCCGCTCCGGGGTGGCCAGCCCGGCGAGCTGCAGCACCAGCCGGCCGACCGGGTTGGCGGAGAGTTCGCAGTAGCCCATCAGGTCGTCGAAGGTGGCGTAGCGGACGGTCCGCTGGTCCACCCGGTTCGCCTCGATCAGCGCGCGGAAGGGTTCGGGGGTGAGGCCGTGGGCGTCGACCACCGGGCAGAGCGCGGCCATCAGCGGATGCCGCGGAGGCTCCGCGCCGGGGGTGCCCAGCACGGTCTCGAACACCCGGTCGAGATCCGCCTCCAGGGCGTCCAGCAGTCCGAGCCGGAAGCCGGTCTCGTCCGCGGCGGCGGTGCCGGCGGACACCTCGCCGGCGGAAGCCTCGCCGGTGGCGGCCGGGGGCGCGCCGAGCAGCTCCGCCGTGGCGGCGGGGTCGGCCAGGTCACCGTCACCGGCGTCGTCCACCAGCCGGGCGAAGCCGTAGACGGCCATCAGCCCGGTACGCATCGCGGGGGGCATGAAGAACGGGGCGACAGGGAAGTTCTCCTTGTCCGCCTTGCCGAGTACGGCGCTGGGCTCTTCCTCGCTCACAGCCTGCCGACGTACTGTCATGACCGCCACCCCCCCGTTCTACACCGATCTTGACGACCTGCCCACAGCGGACACGCCAAGCACCACCGCCCCGGCGGCACCGATCCTGTCAGCCTCCCACTCGGATCGCCCCTCCGCCCGCCGGGATCTCAAGGATCTTGCTCATAGCTTAGGGGGCGGCTGTGACAAACCGCCGCCGGGGTGGCGGCGGCGGGATGTCAGAACGTCAGGTCCGCGTCAGATCCGGTCCGGAATCCGACGCCGGGGCGGCACGAGCTGCCGGACTGTCGGCGCCGCGGACTACTTGCGGTTCTTCATGTAGTCCTCGTACTCCTTGATGATCTCGTCGGTGGGCCCGTCGGCGCGGATCAGACCGGCTTCCAGCCAGATCGTCCGGTCGCAGGTGTCCCGGATCGAGTTGTTGTTGTGCGAGACCAGGAAGACCGTTCCGGCGGAGGCCCGCAACTCCTTGATCCGCTTCTCGCTGCGGCGCTGGAACGCCACGTCACCGGTGGCCAGGGCCTCGTCGATGAGCAGCACGTCATGGGTCTTGGCGGCGGCGATGGAGAACCGCAGCCGAGCCGCCATACCGGAGGAGTAGGTGCGCATCGGCAGCGAGATGAAGTCCCCGCGCTCGTTGATCCCGGAGAAGTCCACGATGTCCTGGTACTTCTCCCGCACCTCCTCCTTGGACATGCCCATCGCCAGGCAGCCCAGCACCACGTTGCGCTCACCGGTCAGGTCGTTCATCATCGCCGCGCCGACACCCAGCAGCGAGGGCTGCCCGTCGGTGTAGATCGCGCCGGACGCCGTCGGCAGCAGACCCGCCACCGCGGAGAGCGTGGTGGACTTGCCCGAGCCGTTGGAGCCGATCAGACCGACCGCCTCGCCCTTGTAGGCGGTGAAGGTGATGCCCTTGACCGCGTGCACCTCGGAGAGCACCGGGGACGCCTTGCGCCGCACGATGCGGGACAGCGCCGAGGTCGCCGACCCCTTGCCCGCACCCGCCCCGTACACCTTGTAGATGATGTGCACGTCGTCGACGATCACGGTCGGCACCCGGCCCGAAGGCGCGGCCTCCGGCTCGGTCGCCACGTTCGCATCGCTTGTCACAGTTTCAGCCACGGCCGTACTCCTCCTCGTCCCTCCAGAAGAACACGTACCCGCCCAGGCCGACCAGCCCGGCCCAGAAGGCGGTGATCAGCCACACGTGCTGGGGCAGAGCACTGGCATGGACCGAGGTCATCAGAGAGAAGCGCATCAGGTCGTTGAAGATCAGGGCCGGGTTGAGCTGCAGCAGGATGCCGACCCAGTGCGGCGCCTTGGCCGAGAAGGTGCTGACGCTCCAGAACACGCCCGACAGGTACATCCAGGTCCGGATGATGAACGGCATCAGCTGGGCCATGTCGGTGGTCTTCGCGCCGATCCGGGCCATGAACAGGGCCAGTCCGGAGTTGAAGACCGACTGCAGCAGCAGGGTCGGGATGATCAGCAGCCAGCGCAGCGTCAGCGGCTCACCGGTGATCAGCACGATCACGCCGAGCACGCCCATGGAGAACAGCAACTGCTGCAGCTGGATCACCGTGAAGGCGATCGGCAGGCAGGCACGCGGGAAGTGCAGCGCGCGGATCAGCCCCAGGTTGTCCGCGATCGACCGGGTTCCTGCCAGCACCGCGGACTGGGTGAACTGGAACACGAACACACCGGTGCACAGATAGGCGATGAAGTTGGGGATGCCGCGGTTGGTACCCAGCAGCAGCCCGAAGATCAGGTAGAAGACGGCGGCGTTCAGCAGCGGCGTCATCACCTGCCAGATCTGCCCCAGCTTCGCCGCCGTGTACATGGCAGTGAGGCGAGCCGTGGCATACGACACGATGAAGTGCCGCCGCCCCCACAAGAGGTGGGTGTACTCGACCAGCCCCGGCCGTGCGCCACTGACCGTCAATCCGTACTTCGCCGCCAGTTCGGCGGGACTCAGCCCCTCATCGGAGCCCAGTCCGACGGCACCTGCCGTCCGCTGCTCGTACACCGTGGACACGCTACTCCCAAGCTTTCGCCCCGACCGTCACGCCGGAACGGTATCGTCTCGACGTGGTGAATGAAAACTAAGGGGTCTGACGTGAGAACGCAACCGTTTCGTCGTGACGCTACACTGCTGGCATGCTGACCGGGGATCCCAAGCAGGCCGAGGCGCTGAAGACGCTGAAACGCGCCCCCGCGGGGGCAGCGGTGCTGCGCGACGACGTGACGGACGCCATTCGCGCGGCGGTCTTCGAGGAGCTCGCCGCCACCGGCTACGGCCGGCTGTCCATCGAGGCGGTGGCCCGCCGGGCCGGTGTCGGCAAGACCGCCGTCTACCGGCGCTGGCGCTCCAAGCTCCCCATGGTCATCGACGTGGTCTCCGAGGTCGCCTCGCTGGGCCTGGCACTCCCGGACACCGGGTCGCTCCAGAACGACCTGCGGATGTTCGTCCATGTCGTGGCCCGGGTGCTGCGCCATCCGCTGGCCGCCCAGATCGTCCCCGACCTGCTCGCCGAGGCCGCCCGCAACCCCGAGATCGCCGAGACGCTGGCCACCGCGCTGCGCGAGGCCCAGCGGGACAGCAGCGCCGCGCTGGTACGCAAGGCCGTCGAGCGCGGCGAGCTGCCGGCCGACGTGGATCACGACCTCGCCCTCGACCTGATCGCCGGACCCCTCTACTGGCGCCTCGCGGTGGTCCGCACCCCGCTGTCGCGCGACTACCTCGACCGGCTCGCCGGAGCCACGGCCGCGGCGCTGACCGCGAGCTGCGGCCGTCCCGCCTGATTCGACTATCCCGAGCCCTCCGGGAGGGAGCAGCGATGCCGACGTCCCCCGTACCCCGGCTGATCCTCGGCCTGCCCATGCTGCGCGGGGAGTTCCCCGGCTTCGACTCCGCTGCCGCCCCGGCCGAGCCCTTCGCGCTGTTCCTGGCCTGGCTGGCCGAGGCGGTCGCCACCGGGGTGCGCGAACCGCACGCGATGACGCTGGCCACGGTCGACCCCGAGGGCTGCCCGGACCTGCGCGTGGTCGCCCTGCGGGACGCCGGGGAGGGCGGCTGGACCTTCGCCACCGGCGCCCACAGCGCCAAGGCCCTGCAGCTCGCCGCACAGCCGCAGGGCGCACTCGGCTTCCACTGGCGCGAGCAGGGCCGGCAGATCCGGCTGCGCGGCCCGGTGCGTCGTGAGGACGCGGCGACGGCCGCCGTCGACTTCCTGGCCCGGCCACCGGCCTCCCGGGCCGCCTCGCTGATGGGGCACCAGAGCGAACCGCTGGCCGACCGGGCCCTGCTGCCGGCGGCCTTCGCCGCGGCCGAGGCCCGGATCGCCGAGGAGCCGGAGCTGGTCGACCCCGAGCACGCGCTGTTCACCCTGCGGCCGGAGTCCGTCGAGTTCTGGCAGGGCGACCCCGGCCGGGGCCACACCCGGCTGCTCTACCGGCGCACCCCGACCGCCTGGACCCGCACCCTGCTGTGGCCCTGAACGGCACGGCCCTGAACAGCACGGCCCTGAACGCCCGAACCTCGAACGCTCCCCGAGGAACGCTCCTCAGTGGTGGAAGGCCGAGGGCGCCTCGTCCCGACGGTGCAGCGGGCCCGGCTGGGCCTCCAGCTCCGGGAGCAGCCGGGCGATGTCGGAGATCAGCAGGTCGGCGAGGTCCGCCGAGAAGCCGTTGCGGCAGACGATCCGCGCCGCCGCGAGGTCGGTGCGGTTCTCCGGGAAGGTGTAGGCCGGGACCAGCCAGCCGCGCTCCCGCAGCCTCCGCGACACGTCGAAGACGTCGAACGCGGTGACCTCGTCCTTGGTGGTGAAGGCGAAGACCGGAAGCTCGTCGCCCCGGCTGAGCAGCCGGAACGGGCCCATCGCGGCGATCCGGGCGGACAGCGACACCGCCACGTCCCGGCTGGCCTGCTGCACCGCGCGGAAGCCGTCCCGGCCCAGCCGCAGGAAGGTGTAGTACTGCGCCACCACCTCCGCGCCGGGGCGGGAGAAGTTGAGCGCGAAGGTCGGCATGTCACCGCCCAGGTAGTTGACCCGGAACACCAGCTCCTCCGGCAGCGCCTCGCGGTCCCGCCACAGCGCCCAGCCCACGCCGGGGTAGACCAGCCCGAACTTGTGCCCGGAGGTGTTGATGGAGGCGACCCGGGGCTGACGGAAGTCCCACTCCAGGTCCTCGTCCAGGAAGGGTGCGATCATGGCGCCGGACGCGCCGTCGACGTGCACCGGAATGTCCAGGCCGGTGCGCTCCTGCAGCTCGTCCAGGCCCGCGCAGATCTCCGCCACCGGCTCGTAGGAACCGTCGAAGGTGGAACCGAGGATCGCCACCACCCCGATGGTGTCCTGGTCGCACCGGGCCACCGCGGTCTCCGCGTCCAGGTGGTAGCGCTCGCCCTCCATCGGGACGGTACGGGCCTCCACCTCCCAGAAGTTGCAGAACTTCTCCCAGCAGACCTGGACGTTGTCTCCCATCACCAGGTTGGGACGGTGGCCGGCCGCGTAGCGCTCCGGGTTGCGGCGCATCCAGCGGCGCTTCAGCGCCATCCCGGCCAGCATGCAGGCCTCGCTGGAGCCGGTGGTGGAACAGCCGATGGCGTGCTCCGGGTCCGGGGCGTGCCACAGGTCGGCGAGGACCGCGACGCAGCGCCGCTCCAGCTCGGCGGTCTGCGGGTACTCGTCCTTGTCGATCATGTTCTTGTCCACGCACTCGGCCATCAGCTGCGTGGCCTGGGGTTCCATCCAGGTGGTCACGAAGGTGGCCAGGTTGAGCCGAGCGTTGCCGTCGAGCATCAGCTCGTCGTGGATCAGCTGGTAAGCGGTGTCGGCGAGCATCGGCCCGTCCGGAAGCCGGTGCCTGGGCAGGTCGGCGGCCATCCCCGGAACGGGGTTGGCCGCGCCCAGGAACGGGTTGACCGCCAGCACCTTCTTGTTCTTGTCATGGTTCTGGCCCGGGTGCAGTGGCATGGGTTTTGCCCTTCCTCGACGTCGGCGTCCTGGCACCATCCTGCCAAGGACCACCGCTCTCACTGGCGCTATGTCCGCAGAAGTCCCCCGCACAACGTGACTTGGGGCCGACGTGGCGTCAGATCGTGGTCACTGCCTGGTCCAGCGGTCCCTGCCGTCCGAACCCGCCTTGCAGACCAGGGCGGTGTTGTTGGCGCCGATCGCGGTGGCGCCGGCGGTGGCGCAGAAGGCGCCCGCGATGGCGCCCTTGCCGGCCACCGCCGCCGAGGTCCACCGGTCCTTGCCGCTGCTGTCGGCCGCGCAGGTGACGGCCAGGCCCTTGCCGGTCTCGCCCTGCGCCCCCGCGGGGGTGCAGAACGCGCCGACGGTGGCCGAGGTGGTCGCCGGCGCGGCCGAGCCGGCACCCGCCTTCGCCGCGGCCGACGAGGCCGCCGCACCGATGTCCGCCTTCGCCGACGAGACCAGGGCCGAGGCGTTGGCCTGCAGTGAGGACGCCGCCGCCGCGGCGCTCGCGGCCGCGCCGGAGGCCAGCGCCTTCGCGGACGAAACGGCCGCCCCGGCCCCGCCGCTGACAACGCTGCCGACCTTGCTGCTGGTGCTGCTGGAGCAGGCCGGGGTGGCCGCCAGGACCAGCGCGGCGAGCCCGACGGACAGCGCGGCCGCGGAGCGGCGGGGAGTGCTCATCTGGATGACGCCCTCTCAAGGCGGAGTGGCCCGGCGTGCGGGCGGGTCCATCCCGAACGTATGGCCGCACCACCGGGCCCGCCCGGTGCGTTACTCCGTTCCGGGGACCGCCCGCACTGCCGCACACGGCACCGGTTGCAGCGACGGGCGCGCGCGGTGAGCACTTGCGGGCATGCCGAACCTGGCCGCACCCTTGGGGTACGGCCAGGTCGTCCGCGATCTACTTGCGACCGCCGAAAAGCGAGCGGGTGAGCCGCCGAAGCGGCGCAAGCAGCACCATCCGGGCGCCCCGGTTGGGGCGTGCCGCTGGTGAGCCGACCCCACGGGGCGTCAGTTCCCTTATGAGGCCGACTGCTTCCGCCACGTCCACCTGCGGGAGAGCAGGTGCGCCGAGCACGGCGAGGTGGCGGTCGAGCCGTCGGCTCGCCGCACCCGTGCCGCACTGGACCGCGGGAACCCGCGGCCTGCTACGCACGTGCTGCGTTTGATTCATATCCCACCCCTTGGAAGGCACCAGGGCCGTGGAGCGAAGACTAGCCGCCTGGTCTGGGCGGCGTGCAACTGTCCTCCAAAAGGACACGCTACTACCCGTCGTCAACACCCGGGCGGGCAGGCCCCGGACTTCCCTCAGTAAACGCCCCTTTCCCGGGGCGCGGGAGCCCCAGCAGGGGCGCACGGTTGAGCAGTTCACCCTGTTTCGCTCCGGGCTGCGCCGGTCTCAGCCCTCCAGCACCGCCCTGACCTCGGCCACGGTGATCCGATCCGCCGTCACCAGCCGCGTGGCGGCCGCGAGCAGCCCGGGCCAGTGCTCCGCCAGCAGCACCTGCGCCCGCTCCCGGGCCTTCGCCGACTCGCGCCAGTGCAGCCCGACCGCCCGGATCGCCTCCCGGTCGTGCGCCGCGCCGTCCTTGACCGCGCGCGCCCGGCGCGGCGTCCACAGCTCCTGCCGGTGCAGCCAGCGCACCTGCGCCAGCAGGCCACCGTGCAGGCTGGTGAGCAGCACCGCCGGGGTCTCCCAGGTCAGCGCCGGATAGGCGGCCGTGGCCGGGCCGAGGGACACTGCGCAGTCGTCGGCCCGGCGGTCGCCGGTGGCGATCCCCGCGACGAGGTGGCCCACCTCGTGCACCGCGAGGAAGAGGGCGTAGTCGGGGCCGGGCAGCTGCATCGCCTCCCGGATGGTCTGCGGACGCAGTTCTCCCACCATCCCCCCAGCATGGGCCCGCCGCAGGGCCGGCGGAACCCGACCCGCGCCGGGATCCTTCCGGCCGGGCCCGACCGGCCTCCTCAGCCGTCGGTCGGACGCACCTCCACCGGGATGCCGTTGAGCACGGCGGTACCCGACAGCGGATCGAGCGCGGCCTCGTCGGTGAGCAGGTTGCTGTTCACGCCCGGTGCGCGGGAGGCCAGCGCCGAGCGGGTGGCCGGGTCGTCGTGGCCCCAGCCGTGCGGCAGGCTGACCACGCCGGGCATCAGCTCCTCGCTGACCTCGGCATCGGCCTCCACTGCGCCGACCCTGGAACTCACGGTCACCCGCTGCCCGTTCACGACGCCGAGCCGGTCGGCGTCCTTCGGGTTCAGCTGCAGCGTGCAGCGGTTGCTACCTCCCGCCAGCAGCGGCACGTTATGCATCCAGGAGTTGTTGGACCGCAGGTGGCGCCGTCCCACCAGCAGCAGTCCGCCGTCCGGCGCGGCGGTCAGCTCGGCCAGCTGGTCGGCCAGCCGACGGGCCTCGGCAAGCAGTTGCGGGGGCGCCAGTTCGACCTTGCCGCTGGGCGTCCGCAGCACGTCGGGCAGCCTCGGCCGCAGCGGACCGAGATCCAGACCGTGCGGGTTGGCCTCCAGGACGGCCAGGCTCAGGCCCTCCGGGTCGGCGCCGAAGCCGTCGCCGTAGGGGCCGCCGCGCAGCATCAGGTCCAGCAGCCGCTCCTGCCGGCTGCGGTGGGCGACCGCCGCGAGCAGTTCCAGCGGGTCGCGTCCGAAGGCCGGGGAGGAGGGGTCGGCGGCCAGCCGGCGAGCGGTGTCGGCGGCGGTGAGGTCGTCCAGCTCGTCCGGGGTGATCCCGCCGCCGAGCGCGGCGCAGGACAGCCGCAGCAGCACCTCCGACTCGTCCAGCTCGCCCGGCTCGCGTGGCAGGGTGGGCACGGAGTAGCGGGCGTAGTTGCGGATCGCGAAGCCGGTGAAGACCAGGTCGTAGTGGCTGCGCGCGAGCGGGGAGGCGCCGGGCAGGACGACATGGGCGTGCCGGGTGGTCTCGTTGAGGTACGGGTCGACGCTGACCATGGCGTCCAGCGAGGACAGCGCGGCGCCGAGGCGGGCGCCGTTGGGGGTGGACAGCACCGGGTTGCCGGCGACGGTCACCAGGCCGCGCAGCCGGCTGCCGTCCGCTCCCGGCGTGTCGATCTCCTCGGCCAGCGCGGCGGCCGGGAACTCCCCGAAGACACTGGGCAGTTGCCGCACCCTGGTGCGGCGCGAGCCGGGCACCCGGACACCGCGGCCACGGCCCGGTTCGCCGGTGGTGGTCGGCGATCCCGCCGCGGGCTCGGGCCAGAGCACACCACCGGGGCGGTCCAGGTTGCCGGTCAGGGTGTTGACCACGTCGACGAGCCAACTGGCCGCCGTGCCGTAGGCGGTGGTGGTGGTCCCGATCCGGCCGTAGACCGCCGCGCTGGGCGCGGCCGCCAGCTCCCGGGCCAGCCGGCGCACCGTGCCGGCGTCGACCCGGGTCGCCACGGCGACCGCCTCCGGAGTGAACGGGCCAAGGGCGTCCCGCAGTTCGTCGAGGCCGCGCAGATGCGGGGCCGCCTGCGCGGGGTCGGCCAGACCCTCGGCGAAGAGCGTGTGGGCGACCCCGGCCAGCAGCAGCGCGTCGGTGCCCGGTCGGATCGCCAGGTGCTCGTCGGCGATCTCGGCGGTACGGGTCCGGCGCGGGTCGACCACCACCAGCCGGCCGCCCCGGCGGCGCAGCGCGCGCAGCCGCCCCGGCATGTCCGGGGCGGTGAGCAGGCTGCCGTTGGAGACCATCGGGTTGGCACCGAGGACCAGCAGGTAGTCGGTGCGGTCCAGGTCGGGGATGGCGATGGAGAGGTCGGTCCCGTACATCAGCCCGGAGGCGACCTGCTTGGGCATCTGGTCGACGGTGCTGGCGGAGAAGCGGTAGCCGGTGCCGAGGGCCTGGATCAGCACCCGGGTGTAGAGCGAGGCGGCGAAGTTGTGCACGGTGGGGTTGCCCAGGTAGACGGCCACGCTGTCCCGCCCGTGCGCGCGGATCAGCGGCCCCAGCAGGGAACCCGCCTCGGCCAGCGCCTCGTCCCAGCCCACCTCGGTCCAGCTGTCGCCGCGCCGGATCAGCGGCGACCGCAGCCGGTCCGGGTCGGCGTGCAACTGCCCGAGGGCGACGCCCTTCGGGCAGACGTACCCGCGACTGAACGGATCGGCGTCGTCACCCCGGACGGCGATCTGCTGCCCGCCGTCGGGCCCGGCCCCGACGCTCACGGTCACACCGCAGGCGGCCTCGCACAGCGGACATGTCCGAGTACCGATCGGTAGCGTCGTCATGGCCCGGAGCGTAGCCCTCCACCCCGCGCCACCGCACCCCCTCCACGAGGGGGATCCGCCGCCGGTCGGCGCGGTGGCCCCGGGCCGGGCCGGTCGGCATGGTGGCCCCGGGCCGGGCCGGTCGGCACGGTGGCCCCGGGCCGGGCCGGTCGGCGCGGTGGCCCCGGGCCGGGCTACACCCGGGCGTTCGGCGGCTGCCAGCCGGGGACCGGGACGGCGGAGCGGAGGGCGCGGGTGTAGTCCTCGGCCGGGTCGTCCAGGACGGCGCCGCAGTCGCCCTGCTCGACCACCCGGCCGCGGCGCAGCACGAGCACCGTGTCGCAGAGCTGCCGCACCACCGCGAGGTCGTGGGAGATCAGCAGGTAGGCGATGCCGGTCTCGGTCCGGATGTCGGCGAGCAGGTTGAGGATCTGCGCCTGGATGGAGACGTCCAGGGCCGAGACGGCCTCGTCCAGGATCAGCACCTTGGGTTCGGCCGCCAGCGCCCGGGCGATGGCGACGCGCTGGCGCTGGCCGCCGGACAGGTCCCGCGGCCGGGCCAGGGACTGACGCTCCGTCAGTCCGACCTGGTCCAGCAGCCGCTCAGCGGTGAGCCCGCCGCCCGCACTGCGGTCGCCGGCACGGCCGGTGCCCTGACGGCCGCTGTGGTGGCGCAGTACCTCCTGCACCGCAGAGCGCGCGCTCTGGCTGGGGTCGAGCGAGGTGTACGGGTCCTGGAAGACGATCTGCAGCTCCCGCGCCCGGCGGTTGCGCTCACCGGCCCACCGAGCGGGCGCCGTCCGGTCGCGGCCGAGTACGGCGATGCCGCCGGCGCTGGGCCGTTCCAGGCCGACCAGCATCCGGGCCACGGTGGTCTTCCCGGAGCCGGACTCCCCGACGATGCCCAGCGAGCCGCCCGCCGGGACCCGGAACGACACCTCGTCCACGGCGGTGTGCCGGGTCTGCCCGCCCTTCCCGGCCGGCACCCGGAACACCTTGCTCAGACCCGCGACTGACACCGCGTCAGAAGTGCTGAGGTCAGGGGTGCTGACGTCAGGGGAATTCGTCATGCCGAGGCCTCCTGGTCCTGACGGCTGTGGATCTCGGCGACCCGGTGGCAACGCACCAGCCCGCCCTGGAACGGCTCCAGTTCGGGCCGCTCCTCCCGGCACACCGGCTGGACGTGCGCGCAACGGTCGGCGAACGCACAGCCGGGGCCGGACTCGAAGGCGGAGACCGGGCGGCCGGGGATGGCGTCCAGCCGGTCCGCCCGCTCGTCGATGGACGGCCGCGAGCCGAGCAGGCCCAGGGTGTAGGGGTGGGCCGCGCGCCGGTGCAGTTCCTCCGCCTCGCGGACCTCGACGATCCGCCCCGCGTACATCACCGCGACCCGGCGGCAGACCGCGAGAGCCAGGTCGAGGTCGTGGGTGATGAAGACCATGCCCATGCCGCGTTCGCGGCGCAGCCGGTCCAGGATGCCGACCACCTCGGCCTGGATGGTGACGTCCAGCGCGGTGGTGGGTTCGTCGGCGAGGATCAGCCGGGGTTCGGCCAGCAGCACCGATGCGATCATCACCCGCTGCAGCATCCCGCCGGAGAGCTCGTGCGGGTACTGCCGCAGCCGGCGTTCCGGGCTGTCGATGCCGACCTCGGCCAGCACCGCGGCGGCGCGCGCCTCGGCCTCCCGGCGGCCGGTGCCGCGGTTGCGGATGAGCGCCTCGGTGAGGAAGGCGCCGATCCGCCGGGTCGGGTTGATGTGGGCGCGGGGGTCCTGGAAGATCATGCCGACGCCGCGGTCGCGGTACGCCCGCAGCTCGGGGCCGGACATCGCGTTGACGTCCTGCCCCTCGAAGCGGACCGTGCCGTCGACCTCCGCGCCTCCCGGCAGCAGCCTGGTGACGGCGCGGACGGTCATCGACTTGCCGGACCCCGACTCGCCGACCAGGCCCAGGGCTTCGCCCGGGGCGAGGCTGAGGTCGATCCCGTCCAGGACCGCGCGGGAGCCGTCCTCGACGGCCAGCCGGACGGTCAGCCCGGAGAGCTCCAGCAGCGGGGCGGCAGTGGCGGGGTGGGCAGTGGCCGCAGCGGTGCCGTCCGGAGTGGCGCGGAGCGGGTCGGAGCCGCCGGGGGAAGAGCTGGTCATGCGCCGGCTCCCTTCGTGGTGCTGGGCTTCGTGGTGCTGCGCTTCGTGGCGCCGCGGCGGAGGCGCAGGTAGGACTGGGGGCGCTCGCCGCTGATCCGCGCGCCTAGGACGGTCAGCGACAGCACGCACAGGACGATGAGCACCCCGGGCGCGAGCACCGGCAGCCAGTAGCCCTTCATCAGGGCGTCGCTGTCACTGACCATCACCCCCCAGTCGGAGGTGGGCGCCTGGACGGCGAGACCCAGGTAGGACAGCGAGGCGAGGTCGAGCAGCGCGTAGCCGAAGGCGATGGCCGCCTGGCCGAGCACCACCGGGGCGATGTTGCGCAGGATGTGGCGGACCGTGATCCGGACCACGCCGAAACCCTGCACCGCCAGCGCGTCGACATACGGGCTGTTCCGCTGCTGCAGCGCCGCGGCCCGGACGATCCGGGCCAGGAACGGGACGTAGGCGATGGACAGCGCCGCGACCGCGGGGGTCAGTCCGGGGCCGAACAGGGCCACCGCCAGGACTGCGAGCAGCAGTCCCGGCAGTGCGTAGACCAGGTCGAAGACCCGGGCCACGGTGGCGTCCACCAGGCCGCCGTACCAGGCCGCCAGCAGCGCCAGCGGGATGCCGACCAGCAGCGAGATCGACACCACCAGGGCCGGGCCGAGCAGGCTGGTGCGGGAGCCGAACACCAGCCGGGACAGGATGTCCCGGCCGATGCCGTCCGCGCCGAGCAGGTGCGCCGACGAGGGCCCCGCGTAGGAGTCCAGCAGCGACTGGGCGTTGGGGTCGGCCGGGGCCAGCAGCGGTGCGGCGACCGCCAGTACCAGCACGGCCAGCAGGAACACCCCGGCGAGGATGCCGGAGATCCCGAAGGTGCGGCGCAGCCGGGCCAGCGGCGCCCGGGCGGTACGGCCCGGCGCGGTGGGGGTGCCGGCGGGGGCGCCGGGTGCGGCGGCGAGCGTGGTCATGCGGTCCTCCCTGCGGTGCGCAGGCGCGGGTCGATCAGGGCTTGGGCCAGGTCGCTGAGGGCGTTGCAGATGACGAAGGCGGCGACCAGCAGCAGCGCGACGGCCTGCACCACCGGGAAGTCCTTCTGCGCCACCGACTGGATGGTCAGCTGCCCGATGCCGGGCACCGCGAAGGCGGACTCGACCACCAGGGTGGAGGCGAACAGGCCCGAGGTGAGCAGGCCGATGGCGGTGACCACCGGCGGCATCGCGTTGCGGAACACGTGGTCGCGCAGCACCACCCAGCGCGGCAGCCCGCGGACCAGCGCGGTCTGCACGTGCTCGCGCTCCAGTTGCTCGCGCAGCGAGTTGCGGGTGATCCGGGCCAGGAAGCCGCAGGAGACCACCGCCAGCGCGCAGGCCGGCAGCACCAGCCCGCGCAGCAGGTCGGCGAAGCCGGTGCCGGTGCCGGAGGCCGGGAACCAGCCGAGCCGTACCGCGAACACCGAGATCAGCAGGGTGGAGGCGACGAACGGCGGAATGGTGACCGACACCGAGGTGAGCGCGTTGGCCGCGGCGTCCACCCGTCCGGGCCGCAGCGCCGCCACGGCGCCCAGTCCGAGGCCGAAGACGATCACCAGCACCATGCTCATGGCGACCAGCAGCAGCGTGGTGCCGAGGCCGGAACCGACCCGACTGGCGACACTCTGCCCGGTGACCATGGAGTGGCCCAGGTCGCCGTGCAGGGCTCCGGTCAGCCAGTCCCAGTAGCGCACCGGCAGCGGCTGGTCGAGGTGCAGCTGGTGCCGGACCGCGGCCCGGGCGGCGGCGGACGGGGCCCGGCTGCCGAACAGCACGTTCTCCGGACTGCCGGGGGCGAGGTAGAGGCTGCCGAAGATCACCACGCTGGACAGCAGCAGCGTCGTGACCAGACCGCCGAGGCGGTGCAGCAGCAGCCGCCCCATCAGGGTGCCCCGATCGCGGTGGTCCAGGGTCCGGCCACGTAGGAGAAGGTCAGCGGGGCGCCGGTGACGGCCTTGTTCTGGAAGAGCAGGGCGCGCGGCTGGACGATCGGGATCCAGGGCAGGTCCCGGTTGATGATCGCCTGGGCCTGCAGCACGTATCCGGCCCGCAGGTTCACGTCGGGGGTGCCCTGCGCCTTGAGCAGCGCGGCCTCGACGCCCGGGTCGGTGTAGCCGTTGAAGTTCTGCGTCCCGGTCTTCACCGCGTAGCTGGCGTACATCGAGGCGGCCTCGGGGTACTCCAGGTAGTTGATGGTGAGGAAGGAGTCGTAGCCGGCCCGGGCCTTGGGGTCGGTGAACAGCGAGCCGTACTGCTGGTCGGGCAGGCCGACGATCTTCATCTTCAGGCCGATGGAGTCCCCGGTCTGCTGCAGCACCTGGGCCAGCTGGGCCTGGGACGGGGTCCCGGCCGCGTAGGCGAGGGTGACCGCTCTGCCGGTCGCCCCGGCCGCCTTGACCAGCGCGCCGGCCGCGCCGATGTCGGGCTTGCGCACCAGCTGCTGGTAGGCGGCCTGGTACTGGGCCTTCGCCGGGCTGTTCTCCCAGAAGCCGGGCCCGGCCACCGCGTAGAGCGGGTCGGCGGTGCCGCTGTAGAGCGTCTTGGCGATGCCGTCCCGGTCGATGGCCATGGACAGCGCCTGGCGCACCCGGGCGTCGGCCAGGCCGCCGGCGAAGCTGGAGACGATCAGGTCGATGTTCTGGGTGGTGGACCCCTCGGCGCCGACGTAGAGCTTGCCGTCGCTCGCCTTGGACAGCTGGCCCACGGTGGACGGCGCCAGGTCGAAGGCGCCCTGCAGGCTGCCCGAGGTCAGCGCGTTGGCCAGGGCGGCCGGGTCGCTGAGGAAGCTGAAGGTGATGGTCTCGGCCTTGCCGGCCCGGGTCGGGTCCCAGTAGCGCGGGTTGCGCTTCAGCACCATGGTGTTGGTGCCGTCGAAGGAGGCCACCGTGTACGGGCCGGAGCAGACCACCCCGGTGCCGGCGCTGCCGAAGTTCTGCCCGGCCTTCACCGCGAAGGACTTCTCCACCACGGCCGCGCCGAGGATGCCCAGGGCGCGGACGAAGACGTAGTCGTCCTTGGTGAAGCTGATGGTGACCTGCTCGGCGCCGGTGGCGGTGATGGAGCCGACGTCGTTGTAGGAGTCGGCGTAGTTGCTGGCCACGGCCGGGTCCAGGTTGCGGTTCAGGCTGTAGGCGACGTCCTCGGCGGTGACCGGGTGGCCGTCGCTGAAGACCGCGCGCGGGTCCAGGTCGAGCACGATGTGGCGGGCGTCCGGCTGGTGCCAGGCCTTGGCGATGCCGGGGTTGAGCGAGTAGTCCGGGCCGGTGCGCAGCACCGACTCGCAGACGTTGCCGAGGATGGTCTCCTCGGGGTAGTCGGCGGTCTTCACCGGGTCCTCGGAGTACGGGGCGCGGTAGTCGCCGGACCAGGTCAGCGTGGACAGCGCGCCCTTGCCGGGCGGCGTGGTGATCTGGGAGAGCGCGAAGTTGCTGGTGGGCGCGGCCTTGGCGGCGCCGGCGCCGGAGCCGGCGCAGCCGCTGAGGGCGGCGCAGGCCAGCACCGCGGCGGTGGCCAGCGGCAGGACGGTGCGGAACGGGCGGCGGCCCGGCGCGGGGCGGCGGCCGGCTCTCGGCCGGTCTCCGGATGACGGGGTTCCGGGCGTGGGGCCTGTGGTCTGCATCGGGGAAACCTCTCATGGTCGCGGGACGGCGGCTGCTGCTCGCTCGCTGCTACGGCTCTGCTGCTGCGCGGGTGAGCCGCTGTGGGGTGAGCCGCTGCGCGGGTGAGCTGCCGTGGGGGTGAGCTGCGTCGCGGATCGGCTGCTGCGCTGCGGGGGCTACTGCGCTGCGTGGACGAGTTCGCCCTCGACGTAGGTGCGGAGCACCCGGGTCTCGCCGATGGCGAGGGCCGGTCCCGCGAACGGGTCGCGGTCCAGGACGACCAGGTCGGCGAGCTTGCCGGTCTCGATCGAGCCGGTGACGGCGTCCAGGTGGTTCACCCGGGCGCTGCCGGCCGTGTACGCGGCGATGGCGGTGCCGAGGTCGATCCGCTCCTCGGGGACGAGCACCTTGTCCCCGGGCTCGGTACCGCGGCGGTTCACCGCGACGCTGACGCCGAGCATCACGTCCGGGGTGCTGACGGACCAGTCGCTGCCGGCCGCCAGCATCGCGCCGGAGCGGGCCAGCGAACCGAACGGGTACTGCCAGCCGGCCCGGCGCTCGCCCAGGAACGGGATGGTCAGCTCGTCCATCTGCTGCTCGTGCATGGCCCACAGCGGCTGCATGTTGGCGGTCGCGCCGAGCTCGCGGAAGCGCGGGATGTCGTCCGGGTGGACCACCTGCAGGTGCGCCAGGTGGTGCCGGTTGCGGCGGCGTCCGTTGCGGCGCTGGGCCTCCTCGACCGCGTCCAGCGCGAGGCGCACCGCGCGGTCGCCCAGCGCGTGGAAGTGCACCTGGAAGCCCTCGGCGTCCAGCTCGCTGACGAATCCGGCGAGCTTCTCCGGGTCGATGAAGTCCAGGCCGGAGGCGCCGCTGGAGCAGCCGCAGCCGTCCAGGTAGGGCTCCAGCATGGCGGCGGTGTGGTTCTCGGCGATGCCGTCCAGCATCATCTTGACGCTGCCCGCGCTGAACCGGCCGGCGCCGACGGCGGAGGCCTCGTCGCGGCGGGCGAAGAAGAGCGGGAGCTGCTCCAGCCCGCCCTCGCGATCCCACCACTGGGCGGCCCTCACCCTGGCGGTGAGCGTGCCGCGCTCGGAGGCGGTCAGGTAGGCGCTGTAGACGTCGCCGTGGCCGAAGCCCGGGCCGACGGCCGCGTCCTGCCAGCCGGTGATGCCGAAGCCGTGCAGGTAGCGCTGGCCCTCCAGCAGGCCCTGGTAGAGCTCCTCCTCGTCGGCGGCCGGTATGTGCCTGGTGACCAGGTCCGCCGCGCCCTCCTGCAGCATCCCGGTCGGGGTGCCGTCGGCGTCGCGCTCGATCCGGCCGTCGGCCGGATCGGGGGTGTCGGCGGTGATGCCGGCGATCTCCAGGGCCCGGCTGTTCGCCCAGACGCCGTGGCCGTCGCGGTTGGGCAGTGCGACCGGGCGGTCCGGGACGACGGCGTCCAGCAGCTCGCGGTGCGGGGTGCCGCCGGGGAAGGCCTCCATGCTCCAGCCGCCGCCGGTGATCCACGGGCGGTCCGGGTGGGCGGCCGCGTAGGCGGCGACCGCCTCCACGTAGTCCGGGGCGGTCTCCAGCTGGTGCAGGTCGCAGCTGCGCATGGTGGCGCCGCCGAGGACGGCGTGCACATGGGCGTCCTGGAAGCCGGGGAGCAGCAGCTTTCCGGCGAGGTCGACGACCTCGGTGTCGGCGCCGATCAGATGGGCGACGTCGTGCTCGTGGCCGACGACGACGATACGGCCGTCACGGACGGCGACCGCTGTGGCCCAGGAGCGGGCCGGATCGACGGTGTAGACGGGACCTCCGGTCAGAACGAGATCGGCGAAGTGGTGGTCGCGGGACATGAGCCCTCCGGGCGGGGACGGAGCGAGCTGGAAACGTGCGGCGATGAGGTCCGGCGGGGTCGCTGGTCGACGCTCTGCGGCGGGACGCGGTGACCGGACCGGATGAGTGAGCATCACACCCGATGACAGGGATGCTGTCAATGGCATTGACAGGAGCGTCTGGTTAAGATCGGATCTCACCCGGGCCGGTCTGTCGGCCCAGCTGTGATCGGGAGGAGCCGCGGTGGCGCAGGAGGGCACGACAACGCCCAGGAAGCGGGTGGCACTGACCCGCGAGGCCATCGTGGAGGCGGCCTTCAGGCTCTGCTCCCCGGACGGCGGCGGTGTTCTGACGTTCAGTCGGCTCGGAAAGGAGCTGGGCGCGGACCCCACCGCGGTCTACCGGCACTTCCGGGACAAGGACGATCTGATCCTGGCCATGACCGACGTCATGATCGAGGAGTCGGTGGCGCTGGCCACCGTGGAGTCCTACGGGCCTGGACAGTGGCGCGAGTCGCTCACCGCCGTGTCGCGGGCACTGCGCGCGGTCTACCTCGAACGCCCGGCGCTGGCGGTGCTGGCCGCGTCGAGGACCACCGCCAGCCCGGCCGAGACCACCAGCGTGGAACGCATCATCGGCGTGCTGCACCACGCCGGACTTCCGGTGGTGGCGGCCGCCGAGTGCTACCGGATGCTGCTGGACCTCACCCTCGCGATGATCCAGTGCACCGCCTCGTTCCAGGTCCTCGACCCCGAGGCGCAGGCCAAGGACGATGCCGCCTGGGCGGTCAAGTACGGCATGCTGCCCGAGGACCGCTTCCCGCTGCTGCACCACAGCGCGCCGCGGCTCACCGAGCTGTTCCGGGACGACACGCAGGTGTTTGAGCTGGTGCTGGGGACGTTCCTGGACGGCGTCGCCCTGAAGATCGCCCGGGCGAAGGGCGACGGGGGGTCAGGAGTCGTCGGCTGAGCCCCGCCCGCGGCCCTGCTCCTCGGTCCGGCCGCCATCCCGGCCGGCGTCCGGGCCCTGACCCCGATCCCGGGTCCGGGCCTGGTCCTGGGCTTGGGCGTCCAGCTCCTGGGCGTCCAGTTCCCTGGCCCAGAGCTCGTGCTCGCGCCGGGCCCAGGCCCGGGAGACCCGGCCGGTCCGCATGCCGTGCCGGGCCTCCGGGTCCTTGAGCGCCATCCGGATGTGGCCGATCACCAGCACCCCGATGATCAGCGCCAGCCAGTCGTGGACGAAGGTCGAACCGGTGCGCCAGTCCAGCGAGGTCAGGTTCGGGAACCACATCACCAGGCCGGTCCCCATCATCACCAGGACCGCCCCGGCGATCAGTGCCGCGTACCACTTCTGCCCGGCGTTGAACTTGCCCGCCGCCCCGGCCAGCCCGGTGCCGCGCCGCATCGCGCGCCAGGCCCAGCCGTGGTCCTCCGCGCCGAAGCGGTTCAGCCGGCGCAGGTCGGCCCGCAGCGACCGGAAGAACAGCCCGGCCGCCAGCGGTACCGGCAGCAGGATCCCGGACCACTCGTGCACGGTGACCAGCAGTCGCCGCCGGCCGACCAGCTCCGCGAGCTGCGGCAGATAGAGGAAGGCGGCGGTGACGATGGCGACCATCATCAGCGTGGACGTGGTCCGGTGCACCCAGCGCTCGACGACGGTGAAGCGGGTCAGCTCCGTGCGGTCAAGAGGTCGGGGCATCGTTGCGCCCGTTGGACTTGCCGACCCATGCTTCGACGTCATAGCCGTACTGCTCCCAGTAGCCGGGCATGACCCGGTCGGTGACGGTGATCCCGGACAGCCACTTGGCCGACTTGTAGAAGTACATGGGCGCGGCGTACAGCCGCACCGGCCCGCCGTGCGCGTCGCTGACCGGTGTGCCGTTCATCTGGTGCGCCACCATCATGTCCGGGCGCATCGCCTCGTCCAGCGTGAGGCTCTCGCTGTAGACGCCGTCGAAGCAGGTGAAGCGCAGCGCCTTACCCTCCGGCTTCACCCCGGCGGCGGCCAGCAGCTGGGACAGCAGCACCCCGCCGAACTGGGTCTTCGGCACCCGCCAGCCGGTGACGCACTGCACGTCCTTGACCAGCGAGGTCTGCGGCATCGCCTTGAGCTCGGCCAGGGTGTACGTGGCGGGCCGCTCGACCAGGCCGTCCACGGTGAGCCGGTAGGCGGTGTCGCTGCGGTGCGGGATGGAGTCGGCGACGGAGTAGAAGCGGAAGCCGCCGCCGCCCGGCAGCAGCCCGGTCAGCCCGGTCGGATCCTTGCTGCTCACCGTGGCCAGGACGCCGTCCAGCACGTTCTGCGCCTTCGCCCCGAAGGCCACTCCGGCAGCACCGAGCGCGGCCACGCCGAGCACCACCCGCCGCCCGACCGGCTTGCCCGCCGTACCGCCCCTGTCCGCCATACCTCGATTGCACCACTCCGCTGCTGCCTTGACCAGCAAAAACAGCCTCCTGTCAGGGTTCGGTAATCTTCTCTCCCGCGCGGACCCCGCACTGGACTTCTGATGCTGCGTCAGTTACTCCTGATCCCATGGGGACGGACCGGCGGAGTGCGATCGTCACCGGCGGCTCCCGGGGGATCGGCTACGCCGTCGCCCGCGGGCTGCTGGCACGGGGCGTGGATGTGCTGATCACCGCGCGCGACCGGGCCGGGGTGGCGGCGGCGGTCGCCGGGCTGCGGCGGGAGGCGGCGCCGGCCTGGGGCCGGATCGAGGGCCGCACCGGCTCGGCCGGGGATCCGGCCGCCACCGCCGCCTGGGCCACGGCCTGCCTGGACCTGTTCGGCTCGCTGGACCACGTGGTCAACAACGCCGGCGCCAACCAGCCGCTGGCGCCCGCCGTCGAGGGTGCCCCGGAGGCCTGGCTGGACACCTACGCGGTCAACGTCCACGGCCCGCTCGCCCTGGTCCGGGCCGCCTGGGAGGGCTGGATGCGGGAGCACGGCGGCTCGGTGGTCAACGTCGTCACCGAGGGTGTGCACGGCGTCGGCCCCGGCCTGGCCGCGTACGAGACCAGCAAGGCCGCACTGCTGCAGCTGACCCGCCACCTCGCCGCCGAGCTCGCCCCTGGGGTCCGGGTCAACGCGGTCTCCCCCGGCCTGGTCCGCACCGAACTGGCCCGCTTCTACTGGGAGCCGCACGAGGCGGGCCTCGCCGCCGCGACCCCGCTGGGGCGGCTCGGCGAGCCGGAGGACGTCGCCGCCGCCGTGCTCTGGCTGCTCTCCCCCGAGGCCGCCTGGGTCACCGGCGCCGACCTGCTGGTCGACGGCGGCCGCCGGGTCGCCGCCGGTGGCGCGGCCCGGACCCGCCGCTCCGACAGCTGACCGCCGCTCCCACCCGGGCGCTCCCGCACGGGCCGGGTGAGCGCGGGCCGACGACCCGGCACCCGGCCGGGTCCGGGCTGCCGCAGGCGGGGATTGGCCACGGGCGGCGCGGGGGCGGCCCGGAACCAGGCAAGATAGGGGTCGTGACCTTGACTGATCTGATCCCCGCCGACCCTCAGCCCGACGATCTCTTCACCGCGTTCGCGGGCTGGGCCGAGGAGCGCGGGATCACCCTCTACCCCGCGCAGGAGGAGGCGCTGATCGAGGTCGTCTCCGGTTCCAACGTCATCCTGAACACCCCCACCGGCTCGGGAAAGAGCCTGGTCGCGGCGGGCGCGCACTTCGCCGCGCTGGCCCGGGGCGAGCGCACCTTCTACACCGCGCCGATCAAGGCCCTGGTCTCGGAGAAGTTCTTCGACCTGGTGAAGATGTTCGGCACCACCAACGTCGGCATGATGACCGGCGACGCCAGCGTCAACCCGACCGCGCCGATCATCTGCTGCACCGCCGAGGTGCTCGCCAGCATCGCGCTGCGGGACGGCGCGCAGGCCGACGTCGGCCAGGTCGTCATGGACGAGTTCCACTTCTACGCCGAGCCCGACCGGGGCTGGGCCTGGCAGGTCCCGCTGATCGAGCTGCCGCAGGCGCAGTTCCTGCTGATGTCGGCGACCCTGGGCGACGTCCGCCGCTTCGAGGTCGACCTGAAGCGCCGCACCGGCCGCCCGACCACCACGGTCTCCTCGGTGACCAGGCCCGTCCCGCTGTTCTACGAGTACCAGCGCACCCCCATCCACGACACCCTGGAGCAGCTGCTCTCCACCGGCCAGGCGCCGGTCTACGTGGTGCACTTCACCCAGGCGGCCGCCGTCGAGCGGGCCCAGGCCCTGATGAGCATCAACATGTGCTCCAAGGCCGAGAAGGACGCCATCGCGGCGCTGATCGGCCGGTTCCGCTTCACCACCAAGTTCGGCCGCAACCTTTCCCGCTTCGTCCGGCACGGCATCGGCGTGCACCACGCCGGGATGCTGCCCAAGTACCGGCGCCTCGTGGAGCGGCTCGCCCAGGCCGGGCTGCTCAAGGTCATCTGCGGCACCGACACCCTCGGCGTCGGCGTCAACGTGCCGATCCGCACGGTGCTGTTCACCGCGCTGTCCAAGTACGACGGCCAGCGGGTTCGGCTGCTGCGGGCCCGCGAGTTCCACCAGATCGCCGGTCGCGCCGGGCGGGCCGGATTCGACACCGTGGGCACGGTCGTCGCACAGGCCCCCGAGCATGTGGTGGAGAACGAGAAGGCGCTGGCCAAGGCCGGTGACGACCCGAAGAAGAAGCGCAAGGTAGTGCGCAAGAAGGCCCCCGACGGTTTCATCTCCTGGGGCGAGGAGACCTTCACCAAGCTGATCGACGCCCAGCCCGAACCGCTGGTGTCCCGGTTCCGGGTCAGCCACCTGATGCTGCTGTCGGTGATCAACCGGCCCGGCAACGCCTTCGAGGCGATGCGGCACCTGCTCACCGACAACGACGACGACCCGAAGGCCCGCCGCCGCCACATCCGCGAGGCCATCGCGATCTACCGCTCGCTGCTCGCCGGCGGCGTCGTCGAGCGGCTGGACACCCCGGACGAGACCGGGCGCATCGTCCGGCTCACCGTCGACCTGCAGTCCGACTTCTCGCTCACCCAGCCGCTGTCGACCTTCGCCCTGGCCGCCTTCGAGCTGCTGGACGTCGAGTCGCCCGGCTACGCCCTGGACGTGCTCAGCGTGGTCGAGGCGACGCTGGACGACCCGCGCCAGATCATCGCCGCCCAGGAGAACAAGGCCCGGGGCGAGGCCGTCGCCGAGATGAAGCGGGACGGCATCGAGTACGAGGAGCGGATGGAGCGGCTGCAGGAGATCAGCTACCCCAAGCCGCTGGAGGAGCTGCTCGGCCACGCCTACGAGGTCTACCAGCGGGTGCACCCGTGGATCGGCGACCACCCGCTGCGCCCCAAGACGGTGGTCCGCGACCTCTACGAGCGCGCGATGACCTTCGCCGACTACGTGGGCTTCTACGAGCTCGCCCGCACCGAGGGCCTGGTGCTGCGCTACCTGGCCGGCGCCTACAAGGCGCTGGAGCACACCATCCCGGACGACCTGAAGACCGAGGACCTGCGGGACCTGATCTCCTGGCTGGGCGAGCTGGTCCGCCAGGTCGACTCCAGCCTGCTCGACGAGTGGGAGAAGCTGGCGAACCCCGAGGACGAGGAGGAACGCGAGCTGGAGCTGCTGGACGAGAAGACCGCCCCGGTCACCGCCAACGTCCGCGCCTTCCGGGTGCTGGTGCGCAACGCGATGTTCCGCCGGGTCGAACTGGCCGCGCTGGAGCGCTACTACGACCTGGGCGAGCTGGACAACGACGCCGGCGGCCCGCTCGGCGGCGAGACCGGCGGGCGGCGCGAGGGCGGCTGGGACCAGGACCGCTGGGCCGACGCGATGGACGCCTACTGGGACGAGCACGACGACCTGGGCACCGGGCCGAACGCCCGCGGCCCCAAGATGCTGCTGATCGACGAGGAGTCGGTGCAGGGCGCCTGGATGGTCCGGCAGATCTTCGACGACCCGGCCGGCGACCACGACTGGGGCATCAGCGCCGAGGTCGACCTCACCGCCTCCGACGAGGAGGGCCGCGCGGTGCTGCGGGTCACCGCCGTCGACCGGCTGTAACGCCCGACCCGACCCCACCGGGAGCCCGGCCCCGGACCGTCCTGTGGACGGTCCGGGGCCGGGCCACGTTCTGGGATCACTGGAGCCTGGGATCACTGGAGCCTGGGATCACCGCAGCCTGGGATCACCGCGTCGTGGGCTCACTGGAGCGTCCGCCGGGCAGCCCCGGCGATCAGCGCGGATCGATCACCAGGACCCGGACCTCACCCGCCGGGACCGACAGCCGACCGTCGACGGCCCCGTCCCCGGACTCACCGCCCGCCCCGCCCCCGGCACGCAGCAGCTCACGGCCCTGGGCCTCGACCACCGCCTCGGCGGGGCCGTGGTTGATCAGCACGTCGAACACCGTGCCGTCGTCGGCCGTCCGGCGCACCCGCTCGACGTCCTCGGCCTGCCCGGACGGCTGCCGGACCCCGGCGTCGGCGCAGGCCGCGCGCAGCACCGCGTCCAGGGTCGCCGGGTCGGGAGCGGTGGCCACGTACCAGGCCGCTCCGGCACCGAAGCCGTGCCGGGTGACGGCCGGCCGCCCGGCCGCGGGACCGTCGGCGTGGCGCAGCACCGCCGAGGCGCCGTCCAGGGCCAGGTCCTCCGCCCAGCGGGTCGCCCTGCCGTCCCGGATCCCGGCCCCGGCGTCGGAGTCGGCGGCAAGCCCGGTCTGCTCGCCCTCGCGCAGCGGCAGGAACTCCTCGCCGCGCACGCCCAGGATGTCCCGCAGCGCGCCCGGGTAGCCGCCGAGGTGAACGGCGTCGTTCTCGTCCACGATGCCGGTGAAGTAGGAGGCGACCAGCGTGCCGCCGTCCCGGACGTACCCGCGCAGGTTCTCCGCCCAGGCGGTCCGGGTGACGTACATCGAGGGCGCCACGACCAGCCGGTAGCCGCTGAGGTCGGCACCGGGATGGACGAAGTCGACGGTGATCCCGGCACGCCAGAACCGCTCGTAGTAGGCGTCGATCCGCTCGCGGAAGTCCAGGTCCACCGTGGGCTTGAAGCCCAGTTGCAGGCCCCAGCAGGACTCCCAGTCCCAGACCAGGGCCACCTCCGCGCGCACCCGGCTGCCCCGGAGCCCGCCCAGCGCCGCCAGGTCCGCGCCCAGCGCGGTGACCTCGCGCCAGAGCCGGGTGCCGGTGCCGGCGTGCGGCAGCATCGCCGAGTGGTACTTCTCGGCGCCGGCCCGCGAGGCCCGCCACTGGAAGAACAGCACCCCGTCCGCACCTCTGGCCACGTGCGCCAGGCTGTTGCGGGCCATCTCGCCGGGACGCTTGGCGATGTTGCGGGCCTGCCAGTTGACGGCGGAGGTCGAGTGCTCCATCAGCAGCCAGGGCTCGCCCCCGGCCAGCGAGCGGGTCAGGTCGGCGCTGAGCGCCAGGCCGATCTGGTTGTCGGTCTTCGCCGCGGACAGATAGTGGTCGGTGGCGACCAGGTCCACCTCCCTGGCCCAGTCCCACAGGTCGAGGTTGTCGGAGAGCCCGGCCATGAAGTTGGTGGTGATCGGCACGTCCGGATCGAGTGCCCGGACGATGTCGCGCTCCGCGCGGTACAGCCGCAGCAGGGCGTCGGAGCTGAAGCGCCGGAAGTCCAGCTGCTGCGCCGGGTTGGGCTCGGTGGGGGCGTCCCGCGGCGCGTCCACCTCGTCGAAGCCGCCGTAGTGCTGGCCCCAGAAGGCGGTGCCCCAGGCGGCGTTCAGCGCCTCGACGGTCTTGTAACGGTCGGTCAGCCACTCACGGAAGGCCAGCACCGACTGCTCGCAGTAGCAGCGCGAGACATGGCAGCCGTACTCGTTGTGGATGTGCCAGAGCACGATCGCGGGGTGGCCGGCGTACCGGCGGGCCAGCTCGGAGGTGATCCGGGCGGCGGCCGCCGCGTACTCGGGCGAGCTGGGGCAGTAGGTCTGCCTGGCGCCGTAGCCGAGCACCCGGCCGTCCGCGGTCACCGGTCGGACCGTCGGGTTCGCGGCCAGGAACCAGGCCGGGGCCGAGGCGGTGGGGGTGGCCAGGTCGATCCGGATGCCGTTGGCGTGCAGCAGCTCGATGATCCGGTCGAGCGGGCCGAAGTCGAACTCGCCGGGACGGGGCTCCAGCCGGGCCCAGGAGAAGATGCCGAGGCTGACCAGGTTGACCCCCGCCTCACGCATCAGTGCGACGTCCTCCTCCCAGACCTCCTCCGGCCACTGCTCCGGGTTGTAGTCGCCGCCGTAGGCGATGGCACCGAGGTCGAGACGTCGGGTTGTGTGTGTCATGGACCCATCCTGACGGGAGGAGCGATGGTTTCTGAGCGCTGCTGTTCGAACATGTTGAAGCATGTCGTCCGGGTGCAGCTTCCCGCCTCCCCCGGGGTCCCGGCAAGATGCCCGTGCGATCCTCATAGAGTCGTCTCTGCGAAGATTCCGCAGAACATCGTGCGCAACAGAACATCCTGAACACTGGCGTGAGAAGAAGAGGTCCCGCGTTGATCCGAGTGGTCATCGTCGACGACGAGACGCTGGTCCGGTCCGGGCTCAGCCTGATCGTCAGCTCGGCCCACGACATCGATGTCGTGGCCACCTGTGCCGGCGGCGAGGCGTTGGCTGTCGTCGAGCAGCACTCCCCCGCAGTGGTGCTGCTGGACATCCGGATGCCCGACGTGGACGGGCTCACCGTGCTGCGCTCGTTGCGCGCACTGCCCCGGCCGCCGGCCGTGGCGATGCTGACCACCTTCGACACCGACGAGTACATCGGCACCGCGCTCCGCGGCGGCGCGTCCGGCTTCCTGCTCAAGGACACCGACCCGGCGCAGCTGATGCACGCGGTCCGGGTGCTTGCCGCGGGCGGCCGGGTGCTCTCCCCCGCGGTCACCGACACCGTGATCGCCGGCTACCTCGACTCGGGGCCGGACCGGCCGGCGGCCGAGCGGCTGCGCGGCATGACCACCCGCGAGCTCGACGTGCTCGCCCTGCTCGGCGAGGGGCTCTCCAACGCCGAGATCGCCGCCCGGCTGTTCCTCAGCACCGGCACGGTCAAGGACCACATCAGCGCGATCCTCTCCAAGCTGGGCACCTCCAACCGGGTCCAGGCCGCGGTCTTCGCCCACCAGGCCGGCCTGCTGGACGGCCCGGGCCAGGGCCCCGGCGGCCGCAGACCAAACCCGAAACGCTGAGGCCCTCCGGGCCCGGACACCGCAGCCCAGATCCGCCGGCTCAGGCCCAGCGCGGCACGAACCGGCCCAGCCCGGCGGCGCAGGCCGGCGGCACCGGCGCGGCGCAGCTCAGCTACCGCAGCTCAGGCCCGGCGCAGCCCAGCGGCACCAGTGCGGCATGGCTCAGGCCCGGCGGGTCAGGCCCCCGCGGCGCAGCCTCAGGCGGCGCGTTCCAGGACCGGCTGGTGCGCGGCGGCCGTGCCCCGGCGGCGGCGGCCGAACAGCGACGGCAGCCGCGGCGCGCTGATGAACCCCTCCGCGCAGGCGTTGACCAGTGAGATCCGCGGCAGGTCCCGGGTCCGCTCGAACAGCACGTAGCGCGGCTCCCACTGCGGCCGGTACTTGGCGTTCGCCCGGTAGAGCGACTCGATCTGCCACCAGCGCGAGAAGAACACCAGCACCGAGCGCCAGGCCCGCAGGAACGGTCCCGCGCCGAGCTTGGAGCCGCGCTCGAACACCGCCCGGAACACCGCGAAGTTCAGCGACACCCGCTTGATCCCCAGCTGGTCCGCGCCCTGCAGCAGCTCGATCACCATGAACTCCAGCAGCCCGTTGTCGGACTCCCGGTCCCGCCGCATCAGGTCCAGCGACAGCCCCTCCACGCCCCAGGGGACGAAGCTCAGCAGGGCCCGCAGTTCGCCGTCGCCGTCCCGGCACTCCAGCATCACGCACTGGCCGTCGGCGGGGTCCCCGAGCCGGCCCAGGGCCATCGAGAAGCCGCGCTCGGTCTGGCCGTCCCGCCACTGGTCGGCGCGCCGCACCAGGGTCTCCATCTCGGCCTCGCCGATGTCCGCGTGCCGGCGCAGCAGCACGTTGTACCCGGCGCGGCGGACCTTGTTGTGCGCCTGCCGCACGCCCCGCATGGAGCGTCCCTCCAGGGTGAAGTCGGCGACCTCGACGATCGCCTCGTCCCCGAGCTCCAGCGCGTCCAGCCCGTGCCGGGCGTAGACGATGCCGCCCTCCTCGCTGGCCCCGGTGACGGCCGGCACCCAGGCGTGCTCACGCGCCTGCCGCAGCCAGGCCTCGATCGCCCCCGGCCACGCCTCGACGTCGCCGATGGGGTCCCCGGAGGCCAGCGAGACCCCGCCGAGCACCCGGTAGGTGATCGCGGCCTTGCCGGACGGCGAGAAGATCACCGACTTGTCCCGGCGCAACGCGAAGTAGCCCAGCGAGTCGCGCTCGCCGTGCCGCTCCAGCAGGACCCGCAGCCGCTGCTCGTCCTCGGCGCCCAGGAACTCCCTGCCCTTGGGCGAGCGGAACAGCGCGTAGAGCACCAGCAGCAGCACACCCAGGATCAGCACGTTGATCGACACGTCGACCCAGCGCGGCACGTCGATGTAGAGGTCCTGGGAGCTGCTGAAACCCAGAGTGACCGCGCGCAGCAGCACATAGTGCACCCGGTCGCCCAGGGTCGCCCCGGCCTCGGTGTTGGTCGCGCCCACCAGCAGCGTGCCCAGCAGCAGGCTCACCGCACCGCCGCCGACCAGCACCACGGCGGCCAGCCGCGGGTTGGCCTGGTCGCCCTTGGCCCGGAACTCCCGGCGGCCGACCAGCATGGCCAGCACCACCAGCAGCGTCACCACGCCGGTGCCCCAGTTGAAAGCGTGCGCCCTGACCTGCTGGCGGGTCGCCAGCGCGACCACCAGGTCGGCCAGCAGCAGCGAACAGAACACCAGGTTGGCGACCCAGGCGGCGCGCTTGTGACGGTTCATCATCACTGCCATCAGCAGCGCGAAGGCACCCGAGGTGAACCCGGCGGTGAGCAGGTAGGGCGTGTAGAAGTCACCCACGCTGTGGTGACGCACCTGCTCCCGGAAGGACACCGAAACGGCTCCGAGCAGGTTGAGGCAGCCCACCGCGCGCAGGTACCACACGACGGCACGGGCACTGGCACGCTGCGCCCTTGGCGCGGCTACGACTTCAGACATCTGCGACGGCTCCGGGACGGCAAGGGGCGGGAGCTGGTGGGGTGCTCCTCGGGCCAGCATTCAGCATGACGGACGGTGACCGGCCTGGAGTCCGACCAGGGTCGTGCCCGCCCCCCGCCGATCGGCGGGTTATGGTGCGGTGGGGCGGATTTCGTGCAGTGTCCGGAACCGTGGGGCTTTCAGTGTCGTCACACTGGTACTCCAGAGAACGCAGAGACGGCAAACACAGGGGGAACCATGAACGGCGGACCGCAGCAGGCACGCAAACGCATCCGCGCGGCCTCCGCGCTGACGGTACTCGCACTCGTCGCGCTCGGCCCCGTGACGGCCTGCTCCGCCCACCCCTCCTCGCCGAACACCCAGCCGGTGGGTCACACCGGCGCGGCGCCCTCCCCCAGCGGCCCGGCGGCGGGCACGCCGTACTCGCCCGCTCCGTCCGACCTCCACGGCGCACAGCCCCCGGCCGGCGGCCCGGCCCAGCTCGACCCGGTCGTCCAGCGGCTCGCGCCCTACCTGGAGCACCACTTCGGCAACACCTACGCCTCGGTCCTGGTCGACAGCCCCAACAACCAGCTGGTGGTCTTCCGCCTGCCGGACCCCCGGTTGGACGCCGCCGCCCGTACGATCGCCGGCCGGGTCCGGCTCACCTTCGTCACTTCGCGTTACTCCTATCTGCGCCAGCACCAGATCATCAGCCGGATCGAAGCCGACCGGAGCTACTGGCGTCAGCACGGCGTCACCGTCAGCGAGGTCAGCACCAGCAACGGCGTCCACTGCGCCGCGCTGGTCGGCATCACCGGGAAGGCCACCGCCGCGCAGCGCGCCTTCGACGCCCGCTACGGCGCGGGCGTCGCCAAGGTCAGCCAGATCGGCGCCGTCACCGCGATCTGACGGCGCGTCGGTCCGATGGCAAGCCGGCACACCGTCAACAGTCCGCCGCGGGAGGGGGTCAGGGGTGCCGCCCCTGACCCCCTCCCGCGTCCTCGTCACCCGGCGTCTCAGGTGTACTGGGCCCAGCTGGCCGGCTTCTGGCCGACGCCGAGAGTGCGCAGTTTCGTCAGCACCGCCGGGTCCTGGGCCTCCAGCCACTGCACCAGCTGACGGAACGACACCAGCCGCACATCGGGCTTGGCGGCGATCTCCCGCAGCGCCTGCTCGACGGACTTCATGTAGATGCCGCCGTTCCAGCTCTCGAAATGATTTCCGACGAAGTACGGGGCGCGATTGGTCGTGTACGCGCGGTTGAAGCCCGCCATGTACGCCTCGTACGACTGCTGCTGCCAGGTGGGCCGCTGCGCCGGGTTGCCGTTGATGCTGCCGGCGGACTGGTTCGCCAGCATGTTGTAGTCCATCGACAGCACCGAGAAGCTGTGGCCCGGGAAGGGGATCGACTGCAGCGGGAACTCCCAGAGCCCGCCCCGCATCACCGGCCAGACCTGGTTGCCGCCGGGCGAGCTGGCGTCGTACTTCCAGCCGAGCGACTTGGCCGTGGGCAGCAGCGCGTCCCGGCCCATCAGGCACGGGGTGCGGCCGCCGATCAGCTCCTTGGTGTAGTCGAACGGCAGCTCCGGCAGGTCGGTGAAGCCGGTGTTGGTACGCCAGTGCGTGACGAAGCTGACGGCCTGCTCGATCTCGCTGCGCCACTGCGCGGAGGTCCAGGTCCCCACGCCGGAGGTCTGGCTGCAGAAGTGGCCGTTGAAGTGCGTGCCGATCTCGTGCCCCTCCAGCCAGGCCGCGCCGACCTGTTGCAGGGTGGCCCGGATGTGCGCGTCCTTCAGGTAGCCGATGTCGGACGCACCGGGCTTGTGGCCCGGCGGGAGGTAGAGGTCCTTCTTGCTCTCCGGGAGCGTGTAGATGCCGGAGAGGAAGAACGTCATCGTGGCCTTGGTCTCCGCGGCCACCGACCGGAAGTGCGAGAACAGCTGCTTGCTGTCCTCCCCGGCGCCGTCCCAGGAGAACACCACGAACTGCGGCGGTCGTTGACCCGGCTCCAGCCGCTCGGCTGCAGGCTGGCGCGGCTGCGGCCCGGTGTCGGAGGTCGAGCCGTCCCCGATCAGAGTGCCACCGGTGGTCGTCGGCGTCGACGAGGGAGTGCCGGCCTGCGGTGCGCTCGACTGCCCCACCCGACCGTCGCCCGACGTGGATCTGGCCGTCCCGTCCGCGCAGGCGGTGACTCCGAGCGCTGTCGCCGCCGCGACAGCGCCGCCCGTCAGAACGTTCCTGCGGGACAGTGTGCCCATGGGGTGTCACCTGACCTTCCGGCTAGTGCGGTTGGGAGCGGCTGCGGCCCAAGCCCCGCCGACTGCGAGGCGGCCGACCTGCGGGCCCACCGGCTGTGTGGCCCGCCGACGGTGTACCCGTCGCCGCTGTTGCCCGTCGACGGGCTACCTGCCGACTGTGGGCCTGCTGAACGTGAAGACGACAAAAGCTGTGCATCCGGTTCGACCCACACTACGCACATTCGAGCCGTGCCCCACGCACCAACAGTCCCTTTTGCAACGCCCCCACAGCGTGGACACCAACCCACCCGGGGCGGGGCATCCCCTACGCTGCCCATCATGTCCACCGCACACACCGGTGCTGCCCGTGACTGACTGGGCCACCGTCTCCAACCTCGCCACGGCGGGCGGCACGCTGGTGCTCGCGTCCGCGACCTTCTCCTCCGTGCGCTCCGCGAACCGCTCCGCCCGCGCCGCCGAGCGCTCGGTCCAGGCCGCGCTGCGTCCGCTGCTGATCTCCTCGCGGGTCGAGGCTCCGGAGCAGAAGCTCTACTGGCAGGACGGCCACTGGGCGAAGCTGCCCGGCAGCGCCGGCTACCTCCGGCCGCACGAGGGCGCGCTCTACCTCGCCGCCTCGATCCGCAACGTCGGTCCGGGCCTCGGCGTGATCCACGGCTGGCGGCTCGCCGAACGTCCCCAGTACGCGGAGCACGACCACCCGCCGCTCGCGTCGTTCCGCCGCCAGGGCCGCGACCTCTACATAGCGCCGGGCGACACCAGCTTCTGGCACTCCGCGATCCGCGAGAGCACCGACCCGGACCACGCCCCGCTGCTGAGCCAGATCAAGGAACGCGACCGGATCAACATCGACCTGCTCTACGGCGACCACGAGGGCGGTCAACGCACCATCAGCCGTTTCTCGTTCATCGCCCGCAAGGAGAACGACTCGGACTGGTTCTGCCAGGTCGTCCGCCACTGGAGCGTGGACCGCCCCGATCCCCGCTGAGGCCCTTGGCCGAAGGTCAGGTCAGGTCGGTCAGCTGGCGCAGGGACTCGGCGGTCGCGAAGACGTCCGCCCTGCGCTCCTTGGCGTGCTCGACGAGATCCGCCAGAGCGAAGCTGTTGGGCAGCTGCTTGATGCCGGCCATCGCCAGGTAGGAACGGGTCAGCGTCGCGGCGTAGAACTCGTTCATCGGACTGTCGAGCGGCGGGCACACCGCGAGCGTGTGCAGCAGCGCGGCCGCCCGCCAGCAGATGTCGCGCGGTTCCTCGTCAGCGACCAGTACGACGTCGGTGGCATGGCGCGCTATCGCGGCGCTGATCCCCGAGGGATCCCAGACCGTCGGATCGGAGGGAAGGTGGTGTGCCAGGACGTTCCACGCCCACGCCTCGTCAGCCTTCACGCTCTCTTCCTTCACGCGCTCTTCCGCCCGAACCGCTCTTGAAAGTACGCCCAGTTCTCAGCCGTGTTGAACTCCGCCGCAGCATCCAGCGATCTCTGCCGGTCGGCGTCGAGCTCACGCTTGGCGACTTCGGTGACCAGAGCCGTGATCGTCGTGCCCTCGGCCGCCGCCCGCGCCGCCAGCCGGGCATGGAACTCCTCGTCCACCCGAATGGTGATGTGCTTCGACATGAGGTCAGCGTACAGCGCCCGTGCTGTACCGTGCACGGGCGCGGCAGATTCACTCAAAAGGAGTCCACGCCGAAGGCCTCGGCGATCCTCAACCAGGGCGCCGCCTCCTCGGCCCGCCCCTGACGCTGCAGGGTCCGACCCAGCATCAGATGGGCGTAGTGCTCCACCGGGTCCTGCTCGATCACCGCACGGAGCTCCTCCTCGGCGCGACGCAACTGCGCGGAGTGGTAGTAGCTGCGCGCCAGCAGCAACCTCGGCGCGACCTGCTCGGGCACCTCGTCGACGAGCCCCCGTAGGATCCGGGCGGCTTCGGCGTAGTCCTTCGCCTCGAAGAACATCCCGGCCCGACGCCACTTCTCCGCGCTGCTTTCCTTCACATCCTGGATCGGCACGACGACCGCGCTCCCTTCCGTTGTGGGTCCTGCGACGCCTTCAACATAGGTGAAGCTTCAACTATTCCAGCATGCAGAAAGGCCCCCTGACGCTGGGTCAGGGGGCCTTCTGTTAATGGTTGTTCGGCGGTGTCCTACTCTCCCACAGGGTCCCCCCTGCAGTACCAT
>NZ_JBGCCS010000051.1:0-37444 GCF_041262645.1 Streptacidiphilus sp. EB129
GGCCGCGGCGCCGCCCCCGCCCCCCCCCCCCCCCCCTCCGGGGCGGGCCCCCCCCGGCCCCCGCGCCCCTAGGTAGTAACGGGGCTGATCATCTGCCTTAGCCCCGCGTCCGTCAGCCTGCGGCGCTGTCCACAGCCTGCGCCCGGAGCGCACGCTCCACCCCGGCCCGTGCCTCGACGACCATCCGCCGCAGCGCCGGCGCCGGCTCGGCCGAGGCCAGCCACGCGTCCGTCGCGTCCAGCGTCGCCTGCGACACCTGCAGCGAGGGGTACAGGCCGACGATGATCTGCTGGCCCATCTCGTGCGAGCGCTCCTCGAAGATGCCCTTCACCGCGGCGAAGTACTTCTCCGTGTAGGAGGCCAGCAGCTCCCGCTGGTCCGCCTGGACGAAGCCGGCGATGGCCGCCTCCTGGACGGTGTTGGTGAGCGTCTCGGCCTCGACCACCGCGGCCCAGGTCTCCGCCTTGGCCTCGGCGGTCGGGCGGGCCGCCCTGCACCCGGCGGCGTGCTGCTGCCCGGCGGCGGTGTTGTCCCGCGCCAGCTCGGCGTCGATCACGTCCGCGTCCACCACGCCGGTGGCCGAGAGCCGGCCGAGCAGCGCCCAGCGCAGCTCGTCGTCGATGACCAGGCCGTCGACGGCCACGCTGCCGTCCAGCAGTCCGCTGAGCACCGCGAGGTGCTCCTCGGTGCGGGCCACCGAGGCGAACGCCCGCGCCCAGGCCAGCTGGTGGTCGCCGCCGGGGGCGGCCGCGTGCACCAGCTCCAGCGCGGCGTCCGCGTAGCGGGCCAGGCCGGTGGCGCGCCACTGCGGGTCCGCGTACAGGTCCAGCGCCGCCTGGGTCTGCCGCTGCAGTGACTGGACCACGCCGATGTCCGACTCCCGGCCGACGCCGCTGAGCACCAGCTCCAGGTAGTCGCGGGTGGCCAGCTCGCCGTCGCGGGTCATGTCCCAGGCCGAGGCCCAGCACAGGGCGCGCGGCAGCGACTCGGTGAAGTCGGCGATGTGCGCGGTGACGTTCGCCAGCGACTCGGCGTCCAGCCGCACCTTCGCGTACGACAGGTCGTCGTCGTTCAGCAGCACCACGGCCGGGCGCCTGCGGCCGGCCTGCACCGGCACCTGGGTCAGCTCGCCGTCGACGTCCAGCTCGATCCGCTCGACGCGGACCAGGGCGCCGTCGGCGTCCAGGTCGTACATGCCGACCGCGATCCGGTGCGGACGCAGCACCGCCTCGCCCTTGGCGCCGGCGGGCAGCGCGGGGGCCTCCTGGCGGATGGCGAAGGAGGTCAGCACGCCGTCGGCGTCCACCTCGATCTCGGGGCGCAGAATGTTGATCCCGGCCGTCTCCAGCCAGGACTTCGACCAGGCCTTGAGGTCGCGTCCGGATGTTTCCTCCAGCGCGCCGAGCAGGTCGCTGAGCCGGGTGTTGCCCCAGGCGTGCCGCTTCATGTAGGCCTGCACCCCGGCGAAGAAGGCGTCCTGGCCGACGTACGCCACCAGCTGCTTGAGCACCGAGGCGCCCTTGGCGTAGGTGATGCCGTCAAAGTTGACCTGGACGTCCTCCAGGTCGTTGATCTCCGCCATGATCGGGTGCGTGGACGGCAGCTGGTCCTGCCGGTACGCCCAGGTCTTCATCTGGTTGGCGAAGGTGGTCCACACGTGCGGCCAGCGACTGCCCGGGGCCTCGGCCTGGCAGATGCTCTCCGCGAAGGTCGCGAAGGACTCGTTCAGCCACAGGTCGTTCCACCACTCCATGGTGACCAGGTCGCCGAACCACATGTGCGCCAGCTCGTGCAGGATCGTGGCCGCGCGCACCTCGTAGGCCGCGTCGGTGACCTTGGAGCGGAACACGTACTGGTCGCGGATGGTGACCGCGCCCGCGTTCTCCATCGCGCCCGCGTTGAACTCCGGCACGAACAGCTGGTCGTACTTGCTGAACGGGTAGTCGAAGTCGAACTTCTCCTGGAAGTAGGTGAAGCCCTGCTTGGTGACCTCGAAGATCGCCTCGGCGTCCAGGTACTGCGCCAGCGAGGGGCGGCAGTAGACGCCCAGCGGCACCCGCTGGGCGCCGTCCTTGCCCACGTACTCGTCGAACACGCCCACGTACGGGCCCGCGATCAGCGCGGTGATGTAGGTGGAGATCCGCGGCGTGGCCGGGAAGCGGTGCAGCTCGGTGCCCTCGGCCTCGCCCTTCTCGGGCTCGGGGGAGACCTCGTTGCTGATCACCTTCCACCCGGTCGGGGCGGCGACGGTGAACTGGAAGGTCCCCTTGAGGTCCGGCTGCTCGAAGGAGGCGAACACCCGGCGCGCGTCCGGGACCTCGAACTGGGTGTAGAGGTAGGTCTGCTGGTCCACCGGGTCGATGAAGCGGTGCAGGCCCTCGCCGGAGTTGCTGTACGCGCAGTCGGCGACCACGCGCAGCTCGTTCTCGGCGGCGAGCGAGGGCAGCGCGATCCGGCTGTCAGCGAACACGTCCGCGGGGTCGAGCGCGGTGCCGTTCAGCACGACCTCGTGCACGGCGGGGGCGACCAGGTCGATGAAGCTGGAGGTACCCGGGGTGGCGGCCGCGAAGCGGACCACGGTGGTGGACCTGAACGTGCCCCCTTCGGCAGCGGTGCTCAGGTCGAGCTCGATCTCGTACGCGTCCACGGTGAGGAGCTGGGCCCGGGTACGGGCCTCCTCACGGGTCAGGTTGGTGCCAGGCACGCTGCGTGACTCCTTCGTCGACTTCTCATCAGCGGTTCTCTTGGAACTTTCCGGCATCCTCCCATGTCGGGCGCAGTCCGGGGCCCGCTGCGCCGTGGGCGAACGCCCGGCGTCCGTGACCCTCTGATCCAGGACGGGCTCCGTAGGGTTCGGAGCATGTCCACCGAGTCGGTCTCCACCGAGCTGATCCCCACCCCGGCCGGCGACGCCCGGGTCACCACCCACCCGGCCGCCGCGCCCCGGGCGCTGCTCGCCCTCGGCCACGGCGCCGGCGGCGGCATCGAGGCGCCGGACCTGCGGGCGCTGGCAGCGGCGCTGCCGCCGCTCGGCGTCAGCGTCGCGCTGGTCGAGCAGCCCTGGCGGGTGGCCGGCCGGAAACTCGCCCCGGCCCCGAAGACCCTCGACGCCGGCTGGCTGCCGGTCGCCGCCCGGCTGCGCCCCGCCGGCGTCCCCTTCGTCGTCGGCGGGCGCAGCGCCGGCGCGCGGGTGGCCTGCCGTACCGCGGCGGCGTCCGGGGCGGACGGCGTGCTCGCGCTGGCGTTCCCGCTGCACCCGCCGGGCAGGCCCGAGCGCAGCCGCGCCGACGAGCTGCTCGGCTGCCCGCTTCCCGTCCTCGTGGTCCAGGGCGCCGCGGACCCCTTCGGCGGCGGCCCGGAGTTCCCGCCGCTGGCGGCCCCGCACCGGCTGCTGGCCCTCCCCTACGGCAACCACTCCTTCGCCGTGCCCAAACGCGCCCCGATGAGCCAGGAGGAGCTGCTCCGGCAGATCACCGACGCGGTGGGCGCGTGGGTGCTGGCGCTGCGCCCCTGACCGGCCGCGGCCCGAGCGGCTGGGGGCCCTGACCCGGCGGGTCCTGACGGATCGGTAGGGGGTCTGGGAAGGCCGCTGACATGTTCCATATGATTGTGTTGTTCATATGCCTGCTGGGGTGTGCCAGCAGGCCGGTGACAACGGGGAGCGAAGCACATGTCCGGTACGGGGTATTCGGTCGACCTCGACTACCTGCAGAACACGATCACTCGGCTGCAGGGCGTGGTGGACGGCATGGATGACACCACCAACAAGGCGAACTACGAGACCAATCTGACGCCGCAGCAGTTCGGCGGCAGTGCCTTCCAGGAGGCTGTCGCGCTGCACCAGGCACACGACGACATGAAGACCTCCATCACCAACATGATCATCACGCTCAAGGCGATGGTGCAGGAATTCACCGACAAGACCAACCATGTGCACACCACGTACCGCAACAACGAGGCCGCGTCCGCGGGCAGCTTCGGCGGTCCGCAGTGACGGCCGTCGACGGGTCCAGGGGGAAGGGGAGGGACGGGCAGTGACATACGACGATCCGGTCACGGACATGCAGAACGCGGCCGATGCCCAGTGGAAGCAGGCGCTGGCCGCCAACGCCGGCGGGCACAAGGGCGCCGGCGGCTTCACCACGGACTTCGAGAACAGCGGCGGGCTGGTCGGGCTCCGCAAGATGATCATGGATGCGGATCCCGAGGCCATCCACAAGACCTCCTCCCGCTGGATGAACATCCACGACCAGCTCCACGGCACCGCCGACGATCTCGGCACGCACGTCAGCAACCTGCTGCAGAACTGGAGCGGCGACTCGGCGGACGCCTTCAAGGTGAACGCGCAGAGCCTGCACGACGCTCTGACCAACGGCGCGGAGTACGCGCGGGTCACCTCGGGCGCGATGACGGACGCGGCCATCGGCCTCTCCGAGGCGCAGACCAAGATGCCCCACATGCCCAGCAACTGGGACAAGTTCAGCCGCTCGGTCACCAGTGAGAAGCAGGACTGGCAGTTCAAGCAGGACGCCGCGGACCACGGCCTGAGCTGGGCGGTCGACCACGACGGGTCGCAGCTGTCGGTGCTGGAGCAGCGCCACCAGCAGGCCGTGCTGGTCATGGAGGACCTCGGCACCAAGTACAACAACGCGGCCGCGCAGCTGGTCACGCCGCCCCCGCACAGCGGTGGCGACAGCGGCTGGCCGCCGCCCCCCGCGCCGGTGCCGGTGGACCCGGTCCACCAGCCGAGGGACACCGCCCCGGCCGGGCCCGGCTCCGGCGGTTACACCGGCGGGGGCGCCTACGGCGGCGAGAAGGTCCGTCCGGTCAGTGGCGGGCACATACCCCCTGATCCCGGACACTTCATCCCGCCGCCCAACCATCAGCCTCCGCCGTACGGCCACGGCCCGATCAGCCCCGTGCAGCCCGTGGCCCCGCTCCCGCCCGGCAGCACGCTGGACGGCAACCCCTGGGGCCCGACCACCGGTGGTGGCGGCGGCAACGGCGGGGGCGGCAACGGCGGTTACGGCGGCCCCGGCGGCGTCGGTTCGGGCGGCGGGGCCGGTGGCGGCGGTCGCTTCGGTGGCGTCGGCACGTCGGGCTTCGGCGGTGGCGGCCTCGGCGGCGCGGGCGGCGGCTTCGGCATGAACGCCCGCGGGGCCGGCGGCCTCGGCGGTGAGGGTCTCGGCGGCAGCGGTCTGGCCGGCGAGTCCGGACTGGCCGCGGAGGCCGGGTCGGCCGAGGGGTCGGCCAGTGCCGCGGCCGCGAACGAGGCGAAGCTCGCCGCGGGCGAAGGCGCCGCCGGTCCGGGCGAGGGCGGCGCTGGGATGGGCATGGGCGGCATGGGCGGCGCACGCGGCGCCGGCAACAAGAAGAAGCGCAAGGCCCGCGCCGCGTACCTGGTGGAGGACGACGAGACCTGGGCGCAGGACGGCGCGCCCAACCCGCCCGTCATCGGATGACGGGCGGCTGCGGGGCGTAGGCGCCTGCGGGGCCCGGGAGACGGACCGGGTAGTGTCAGATGGCCCCGCAGGGTGACCTGTGGGGCCATCGTCATTCTGAGCGGGGAGCGTGGTGGACGGTATGGGTGTCAGGCGAACGGTGAGTGCCCTCGGCGGAGCAGTGCTGGCCGGAACCCTGCTGCTCGGGTCGGCGACGACGGCGGCCGCGGACGTCACGCGCGACGCCCAGTGGCCGCTGACCTCGTACGGGGTCGCGAAGGACGTCTGGCCGCACTCCACCGGCAAGGGCGTCACCGTCGCCGTCATCGACTCCGGCGTGCGGGCCACCCACGTCGACCTCACCGGCCAGGTGCTGCCGGGGACCGACCTGGTGCACGGCGGCAACGGCCAGACCGACTACGCGGACGACGGCCACGGCACCGGCATCGCCAGTCTGATAGCCGGTCACGGCCACGGGCCGGGCGGCGGCTCCGGCGTGATGGGGATCGCCCCGGGCGTGAAGATCCTGCCGATCGGGGTCGACCCCGGCCACGGTGACACCGGCACGGTGGTGGCCGCCGCGATCCGCTACGCGGTGGACCACGGCGCCTCGGTGATCAACATGTCCTTCGGTTCGGCGACGGCCGAGGACGACAACACCGAGGCGGCGGTCGCCTACGCCGAGGCGCACAACGTGGTCCTGGTCGCGGCCTCCGGGAACTCCGCGGGCCAGGAGGACGACTACCCGGCCTCGTACCCCGGTGTGGTCTCGGTCGGCGCGGTCGACCAGAACGGCCGGCTGTGGAGCGGCTCCACCTCCAGCAGCCATCTCACCGTGGTGGCGCCGGGCGTGGGGATCGTCCGCGACGGCGGCAGCGACGACACCAAGATGTACCAGAGCGACGGCACCAGCTTCTCGGCGGCGTTCGTCTCCGGCATCGTCGCGCTGATCCGGTCCGCCTACCCGCAGCTGACCCAGGGCCAGATCGTCAACTACCTGATCAAGGCGGCCTCCGAGCCGACCGGGATCACCGCGCCGGACCCGCACTGGGGCTACGGCATCGCCCGTCCGGCCGGCTTCGCCCTGTGGGCCAGGACCGCGCCCGGCCCGGCGGCTGGACCGCTGCCGCAGGCCACGGTCGCGGCGACGCCCGGAGCCGGTGCCTCGGACGGTGCCACCCACCCGGCCACCGGCTTCAGTGCCGGTTCCGGCGCCGGCGGCTCCGGCGGCAGCGGCCTGCTGCTCGGCGTCGGGGGCGGCCTGGCCGCCGTCGTCCTGCTCGTCGTGCTCGCCGTGGTCCTGCGCCGCCGCAGGCCCGCGCCCCAGTCCGCCCCGCCGCTGCCGCCGTACGCCCAGCAGCAGCCCCCGTACCAGTCGCAGCAGGGGCAGCAGCCGTACCGGCCGCAGTCCGAGCAGCCGTACGGGCAGCAGCCGCAGCAGCCGTCCGTGTACCAGAACAACCCCTACGCCCAGCCGCAGCCGCCGCAGCAGCAGCCCCCGTACGGCGGCTGACGTCCGGTCGCATCGCTTCGCCCGGTCCGGGTATGACTGTCGTCACACCCGGACCCTCCTCCCGCCGCTCCGGATGTCGCGGGCGGGGGACACCGGTGTCAGCGGAAGGTCTGCAGGGTGGCGCCGGCGAAGTTGGTCATCGTCACCAGCGAACCGTCGGTCGCCACGTAAGCCGTGATGTCGGAGAGCGACCAGCCGTCCACCCCGGTCCCGGTCACCGTGCTGAGCAGGGTGGACTTCCCGGTGGCCGGGTCCAGCCTGACCAGGTGCGGGACACCGTCCTGGGAGCCGGTGGACAGCGCGTACATGGTGCCGTCGGCGGAGGGCTCCAGCAGTACCGCGCCGTGCTTGCTCTCGCCGTCGTAGCTCCACAGCATCGCACCGGTGCCCAGGTCGTACGCCGCGATCGGCCCGGCCGTACTGTCCGGGTTGGCGTTCGGGTCCTTCTGGTGCTGGAGCACCAGGGTCTTCCCCACCAGCTGCACCGAGTGCGCGCCGTCGTTGTTGCCGAGGTCCTGGGCGAGGAGCTTGATCGGGGTGCTGTTGCCGCCGGCGTCGTAGACGACGGTGTTCTGGCCGCCGCTCTCCGGCTGCTGGACGGCCACCAGCGGACTGGCGTTGAGCACGGTGAGGAACTGGGTGTGGCCGGTCTGGGCCTTCGTCCAGTCGACCTTGCCGGTGGCCCCGTCCAGCTCGCTGAGCGCGTACGCCGGGGTGGCGTCCGCGCAGAACTCGTCGACGAGCACCGCGCCCGAGATTCCGTACGGGTAGACGCTGCAGTACTGGCCGCGCCCCCGGTAGCTCCAGACCGGGCTGCCGGTACGGGCGTTGAAGCCGCCCAGGGTGGTCTCGCCGACGATGGTCACCACCGAGCCCTGGACGTAGGTCGCGGCGAGCAGCGGCTGGGTGTGCTCGCCGAGGTCCAGGGTCTTGGTCCACAGCACCTTGCCGGTGGTGGTGTCCACCGCCGTGAGCATCGAACAGGCCAGCCTGTTGGGGCCGTAGGCGATGCTGCCGATGCCGTCCTGGGTGAGCGTCTCCGACATCGAGCAGGGAATCAGACCGGTGCCCGGTGAGGGCAGCGTCCAGGCCTTGCTGCCGTCCTTGAGGTTGTAGGCGACCACACCGTCGTCGGTGCCGGCCCGGATGACCAGGGTGCTGGTCACCCAGGAGCCGACGCGCTGGTCGCCGACGCTGGAGTTCTGGGCGTCCCAGGCCAGCTTCAGCGTCTTCCCGGTCGGCCCGCCGCCGCCGGCCAGCAGCATCACCGCGACCACCGCGATGGCCACGACCACGGCGATCCCGGCGACGATCCCGGCGATCAGCCCGCCGCCGAGCCGCTTGCGCGGTGCCCCGGGCTGCGGCGCCCCCGGTATCGCCCCCTGCGGCGGGAAGCCGGGCGGCGGGAACGCCTGCGGCGGCGGGAACCCCGGCGGCGGTGTGTGCTGCGGGAGCCCCGGCTGGGGAACGCCCTGCTGGGGGTAACCCGGCGGCGGGGGTGTCTGCGGGGGGAAACCCTGCTGCGGGTACGGGGTCTGGCCGAACCCGGGCTGGGGCTGGGCATAGCCGGACTGGGCGTACCCCTGGGTGGGCAGATCCTGCGGCGGGTATCCGGGGGCGGGCTGCTGCGGAGCCGCCTGCTGCTGCGGGTAGGGGTGCGCCGAGGCGTCGTACGCCTGCGTGGGCGCGTAGGCCGGCGGCGGCGGGCCGCCGTCCTGATAGCCGCCCGGCCCCGGTGTGTTCTCCGACATCCCCCGCCTGTCCCTTCGTCAACTCCGCACAGATCCCGCCACATGCTAGGGGGAGGGGCGGCCCCGGCTCGCTCCGGGTACCGCCCCTGCCCGGTGGACCGGCCGCCGGCTAGCGGTAGACCCGCAGCGCGTCGGTGTCGGAGTAGTCGTTCAGCGCGATGACCGCACCGCCCACCGTGTAGAGTGTCCCGCTGGTGAAGGACCAGCCGTCCGTCCCGGCGGGCAGCGCCCCCAGGACCGTCGACTTGCCCGTCACGGGGTCGAGTTGGACGAGGTGCGGCGAGCCCTCGTAGCTGCCGGTCGACAGCGCGTAGAGCTTGCCGTCCGCCGCCGGGTCGAACAGCACCGCGCCGTGCTGGCTCTCGCCGTTGTACGTCCACAGCGGCGATCCGGAGGTCAGGTCGTAGGCCACGACCTTGCCGGCGGTGGCGCCGGTGCTGCCGCTGTCCATCGCGTTCTGGACGACCAGGGTGTTCCCGATCAGCTGGACCGAGTGGCCGTCGCTGAAGCCGCCGCTGGCGAGCGTGGCGCCGGCGGTGCTGAGCTGCCTCGCGTTGCCGCTGCCGTCGAACACCTCGACGGTGTTGCTGCTGCCGGCGTACTGCGCGGCCACGACGGGGTTGCCGGACAGGATGTCGGTGAAGTCGGTGTGGTTGTCCTCGGTCTTGCGCCACAGCGTCTTGCCGGTGGCCGCGTCCATCGCGGTGAGCGTGTACCTCGGCATGTTGTCGTCGGCGCAGAAGTCGTCGACCAGGACCACGCCCGTGGTCCCGTACATCGTCTCGTTGCAGTAGTTGCCGCGCGCGGTGTAGCCCCAGACCCGGTTGCCGGTCCTGACGTCCACACCGGCGAACACGTTGGTGTTGATGACGGTCGCCACCGAGCCGGTGATGAAGGTCTGGGCCCGGCTGGGGGTGCCGTGCTGGTCGTCCGTCAGCTTCAGCGTCCACAGGATCCGGCCGGTGGCGGAGTCCACCCCGGCCAGCTCCGAGCAGGTGTTGGCGCTGGTTCCGAAGGCCATGGTGCCGATGCCGTCGGAGGTGGTCGTGGGCGAGGCCGCGCACGGGACGGTCCCGTCGGCGGGGGGCGTGAGGGTCCAGGCCTTGCTGCCGTCGGAGATGTTGTAGGCGACGACGCCCGCGCCGGTGCTGGCCCGGATGACGGTCTTCGCGGTCAGCCAGGAGCCGATGAGGCGGTCGTCCGCGCCGGCCGAGGGCACCGACCACGCCTTGCTGAGGCCGCCGTTGCCGCCGCCACCGCCGCCGGTGCTGCTGCCGCCGCCACCGGTCGTCAGGACCACGACCGCCGTCGCGATGGCGGCCAGGACCACCACGCCCGCGATGATCCCGGCGATCAGCCCGCCGCCGAGACCCCGCTTGGGCGCGGGCGCGCCCTGCGGATACCCGTACGGCGCGGGGTAGCCGGGGACCGGCGCGGGCGGCACGGGTGGCGCCGCCTGCTGCGGATAGCCGTACCCGGCCTGCGGGTACCCGTATCCGGCCTGCGGATAGCCGTATCCGTCCTGCGCAGGCGGCGGCGCCGCGTACCCCTGCGGCGGGGTGGCCGGTGGCGGAGCAGCCGATGCACCTGGCGGCGTCGCGGGGTTGTACGTCTGCGTGGGTACGTAGGGCGCGGCGGCGGGCGGCGGCGGGGTCGCCTGCGCGGGGTTGTACGTCTGCGTGGGCACGTACGGCGTACCGGCCGGCGGCGGTGTGGCGCCCTGCGCGGGCGGGGGCGTCGCCGGGGTGTAGGCCTGCGTGGGTACGTACGGCGCGGCGGCGGGCGGTGGCGGGGTGGCCGCCGGGTTGTACGTCTGCGTCGGCGCGTAGTGCTGCGCGGGCGGCTGGGGACCGGCCTGGGCGGGCGGCTGTGCGGGGGCGTCCGGGCGGTAGGTCTGCGTCGGCGCGTGCTCCACGGCGGGTGGGGCCGCGGGCGCACCGGCCGGGGCTGCTGCTGAGGTCCCGTCAGGGCCCGCCGGTCTCGCGTCCCCCGGGACGCCCTGCCCCGGACCGTACTCCGCCATCCCCCGCACACCCCTTCGTCAACGGCACTGAACTCGCGCGCCATCGTAGGGGCAACCCCGGAACCCGGCCCAACCCGACCGGCCGAACACCACACTCCCCACACAGGTGAGCGCGGTGCCCGGCCGGCCGCGACCGGATCAGGTCAGCGAGGCGTCCCGGTCCTGGGCACGCAGGGCCCTGGCCAGGTCGTCGCGGCATTCGAGCACCAGCCGGCGCAGCGCCGGCGCCGCGCCCTCGTGCTCGCCCAGCCACGCGTCGGTCCGCGCCAGCGTCCCCGCCGTGGTGACCAGGTGCGGGAACAGCCCCCGCACGACCCGCATCGCGGTCTCGATCGTCCGCTCCGCCCAGATCTTCTCCAGCACCTCGAAGTACGGCTCCGCGTACGGCGTCAGCAGGTCCCGCCGCACCGTCGACTGGAAGCCGCTGATCTGGGCCTCGACCAGCGCGTTCGGCAACTCGTCGGTGTCGACGACCGCGCGCCACACCTCCGCCTTGGCCTCCGCCGTCGGCCGCGCCGCGCGGCAGGAGGACTGCAGCCGCTTGCCGCTCGCGGTGTCGTCCCGGCTCAGCTCCGCCGCCAGCTCGTCCTCGCCGGCCGTGCCGATCGCCACCAGGGTGTGCAGCAGCGCCCAGCGCAGCTCCTGGTCGACGGTCAGGCCGTCGATCCGGGCCGTTCCCGCCAGCAGGCCGGCCACCAGCTGCAGGTCGGCCTGCGACCCGGCGGTCTGCGCGAAGAACCGCGCCCAGGCCAGCTGGTGGTCGCCGCCGGGCTCTGCGGCCCGCAGCCGGGTCAGCGCCTCCTCGGCGAGCTTGGCGCCCCACTCTGCGCGCACCCCGTCCTCGGGCGTGACGTAGAGGTCGAGAGCGGACTTGGCCTGCTGGTGCAGCGACTGCAGCACGCCGATGTCGCTCTCGGATCCGGCGAACCGCAGCACGGTGTCCAGGTAGTCGCGGGCCGGCATCAGCCCGTCCCTGGTCATGTTCCACAGCGCCGACCAGGCCACCGCCCGCGCGATCGGGCTGGCCACGTCGCCCAGCCCGTCCCGCAGCGTGGCCAGCGAGGTCTCGTCGAAGCGGACCTTGCAGTACGTCAGGTCCTCGTCGTTGACCAGCACCAGCGCCGGTCGCGGACGGCCGACCAGCTCGGGCACCTCGGTGCGCGCCGTCGCCGCCACGTCCAGGCCGACCTGGTGGGTGCGGACCAGGGCGCCGTCGGCGTCGCGGTCGTAGAGGCCCACCACGATCCGGTGCGGGCGCAGCGTCGGGTACTCCGCCGTCGCCTCCTGGAGCACCGCGAACGAGGTGATGGTTCCGGCGGTGTCGGCGACCAGCTGCGGAGTCAGCACGTTCACCCCGGCCGTCTCCAGCCAGGCCCGGGACCACTCGGCCATCGCCTCGGCGCCCCGGCCCGAGGTCTCCGCCAGTACCGCCAGCAGGTCGGCCAGCGTGGTGTTGCCGAACGCGTGGCGCTTGAAGTACCGGCGCGCGCCCTCGAAGAACGCGTCCCGCCCGGCGTACGCCACCAACTGCTTCAGCACCGCCGCGCCCTTGGCGTAGGTGATGCCGTCGAAGTTGAGTTTGGCGTCCTCCAGGTCCCGGATGTCCGCGGTGATCGGGTGCGTCGTCGGGAGCTGGTCCTGGCGGTAGGCCCAGGCCTTGCGCCGGTTGGCGAAGGTGATCCAGCCGGCCTGGTACCTGGTGGCCTCCAGCTGCGAGAAGGTGCCCATGAAGTCGGCGAAGGACTCCTTCAGCCACAGGTCGTCCCACCACTGCATGGTGACCAGGTCGCCGAACCACATGTGCGCCATCTCGTGCAGGATGACGTTCGCCCGGCCCTCGTACGCGGCCTCGGTCACCTTGGAGCGGAAGACGTAGTCCTCGCGGAAGGTCACCAGGCCCGGGTTCTCCATCGCGCCGAGGTTGTACTCGGGGACGAACGCCTGGTCGTACTTCCCGAAGGGGTACGGGTAGTCGAACTCGTCGTGGAAGAAGTCGAGGCCCTGCTTGGTGACGGTGAAGATCTCGTCCGCGTCGAAGTACTGCGCCAGCGAGGCCCGGCACATCGCGCCCAGCGGGATCTCCAGGGTCCGGCCGTCCGGCAGCGCCCGGCTGTAGTGGTCGGTGGCCAGGTGGTAGGGCCCGGCGACCACGGCGGTGATGTAGCTGGAGATCCTTGGGGTGGGCGCGAACTCCCAGGTCAGACCTGCCCCGTCGGCCTCGGCCGGCAGCGCGTCGCCGCCGGCGGCGGAGTTGGAGAACACGCGCCAGTGCGCCGGCGCGGTGACGGTGAAGGTGAACGGCGCCTTCAGGTCGGGCTGCTCGAAGGTCACGAACACCCGGCGGGCGTCGGCCGGCTCGTACTGGGTGTAGAGGTAGGTCTCGCCGTCCACCGGGTCGGTGAAGCGGTGCAGTCCCTCGCCACTGCGGCTGTAGGCGCAGTCCGCCTCCACCACCAGCTCGTTCTCGGCCTCCAGGCCGGGCAGGGTGATCCGCGAGCCGTCGAACACCTCCGCCGGGTCCAGCGCGCGGCCGTTCAGTACGACGCTGCGCACCGAGGGCGCGAGCAGGTCGGCGAAGCTGTCCGCGCCGGGCTCGGAACATCGGAAGCGCAGCACCGTGCGGGACCCGAACCTCCCGGCGCCCTCCCCTTCCGGGACCGGCCGCACAGCCGAGCGCACATCGAGGTGGGCCTGGTAGCCGTCCACGCTGAGGATCCGGGCCCGCTCGCGGGCCTCGTCACGGGTGAGATTCGTCCCGGGCACTGCGATACTCCCTTGCTCGCTGCGCAGCTCAACGCGGTGCGGGGGAGAGTCGCCGGGCGGGTGGTCCCGACCGCGCACCCGTCCGCGCTGCTGATTCCCGCGCATCCTTTCACGGGGTACCTCCTCTACGCCTCCAGGTAGTACCACCCGAAGTGGTGACAGTTCGGACGATTGAATCCGCGGTACGGGAATTACCGCCGCCCGGGGCACGTTCGTTCGATCGTCCGAGCTCATGCAGAGACGTCGTACTTCTTCGTTAGCGCCCTGGGAGGGCCCACGCATGTCCGAGACCGCCACGACCCCGGTGACCGCAGACTTCTGGTTCGACCCGCTCTGCCCCTGGGCCTGGATGACGTCCCGCTGGATGCTGGAGGTCGAGAAGCAGCGCCCGGTGACCGTCAGCTGGCACGTGATGAGCCTGGCCGTGCTCAACTCCGGCCGGGAGGACCTGCCGGAGAAGTACCGCGACTTCCTAGCCGAGGCCTGGGGCCCGGTCCGGGTCTGCATCGCCGCCGCACAGAAGCACGGTGACGAGGTGCTCGGCGCGCTCTACACCGCGCTGGGCACCCGCTTCCACAACCAGGGCCTGCCCCGGACCCGGGAGACCATCGAGGCGGCGCTGGCCGAGGCGGGCCTCCCGGTCGAGCTGGCCGACGCGGCGGAGTCCACCGAGTTCGACACGGACCTGAAGATCTCGCACCACGAGGGCATCAGCCTGGTCGGCGAGGACGTCGGCACCCCGGTGATCGCCGTCCCCGGTCCGACCGGCGAGCGCATCGCGTTCTTCGGCCCGGTGGTCACCCCCGCCCCGCGCGGCGAGGCCGCCGCCCGCCTCTGGGACGGCACCCTCCTGGTCGCCTCCACCCCGGGCTTCTACGAGATCAAGCGCACCCGCACCGCCGGCCCCAACTTCGAGTAGTCGGTCAACCCTCACAGGTTCCCCCGAGGCAACTGAGCAACCCCAACAGGGGCGCGAGGAACTGCGCGACCGGCCCACCCCACACGGTCACCGTTCCCCGCGCCCCCGCTCCGCGCCCACCCACGGCGCCCCCGCGCTCCGCGCGCCCCCTGCGTCAAGCCTCCAACGCACTGACCTGCTCCTTTGTGGGGACCAGCCGAGGCGCCCCCGCACCGGAGCCCGATAGGTTCACAGGCGTTCACTCCCGCCGCCTCCCCCTCGGAGAACCCCTGATGAGCCTGGCCACGCCCGCAGTCCTCGCCGACCTGCTCCCCGCCTCCTCCACCCGGGCCCGTGGCCTGGCCCGCGACCTCGCCCTGGTCGTCGGCGGTGCGGCGTTCACCGGCCTGGCGGCCCAGCTCGCGGTGCCGGTGCCGGGTTCGCCCGTGCCGGTCACCGGCCAGACCCTGGCCGTGCTGCTGGTCGGTACCGCCCTCGGCGCCCGCCGCGGCGTCGCCTCGATGGCGCTGTACCTGCTGGCCGGCCTCGCCGGCCTCCCCTGGTTCGCGGGCGGCAGCTCCGGCCTCGGCGCGACCTTCGGCTACGTCATCGGCTTCATGGTCGCGGCGGCCGTCGTCGGCGAGCTGGCCCGCCGCGGTGCGGACCGCAGCCCGCTGCGCACCGCCGGCGCGATGCTGCTCGGCAACCTCGCCGTCTACGCCGTCGGTGTGCCCTACCTGGCGGTGTCCCTGCACGTCTCCCTCGCCCAGGCCGCCTCGTACGGGTTCTACCCGTACCTGACAGGCGACGCAGTCAAGATCGCGCTGGCCATGGGCCTGCTTCCGACCACCTGGAAGCTGTTCGGACGCCGGGCCTGAGCAGCGGCCCCGGGCCGCCTCGTGCCACACTGACGACCATGCGCGTGTACCTGGGATCCGACCATGCCGGATACGAACTCAAGCAGCACCTCGTCCAGTGGCTGACCAGCGCCGGGCACGAGCCCATCGACTGCGGTCCGCACATCTACGACGCGGTGGACGACTACCCCCCGTTCATCCTCCGTGCCGCCGAGCGCACCGCCGCCGACCCCGAGGGCCTCGGCATCGTCATCGGTGGTTCGGGCAACGGTGAGGCGATCGCCGCCAACAAGGTCAAGGGCGTCCGCGCCGCGCTGGCCTGGAGCACCGAGACCGCGTCGCTGGGCCGCGAGCACAACAACGCCAACGTGATCAGCGTCGGCGCCCGGATGCACTCCCTGGACGAGGCCACCAAGTTCGTCGAGGTCTTCCTCGGTACCCCGTTCTCCGAGGACCCCCGCCACATCCGCCGGATCGACATGATCAGCGAGTACGAGACCACCGGCGAGCTCCCGCCGATCCCGGCGAACCACCCGCAGGGCTGACGCCGCCGGACGACCCGACCCACCGCGACCGCTGATGCCAGAAGGCCACACCCTGCACCGGCTCGCCGCCCGATACCGTGAGGTGTTCGGCGGCGAGCCGGTGCATGTCTCCAGTCCACAGGGCCCGTTCGCACCCGCCGCGCTGCGCCTGGACGGACACACCCTCAGCACCACCGACGCCCACGGCAAGAACCTCTTCCTGGGCTTCCGGGGCGTGGGCTGGATCCACATCCACCTGGGCCTGTACGGCAAGGTCCGGTTCGGCGAGATCGAGCCGGGCGGCGAGGCGCCGGCCCCGGTCGGGCAGGTCCGGCTGCGGATCGCCGACGACCGGCACTACGCGGATCTGCGCGGCCCCACCACCTGCGCGCTGATCAGCAGCTTCGACAAGAAGGACATCCAGCTCCGGCTGGGCCCCGACCCGCTCCGCGCCCCTCCCCCCGGCGCGCCGGTCACCGACGGGCCCGCCCCGGCAGGTTCGGGCACGCCGGGCCGCTCGGGTGATTCGGCCCACTCCGGCCCCGACCTCGACGACCCGCTCCGCGCCTGGCAGCGAATCAGCCGCAGCAGCACCACCGTCGCCGCCCTGCTGATGGACCAGAAGGTGCTCGCCGGCGTCGGCAACATCTACCGCGCCGAGGTGCTGTTCCGGCAGGGCATCGACCCGCACCTGCCCGGCCGCGAGCTCACCCGCGCGCAGTGGGACGCGATATGGGCCGACCTCGGCGCACTGATGCGCGACGGCGTACGGGACGGCTGGATCGACACCGTGCGCCCCGAGCACACCCCGCAGGCCATGGGCCGTGCCGCTCGCGAGGACGCCCACGGCGGCGAGGTCTACGTCTACCGCCGTGCCCACCAGCCCTGCCTGGTCTGCGGCACGCCGGTCCGCACCGAGACGCACGCCACCCGCAACCTCTTCTGGTGCCCCAACTGCCAGCCCCCACACCGCCGGTGAACGCAGCGCCCTGAGCGGCGCGGGGAACTGCGCGACCAATTCACCCCAAACCCGCACAGCAGCCACCTGCCCGCGCCCCCTCCCACGGCCCGTCCCGGGCCACCTCGTACCACCCTCAGGCAGCCCCGGCGCGCACGACGGGACGTCCGCCCGCGCACGCCGGGCCGCGTGCGCTCCCGGTTCACCCCTCGGGCGGGCGTCGACGCACCGCACCTCCGGTCGGTAGGGTCAGCGGGCATGGCAGCAGCACAGCCCGAGGTGTCCCCTCGGGAAACGGTCGCGGCACGGGGGCGCAGGGCGCTCTACCGGGCCCGCCGCAGGCTGCGCCGATCCGCCGTCGACTACTTCCGCGGCGACGCCTCCGACTGGCTGGCCTTCGCCGCCCTGCTGCTGCTGGTGCCGCTGCTCACCCTGGCCACGCTGGTCCAGCCGGTCTGGTGCCCGCCCACCACGCTGGTCCTGCCGGTGCTGATCGGTGCGCTGCTGCTGCGCCCCAGCAGTCTGGTGCTCCTCTACGCCGCGGCCGCCTCGGCACTGGGCGTCGAGGCCGCTCTGCTCGGCCCCTACGACCTGGGGCCCGGCCGGGTCACCCCGGGCTGCGTCCTGGTCGTCGGCGCGGTGGGCGCGGCCGGACTGCTGCTGGCCCAACTCCGCAGCCGGGTAGGCGTTCCCTGGCGCGGTGGCGGCACCATGCTGTTCGACCTGCGCGAGCGGCTCAAGGTCCAGTCGCAGATCCCGGCCCTGCCGGACGGCTGGCACGCCGAGATGGCACTGCGTCCGGCCGGCGGCCAGTCCTTCTCCGGGGACTTCCTGGTCGCCGCCCGCACCGGCGAGGGCGGCCGGATCCTGGAGGCCGTGCTCGCCGACGTCTCCGGCAAGGGCATGGACGCCGGTTCCCGGGCGCTGCTGCTCTCCGGAGCCTTCGGCGGCCTGCTCGGCTCGCTGCCGCCGCACGACTTCCTTCCCGCCGCCAACGGCTACCTGCTGCGCCAGGAGTGGGAGGAGGGCTTCGCCAGTGCCGTGCACCTGGTCCTGGACCTGGACACCGGCGAGTACGAACTGCTGTCGGCGGGTCATCTCCCGGGAATGCAGCGCTGTATGGGCGCCGGCCACTGGGAGACCAAAGAGGCGGAGGGGCCGCTGCTCGGCATCTACGACGGCGCCAAGTTCATCGGCCTGCGGGGCAGGCTGGACCCGGGCGACGTCCTGATGCTCTGCACCGACGGCATGGTGGAGGCTCCCGGCCGCGACATCTCCGAGGGCATGGACCGGCTGATGGGGGAGGCGGACCGGCTCATCGGCTCGACCTTCACCGGCACCGCCTGGCGCCTGATCGAGACCGTCGCCAAGGATCTCAACGACGACCGCGCGCTGCTGCTGATCTGGCGTGAATGACCGTACGTGCCAGCCCACTTCGCAACACCTGTACCATCTGTACCAACCCTCCCCGGGGCCCCCGCCGATCTTCGGCCAATCTCGGCCGAATCGCGGATCACCTGGTGAGCTGTCTCCCGGAAGTGCTTTACGGAGCCCGTCGCTCCGGAGACACTGATGGTCGGGCGTGGGGAGGGAGAAGGCAGTGCCTGAGAGAGATACGGCGGACCGGCCTGCCGGGTGGCTCGGACACCGAGCACGTCCTGAACGAGGAAGTGAATCAGAGTGACAACCTTTTCCGTCTCCGCCGTTGTCCTGCTGGGTATCCTCCTGGTCGTCTTCATCAGGAACAAGCAGATGAAGATCGGGTTCGCGATACTGGCAGCCCTCTTCGGCTTCTTCCTCGCGAAGACGTCCGCGGCGACGCCTATTCAGAGCTTCCTCGACCAGCTCGCCACGACCCTCAACAACCTCACCAAGTAGCCGTCGGCGGCCTGCTGACCGCACGCCGGGAGGTGACCGGGTCGCTTCCCGGCGCCTCCCGACGACCTGACGGTCCGCAGGCCCCTTCAGCCACCGGCCTTCCCCCGTCGGCCCGCTGAGGTCCACGCGCGCGCCCGTACCCCTGCACCCGCGTGCCCGTGCGCCCGCTCACCCGTGAACCTGGCGCCCACTGCACCAGCTCACCCGTGTGCCGCGCGCCCGTGTGCCGCGCACCCGCGTGCCGCGCACCCGCGTGCCCGTGAACCTGACGCCCGTGCACCGGCTCGCCGATGACCCCGCTCGCCGGCCAATCCGCTCGTCCCTGGACCTGCCGAGCCCTGCCGGTGGCTACCAGTGGCTACCGGTGGCGCAGCAGTCTCCGCAGCAGTCCGGCCCCCGCCGCACCCCGGCTGCCCGGCCGCCACGGCAACGCCGTGGACGCCACCGCAACCGGCACCGCCGTTCCGGTCCCGCCCCCGGCCGGCGACCCTGCCTGGACCGGGGGTTCGGCGGCCAGCAGGACGAAACAGCGCACCCAGGCCAGCCGTTCGCCGCGCGGCCACGGAAGCTCCCGCAGCGCCGCCGACGCCTCGTCCACCGGCTCGCCGTTGACCCGAACCTCGGCCACGTCGTCCCCGCTGCGGCCGCCGAAGAAGAACTTCACCCCGTTGACGTCGCGTCCGGTCAGCCGGGGGAGCACCGATTCGGCGACGGCGGGCAGGAGTTGATGCTCCGCCACCCAGTCGCCCAGCGGCGTGCTGCGAAAGCCGAACACGCAGGCCGGCCCCTGGATCGCATGCCACCCGGCCACCCCACCCGGCGAACCGGCCGGGAAGTGGTCCCCGTGCATGCCGCGGCCGTCCAGCAGTTCGACCACGGTCGAGGCGGTCGTGGTGCGCCACATCCGCACCGCGTTCTGCAGCCGCTCCTCCTCGGTGCGACCGAGGCCCGCGGTGCAGTCCCACACCACCGGCCCCTCGCCTTCGCCCAGCCGCAGGACGTAACCGAGGTCGACGTGGCCGCCCGTGCTGTCGGCGTGCTCCCGCACCGCGACCGCCGTCGTCCCGGGGCCGCGCACGACATCGCCGTCCGGCTGGAACTCCAGTCCCAGCGACGCCATTTCGCGCACAACACTGCGCTGTATGACCGTCAGCCGCTGCGGCGCGCGCACGGGGAATCTCCAGATGTGAGGGGAACGTGAAAACCCTGCCCACCGCAGAGCGTACCGGCGTTTGACCGATCCCCATCACCCCGTGCGCAGCCGGGCCCGCGCGGTGGTCGAAAAATGACGCCCGGGCCTAACCGGGCCCGACCCGGCCCAACGGTGATCGGCCCCGGCCCGGCGACCACGCCGCCGAACCAGGGCCGATCACCGTGCGCGGCGGGCGTCCTCAGATGCCGGTGGTCCCGTCGATCGCCTCACGCAGGAAGTCGGCGTGGCCGTTGTGGCGGGCGTACTCGTGGATCATGTGCAGCATCACCGTACGCAGCGTGATGTCCGTCTCCCAGCGCGCGGCGTACACCGTGAGGTCGAGCGAGTCCGCCTCACGTTCGATCCGGCGCGCCTGGTCGACCTCCGCCTCCCATGCCGCGAACGCCTCCGCCCGCGTCGACGTGCTCGCGTCGTACGCGACCTGGAAGTCGCCCGCGTCCGACCAGACCAGCGCGATGTCCTCGCCGTTGACGGTCCGCCGGAACCAGGCCCGCTCCACCTCGGCCATGTGCCGGACCAGGCCGAGCAGGGAGAGCGTCGACGGCGGGCTGGACTGCCGACGCAGGTCCTCGTCGGAGAGGCCGTCACACTTCATCGCCAGCGTCGCCCGGTGGAAGTCGAGGGCCTCGCGCAGCATCTCGCGTTCACCGGCGATCGGCCGCGGACTGATTCGTTCCATGCTCACAGCTCAAGATCCCTCTCTCGTCGAGGTGATCACCTTACGACGCGGCACCACCTGGATCCTCGTGGCCCTCACCGCTCGTCGTCGTCATGGACCGACCGGGCCGCCGCCTCGCGCCTGCGCAACAGCAGCGCGCGGGTGGCGGCATTGTCGGTGCAGCCGAGCGCGGCGTCGTACGCGGCCGCGGCCTCCGCGGGCCGGTCCAGCCGGCCGAGCAGTTCGGCGCGGACCACGTGAAAGACGTGATAGCCCGTCAGGTCGGCGGCGAGGGCGTCGACCAGCGGCAGCGCCGCCGCCGCGCCCCACACCTCGGCGAAGGCGACGGCGCGGTTGAGCGAGGCGACCGGGCTCGGTGCCAGGGCCACCAGGTGGTCGTACAACTGGAGGATCTGCGCCCAGTCGGTGAGGCCGGCGGCGGGCGCGTCGCTGTGCACGGCGTTGATCGCCGCCTGCAGCTGGTAGGGCCCCGGGTGACCGCGCCGCAGGCAGCGGCGGACGAGGTCCTGGCCCTCGGCGATCAGGGCCGCGTTCCACCGGCCGCGGTCCTGGTCGCCGAGGAGCACCGGCTCGCCGTCCGCGCCGGTGCGGGCCTCGCGGCGGGCGTCGATCAGCAGCATCAGCGCGAGCAGCCCGATCGGCTCCGGCTCGTCCGGCATCAGCTCGACCAGCAGCCGGCCCAGCCGGACCGCCTCCGCGCACAGGTCCGCCCGGACCAGGCTCTCGCCCGAGCCCGGTGCGTAGCCCTCGTTGAAGATCAGGTAGACCACCGCGAGCACGGCGCGCAGCCGGTCCGGCAACTCGGCGTCGTCCGGGACCCGGTACGGGATCCTTGCGTCCCGGATCTTGCCCTTCGCCCGGACCAGCCGCTGCGCCATCGTCGGCTCGGGCACCAGGAACGCCCGGGCGATCTCGACCGTGGTCAGCCCGCCGAGCAGCCGCAGGGTCAGCGCCACCTGGGCGTTGACGGCAAGGGCGGGGTGGCAGCAGGTGAACAGCAGCCGGAGTCGGTCGTCGCGCATGGCACCTCCCTGGCTCGGCTCGTACTCCTGGTCCTGGTCGTCGGAACTGTGGAGCAGCGCCGCCTGGACGTGACGTCCGGTCCGGTCGGCCTCCCGGCGCAGCCGGTCGATCGCCCGGTTGCGGGCGGTGGTGATGATCCATCCGGCCGGGCTGGGCGGCAGACCGGCCTGCGGCCAGCGCTCCACCGCGGCAACGAAGGCGTCCTGCACCGCCTCCTCGGCGAGGTCGATGTCCCCACAGACCCGCACCAGCACCGCCACCGCGCGCCCGTACTCCGCCCGGAACACCCCCTCGATCTCCCCGGCCGACAGCGGACCCACCACCCCCTGCCCCGGCCCGTCGGCCGCCGCCCCGCCTCCGTCCACCCCCGTCCGGCGTGCCCGCGGCGCCCCGGCCGACGGCACGCCGGTCGGGTGCCCGCTGGGCGGCTCGCCGGCGTCGGGCCGGCCAGCGGAGGCTTCGGACATCAGCCGTCGACCTCGGTCGAGAACGGCCGGACCTCGATCGGCAGCGTGGTCGCGATCGCGACCTTCCGCCCCCACGCCAGCGCGGCGTCGAGGTCGGCGGCCTTGACGATGCTGATGCCGCCCAGGTACTCCTTGCCCTCCGCGTAGGGGCCGTCCGTCATCAGCACGTCGCCGTTCGGCTGCGGGCGGAGCATCGTCGCGGTGTCGGGGCCGAACAGGCCGTCGGCGAAGACCCAGGCCCCGGCCGCCCTCAGCTCCTCGTTGATCGCCGCCACGTTGCGCATGATCCCCTCAATCACATCCGGCGCGGGCCGCTCAGCCCCGGTCGGCTGCACAACGCTGAGCAGGTAGTTCTTCATGACGCCCTCCTTCACGATGCCCGCAGACAACGGGCCGGCCGACTCCCTGCCGACCTCTCACCCTCTATACGAACGCCCCCACCCCAGATCGACACCTCAGCCCCGACAATCCCGAAATTCTCCCCGAACAGCCCAGCCGCCCCACCGCGAACCCGTCCGCGCAGCACAGACGGCGCGCAACGTCGTCTGGTCGGAACGGTTGCTGTCGGAGTGGGAGAGGTTCATCGTCCGGGAGCGGCAACGCTCCACGGAGTCGGCTGTCGCTGTCACCCGGGCGATCCGCCGCATCTTCGCCGACTGCGAGATCCACGAGTCGGCGTATGCCCACCTCGTGGACGAGATGCCGGGCGACGACCCTGACGATCGGCACCGCTCGGCGGCCGCGTTGGCCGCCGGGGCCGATGTGCTCATCACCTGGAACCTCGCGGGCTTCCCCGCTGCGGATTCCAGTTCCTGCGGCGAGGGCGACGAGGGCTCAGACGTACCGTTTAGAGCTTCACGACCAGTACCCGGTCTCCGCACAGTCTGCGCAGGTCGTCCTCGTCCGACGTGAACACCGTGACCACGCCCGGTTGCCGCAGGGCGATGGCGGCGAGGGTGGCGTCGATGGCGTACTTGTGTCCGTGCAGTCCAGCGTCCTGCAGGAGATCGATCGCCGCGTCGGCGATCTCCTTGGTCACAGGCTCCACGACGATCCGGGAGAGGGCCCAGCGCCAGGCCGGCCGGTAGAGCTTCGAGTGGTACGCCTCGACGAGTGTCATCGAGGTGGTCATGACCCGAAGGTCGGAGCGTTCGGCGACCTTGAGGCGGGCCCGCATGCGGGCGTCGCCCCGGACGAGCTGTGACAACCCTTCGCTGTCAAGGAGGAAAGTGTGGTCCGCGCTCAAGCGGCATCATGCTGCTGCTTCGCTCCTTCTCGCGTGGCGGCCAACTCCGTGTGGCGCTGCTCCAACAGTCGACGCTCGGCTTCTGCCTCAGTCAACTCCTCTTCGGTGACGGGACCGTACTCGTCCTCCAGCCAGTCGACGAGCTCGTGCAGCCGTCCCCGTTCCTCCTGACGCGCTATGGCCTGCGTGACGTAGTTGCTGAAGTTGCCCGGCCCGACCTTCGCCCGGACGGACTCGGCGAGATCCTCGGGCAGGGTCACGGTGTACTTCTTCGTCGTAGCCATACCATTGACCATACCGAAGCGCTCACCCTCCGGCTAGCGCAATCACCCACGTCATCCGCACGAGCTCAGACTTCATCCTGAGCCTCGCCAGGGTGGCCACATCATTGGTCTGGATACAAACAGAAGCTGCTCGGAACGACGATCGGCCCCAATGCGGCGATCATGTCTCCGGGCTCAGAGGCCGATGAGTTTCACTCGGCCACCGCACAGCTTGGCCATGTCGTCGATATCAGACGTCAGCACGGCCACTGGTCCGGGTTGGCGGAGCGCCACCTCCGCAACGGTGGCATCGATGGCGTACTTGTGCCCGTGGAGCCCGACGGTCCTGAGCAGCTCTGCTGATGCCTTCGCCGCCTGTTCGCTGACCGGCTCGACTTTGACCCGGGACAGCGCCCAGTTCAATCGAGGAAGATTCGCCTTCGCATGGCCCACTTCCACGATGGTGGGCGACGGGAATCGAACCCGCGTAGCTAGTTTGGAAGAGTCCGTTCCAAGATCCCGGCTGACCTGGCGATTCGCTGACCTGCGGCGGAGCGTCTAGTGCACCGGCGTTCCCCTGGTTCCCCGTCGCTTCCCCTCCGACCGGGCACGCAGCGGGCACGGGGTCGGGCGGGGATCATTTCATTTCAGAGATCGTATGCGCGACTGGGCGATTTCCATGCATTCACTTTTCGATCGCTGGCCTTAAATCCAGGAAGAGACTTCGGAGCAGAGTCGGTTGGCGTACTGCTTGACGCTCCTATCGTCAAGGCGAATGTCCTACTTCGGTTGATGCTTGACGCTGCGGTTTCAGTTGACGCTTGACACCTGTCAGCTGACATAGCCTCCTGACGATCAGTCAACGATCACCAGGGAGGCCATGTTGGCACTGGTGGAGTTGAGCATCATGGAACAGCGCTATCGCGCTGTCATCGAGATCCAGAACGGCTGTCCGCTGACCGAAGTCGCCGCGCGCTACGGCGTCTCACGACAGACCATCCACACCTGGAAGAACCGCTACCTGCAGGGCGGACTGGCCGCCCTGTCCGACCACTCGCACCGGCCTCGAGTCTGCCCGCGCCGCACCAGCGCGGAGATCGAGGCCGCCGTGTGCGAGATGCGTCGCCTGCACCCCGCCGGGGCTGCCGCCGCGTGGCCCACGAACTGGGCCGCATGGGCATGGGCCCGTCCCGTAGTTCCTGAGATTCAGCGTCCGGCCCTTCGAGTGCTCTGCCTGCTTGTCGAGGTGAGGTACTGAAGGTACCATTTCGAGAGACGTCAGGAGACTGCCATGACTGCAGCCAGCACGACACGCCGGCAAGCGCCGCTGAAGGTGGACCCGGCCATAGACGAGCTGATCTCCTCTGGGGCGAACTTTCTCGGCATCACCAAGAAGGACCTGGTCGCCGAGGCCGTTCAGTTCTACCTGGATGCCCGGCGCGACGAGATGCGTCGCCGCATGCAGGACCTCATGCACCAGCTCGACGGCACCCGCGCGTCTCGCGTTGCCCTACTCGCCGGGGTCAGTCGCGAGCAGCTCGACGCCCTCGGCGGCGTCGACGAGACGGGCTGACCGGGATCCGATGAACCGCGTTCGACCGACCTTGCGTTGCCTGCGTGACGACCTTCGACTTCCCGTGGGGCCGGTGGATCGGCCTCTGGACGAGCTCGACCACCCGCTATTGGCCAAGGCTGACGAGCAGTTCGCTGACCCCGACACGCCGCACGAGCGCATCGCCGCTGTGGACGACCAAGTCCTTTTCAAGGTCAAGGTCCAGCGGTGGCGCGGCGCGCTCTGGTCCGACGACTCGTCAGCTGACGTCCCGCTATGGCTGATCGCCGCAGGCCGCCGCGAGGACGGCAGCACCACGGACTTCTATGCGCTCCTGGCTGCCACGGCTGTGGCTGCTCGCGCTCGCTACAACGCCACCCATACTGCGGCGTTGACCACCAATACTCACACCGCGCACCTGCTGCCCGACGACAGTGACCACTCGCGCTACCGCGCAGAGGCGGCTGTTCGCCTGGAACGCCGTCTGGCCGGCACTGTCCGCGACCTCGCTCGCACCTCCCTCCTCGATGGACGCGAACATCAAGGCAGCGTGGCCGGTGCCCGGCTCGGTATCCAGATCCGCGCGAGCCAGGGGCATGAGACCTACGTCGCTGTGCGGATCACCGGGTCCGTTCCTGATGCCCTGGTCGTCACAGTCCTCGATCTTGTACCCGGCTGTGCCCTCGACGGCTGGTTTCCCGAGTACTCCCTTCCCGAGCGCCCGCTGGAAGCAGCTGAGCAAGCATGGTCCAACCTCATGGACCCCGCCTCCGCAGCTAAGCTCCTTGATGAAGAGAGCTGACCGCCGAGGGCCTGTCATTGTCTGCCTGCGTTGCTCTCAGACTTGCCGCAGCAGTTGCAGGTTGGCGACTTTGGTGGGTTTCACCTGGGGTGGATCGGCTCGTGGCACTGCGAACCGAGAGCCATCGAAACCATGATCTAGTCCGGTGTGGCACGCGTGTGGCACACCGGGGGCATAGGCCCCGAAACGACGATCGGCCCCGGCTCTGCGATCAGGTCGCTGAGCTGGGGCCGAGCCGTTCGGAGCGGGCGACGGGAATCGAACCCGCGTAGCTAGTTTGGAAGACTAGGGCTCTACCATTGAGCTACGCCCGCGGAGCGCGCTGGTGGGGCGCGTTCGGGGGACAGCCTAGCGGACCGGGTCGGGCGGATGCACACCGGTTGATTGCACGGCGTGGTGCTCGGCCGGGCGGCGGAAAAAAGCGGGCCGGACTTCGGCGATCAGCATGTACGCTACGTGTCGTCCAGCCACTGGACGGTACGGGGTGTGGCGCAGTTTGGTAGCGCGTCCGCTTTGGGAGCGGAAGGTCGTCGGTTCGAATCCGGTCACCCCGACCAGGTCGGTATGTGGAGATTCAGGGCCCTGTCGTCGGGTGCGACAGGGCCTTCGGCATGTCTGGGCTCATAGGGGGGTGGCCGGTCCTCGTGCGCGTCCGGGACCTTGGTGTGGTTGGGGTGACCCCCTGATCCTGGCTTGCTCCGAGCGTCGGGAACAGGGGTCGGAGTGGTGGTCGGAATAGCTGAGGCGTCAGATTTTGTTACGGTCGGCAGCTCTGTCCACTCGAACGGAAGGCGTGAACGCAGAGATGCCCGCCCCCATCGCGCGTCGCCGTCCGTTGTCGCCGAAGACCGCCGTCGCGGTCGTGTTCGTCGCCGCACTCTTCATGTCGATCATGGACACCACGATCGTCAACGTCGCGCTGCCCTCGATCGGGCGGCAGTTCTCGGTGGATGCCGCCTCCGTCGGAATCGTCAATGTCGGCTATCTGGTCAGCCTGGCGGTCTTTGTGCCGCTGTCCGGGTGGCTGGGGGACCGGTTCGGGACGCGCAGGGTGTTCCTCGCCGCGCTCGCGCTGTTCACCGTCGCGTCGCTGCTGTGCGGTACCGCGCAGAGCCTGGATCAGCTCAGTCTCTACCGGATCGTCCAGGGCGCCGGCGGCGGGATGCTCACCCCGGTCGGGATGACGATGCTGTTCCGCGCGTTCCCGCAGGAGGAGCGGATGCGGGCGACCCGGGTGCTGATGCTGCCCACCGCCGTCGCGCCGGCGCTCGGGCCGGTGCTCGGCGGCTGGCTGGTGGACACCTTCAGCTGGCACTGGGTCTTCATCGTCAACGTCCCGATCGGCATCGCCGCGATGGCGTTCGGGCTGCTCTTCCTCCCCGACTTCCGCAGCGAGCGGGCCGGTCGCTTCGACGCCGCCGGGTTCGTCCTGGCGGCCGTCGGCTTCGGGCTGGTGATGTACGCGCTGGCCGAGGGCGCGGACCAGGGCTGGGGGACGCCGAGGATCGTGGCCTCCGGCGCGGTCGGTCTGGCCGCCGTCCTCGCGCTGGTGCTGGTCGAGCTGCGGATCGCCGACCCGATGCTGGACCTGCGGCTGTTCCGGGACCGCTTGTTCCGCACCACCAACCTGGTCAGTCTGGCCTCCGGCGCCGCGTTCCTGGGGATGCTCTACCTGTTCCCGCTGTACTACCAGAACGCGGTCGGGGCGAGCGCGTTCCAGACCGGCCTCAACACCTTCCCCGAGGCCATCGGGGTGATGCTGGCCTCGCAGGTCGCGAGCCGGCTGTATCCGAGGATCGGCCCCCGCCGGATCATCGCCACCGGCGCGGCCGGAGTCGCCGTCGCCATGGTGCTGATGGCCCGGCTCACCCCGGAGACCAGCGTCTGGGCGGCGCGTGCGCTGATGTTCGGCACCGGGTTCTCGATGGCGCACGTCTTCATGCCGGCCCAGACCGCCGCGTTCGCGACCGTGTCGCCGGCCTCCACAGGACGTGCCTCCACCCTCTTCAACGCTCAGCGACAGCTCGGCTCGGCCATCGGTGTCGCGCTGCTCGGGACCGTCCTCGCGGCGATCGGTACGGTCACCACGACCGGGGCCGGGCATCCCGGCCCGAATCTGACGGCCTATCACGCGGCCTTCCTGGTGGCGGCCGGGCTGGCCGCCGTCGCGTCACTGACCGCCCTGCTCATCTCCGACCGCGACGCCGCCCCGACGATGGTCGGCGCCGGGGGAGGCCCGGGCCGGCGTCCCCGGGGCGAGGACACCGGGACAGGCACGGCCCAGGGCGCCGCTCGCGGCGCGGCTCGGGACGGTGCCCCGGAGCTGCCCGCCGACGAGGCCGCGGTGGCGTCCACGGGCTGACCCGCACGGGTGTTTTCACCGGCCGCCGGGCGAACCTCGTCGACCGTTCCCGGCCCCTCCCCGGCTGTCGTTCCGGCCTGCCCGGTCCCTCGCTCCATGGCGCTGCGGTCCGCCGCCGCGACCCTTCCGGGGCACCGGCCCGTCCCCGCTGCGCGACCTCCCCCCTCAGCTGGGACCAATGCAGATTGTGGTACCGGTAGGATGGACCGCTGACGGCTGTCCACGTGGCATGCCCGGCGACACGGTGGCGACATGGTCACAGGTCACCGGGGTCGAAACGGGCTCAGCCGTCCGAGGGCGAGGAGCGTGCTCAGCGTCCGACCCATCCCGGCGGGCGATGTCGCCTCTGACCTATCACCCGTCTCGCCGTGCCCCAGGTTTTCCACCTTCGGCGCGGCGGACACCCCGACCGCAAGCCCCCAAGGAGACCCAACCGTGAAGAGCGCCGTCGAGACTCTGAACCCGACCCGGGTTCGACTCACCGTCGAGGTGCCCTTCGAGGAGCTCAAGCCCAGCCTCGACGCGGCGTACAAGAAGATCAACCAGCAGGTCACGGTTCCGGGCTTCCGCAAGGGCAAGATCCCGGCTCGCGTCATCGACCAGCGCTTCGGCCGTGCCGCCGTGCTGGAGGAGGCCGTCAACGACGCGCTGCCGCGCTTCTACACCCAGGCCGTCGACGAGAACAAGGTCGACGTCCTCGGTCAGCCCGACATCGACGGCCTTGAGGGTGTCGAGAAGATCGCCGACGGTGGCGACCTGAAGTTCACCGCCGAGGTGGACATCCGTCCCGAGATCACCCTCCCCGACTTCACCGGCATCGAGGTCGAGGTGGACGCGATCGCCGTGTCGGACGAGGACATCGAGGAGAGCCTGAACCAGCTCCGCGACCGCTTCGCGTCCACCAAGGCCGTCGAGCGCGCCGCCGCCCTGGGCGACGTCGTGGTCGTCGACCTGGAGGCCAAGGTCGACGGTGAGGTCCCCGAGGACGGCACCGCCACCGGCGTCAGCTACGAGATCGGCTCCGGCCGCCTGCTCGACGGCATCGACGAGGCCCTGGTCGGCCTGGAGGCCGGCGGCACCGCCACCTTCACCACCGAGCTCAAGGGTGGCACCGCCGAGGGCCAGCAGTCCGAGGTCACGGTCAGCCTGACCACCGTGCAGGAGAAGGAACTCCCGGCTCTGGACGACGAGTTCGCCCAGCTGGCCAGCGAGTTCGACACCCTGGACGAGCTGAAGGACGACTCCCGCAAGCGGCTCGTCCGCATGAAGGAGTTCGACCAGGCCACCCAGGCCCAGGAGCGCGTGCTCGACAAGCTGATGGAGCTCGTCGACATGCCGTACCCGGAGAAGCTGCTCGCGGACGAGGTCGAGACCCGCAAGCACAACCTGGAGCACCACCAGCTGCCGCAGATGGGCGTCGACCTGGACGGTTACCTGCAGCTGCAGGGCAAGACCGCCGAGGAGTTCCAGGCCGAGCTGGTCGAGCAGGCCCAGAAGGGCATCAAGACCCAGTTCGTCCTGGACGCCATCGCGTCCAAGGAGGAGCTCGCGGTGAACCAGGAGGAGCTCACCGAGCACCTGCTGCGCCGTGCCGCCGGTTCCGGGATGACCCCGGACCAGTTCGCCAAGCAGGTTGTCGAGGGTGGCCAGGTGCCGCTGCTGGTCGGCGAGGTCGTCCGTGGAAAGGCCCTGGCCGTCGTGGTCGAGGCCGCCAAGGTCGTGGACACCGAGGGCAACGTCGTCGACTTCGACGACGAGGAGGACGAGATCGAGGCGACCGAGCACGCCGCCGAGACCGTCAAGGCCGTGACCGAGGACGGCGAGGCCACCGAGGCCGATGCAGCCACCGAGGCGGCGGAGACCACCGAGGCCTGATCCACGGTCTGCCGAACACGCTCTGACGGAAGGGCCCGGACGCTTCGTGCGTCCGGGCCCTTCCGTGCGTCCGGTGACCCTGCGCTCACAGCGAACAGTTCTGTGTAGGGGATGGCCAGGCCCGGCCTGCGCGTTAGGGTCACTGGTACGAAGGGCAGGGTGACTGTCGGTCCATCAGGGCCACCGACGTGCCGACCTTCGTAAGAGACGCAGTGGCGGCGGTCGATCAGCCGCCACACAACAACGAGCGGGTGGATACGTGACGACTCCCCAGTTCCAGATGCCCGGCCTGATGACCCCCATGGGCGCCGGAGACATCGGCGGTGGCGGTCTGGGAGACCAGGTCTTCAACCGTCTGCTCAACGAGCGCATCATCTTCCTCGGCCAGCAGGTGGACGACGAGATCGCCAACAAGATCACGGCTCAGCTGCTGCTGCTCGCGGCCGACCCGGACCGCGACATCTTCCTGTACATCAACTCGCCCGGCGGCTCGGTCACCGCGGGCATGGCGATCTACGACACCATGCAGTACATCAAGAACGACGTGGTCACCATCGCCATGGGCATGGCCGCCTCGATGGGCCAGTTCCTGCTCACGGCCGGTGCCAAGGGCAAGCGCTTCGCGCTTCCCAACGCCGAGATCCTGATGCACCAGCCCTCGGCCGGCCTCGGCGGCTCCGCCACCGACATCCGGATCCAGGCCCAGCAGCTGGTCCGGCTGAAGCACCGGATGGCCGAGCTGATCGCGCAGCACAGCGGCCAGAACGTCGAGCAGATCACCAAGGACTCCGACCGGGACCGCTGGTTCCAGCCGCAGGAGGCCAAGGAGTACGGCCTGATCGACGCCATCATGCACAGCGCCGCGGACGTCCCCGGCGGCGGCGGCACGGGCGCCTGACCGGCGCGCACCGCAGCACCGTCAACGATCACAGTCCGTACGCTTCCGGAGAGGCCACACCCGTTATGAACATCCCCAGCCTGTCCAGCGCCCACCGGCGCGTCGAGGACATGCGCGCCGAGGGCCGCTACATCATCCCCCGCTTCGTCGAGCGCACCTCGCAGGGCGTCCGCGAGTACGACCCGTACGCCAAGCTCTTCGAGGAGCGCATCATCTTCCTGGGCTCCCAGGTCGACGACGTCTCGGCGAACGACATCATGGCGCAGCTGATCTGCCTGGAGTCGATGGACCCGGACCGGGACATCTCCATGTACATCAACTCGCCCGGCGGCTCCTTCACGGCGCTGACCGCCATCTACGACACCATGCAGTTCGTGAAGCCCGACGTGGCGACCGTGTGCATGGGCCAGGCGGCCTCCGCCGCCGCGGTGCTGCTCGCGGCCGGCGCCCCCGGCAAGCGGATGGCGCTGCCGAACGCCCGGATCCTGATCCACCAGCCGTACACCGAGACCGGCCGCGGCCAGGTGTCGGACCTGGAGATCCAGGCCGCGGAGATCCAGCGGATGCGCGAGCAGCTGGAGGAGATGCTGGCCAAGCACTCCAACCAGACGCAGCAGCAGATCAGCGAGGACATCGAGCGCGACAAGATCCTCACCGCCGCCGAGGCGCTGGAGTACGGTCTGATCGACCAGATCACCTCGACCCGCAAGGGCTCGCTGGTCGACTGACGGCAAGTGTCGACGCGTACATGCCGTCCCGCTCGCGTCGACGCAGAGTCGACTCCCTGTCGACGCGGAGTTGACTGAGACACGCACCACGTGGCCCGTTGGCCCCCGGCTATTGGTCCGGGGGCCCCGGCCTGGCACCATCGGAGTTACCGGCTGCGCGCCGCCCGTCCCCGCCCCGAGTCGGTTCCCGTCTCGCGGCGGCGTCGTACGGGACACGCAGTTTCCCCACCCGTCCTGGGCAGCGAGGCCGTTCCGGCCGTAATTCGCCCAGGGCGGAAGAGGGAAGACCGCCGAACGCGGCGGATCGGGGGTCCTGACGGAGTACCGTCGGAAACCAAGCACCAGGCTCCTGCCCCACGGAGCCTTTGGCGAAGGGGAAGCACCTCGTGGCACGCATCGGTGACGGTGGCGACCTGCTCAAGTGCTCGTTCTGCGGGAAGAGCCAGAAGCAGGTGAAGAAGCTCATTGCCGGGCCCGGCGTGTACATCTGCGACGAGTGCATCGACCTGTGCAACGAGATCATCGAAGAGGAGCTCGCGGAGACCTCGGAGGTGAGGTTCGAGGAGCTGCCCAAGCCCCGCGAGATCTACGAGTTCCTCGACGGGTACGTGGTGGGCCAGGAGGCGGCCAAGAAGTCGCTGTCCGTGGCCGTCTACAACCACTACAAGCGGGTCCAGGCGGGCGAGAACGGCAAGCACGGCCGCGACGACGGCATCGAGCTGGCCAAGTCCAACATCCTGCTGCTGGGCCCCACCGGTTCGGGCAAGACGCTGCTGGCGCAGACCCTGGCCCGGATGCTGAACGTCCCGTTCGCCATCGCGGACGCCACGGCGCTGACCGAGGCCGGCTACGTCGGCGAGGACGTCGAGAACATCCTGCTGAAGCTGATCCAGGCGGCGGACTACGACGTCAAGAAGGCCGAGACCGGGATCATCTACATCGACGAGATCGACAAGGTCGCCCGCAAGAGCGAGAACCCGTCGATCACGCGTGACGTCTCCGGCGAGGGTGTGCAGCAGGCGCTGCTGAAGATCCTGGAGGGGACCACCGCCTCGGTGCCCCCGCAGGGCGGCCGCAAGCACCCGCACCAGGAGTTCATCCAGATCGACACGACGAACGTGCTGTTCATCGTGGGCGGCGCCTTCTCCGGCCTGGAGCGGATCATCGAGTCCCGGGCGGGCAAGAAGGGGATCGGCTTCGGCGCGACCATCCGCAGCAAGCACGAGATCGAGTCCAGTGACCAGTTCCGCGCGGTCATGCCGGAGGACCTGGTGAAGTTCGGGATGATCCCGGAGTTCATCGGCCGCCTCCCGGTCATCACCAGCGTGCACAACCTGGACCGCGACGCGCTGCTGCAGATCCTCACCGAGCCCAAGAACGCGCTGGTCAAGCAGTACCGGCGGCTGTTCGAGCTGGACGGCGTCGAGCTGGAGTTCACCGACACCGCGCTGGACGCCATCGCCGACCAGGCCATCAAGCGCTCCACCGGGGCGCGCGGGCTGCGCGCCATCATGGAGGAGGTGCTGATGTCCGTGATGTACGAGGTGCCCTCGCGCAAGGATGTCGCCCGCGTGGTGGTGACCGAGGACGTCGTACTGGAGCACGTCAACCCGACGCTGGTGCCGCGGGATCTGCGGACGCAGCGGGAGCGGCGCGAAAAGTCCGCGTAGCGGAAAGCGTAGTAAGGGGCGCGAGGAACTTGCTGCACTGCCTGCCCTCCACGGAGGGGGGTTGTTGGCAGCGCACGCAGTTGATCAAGCAGAGTCTCGCGCCCCTTTGGTGCGTCTGGTGTGCTGTCAGTTTTTTGTGACGGGGACGGAGTTGATGACGACGGTGTCCTTGGGGGCGCCGTCGCCGGTGCCTGTGTCGGTGCCGTCCTTGGAGATGTGCTGGAGGATGTCCAGGCCCGAGGTGATCGTCCCGAACGGGGTGTACGCCGCGGAGAGCTGGCTGGCCTGGTAGACCAGGAAGAACTGTGAACCGTTGGTGTTCGGCCCCGAGTTGGCCATCGCCACGGTGCCCGCGGGGTAGGTCCCGCCCTGGATCGCCGGGTCGTTCAGGTACTCGTCGTTGAAGCTGTAGCCCGGGGTGCCGCTGCCGGTCCCGGTCGGGTCGCCGCACTGCAGCACGTAGATGCCGCTGTTGGTCAGCCGGTGGCACTTGGTGTGGTCGAAGTAGGCCTGCTGGGCCAGGAACACGAAGTTGTTCACGGTGTGCGGGGCGTTCTTGGCGTCCAGCCTGATGCCGATGTCGCCGCAGGAGGTCTTCAGCGTCGCCGAGTAGTTCGCGGCCGTGTCGATGGACATCGCCGGCGCCGTCTTCCACTGCTTGCCGTTGGGGCTGCCGGCGGCCGTGTTGCCGCAGAAGGCGGTCGTCGTCGATCCGGGGCGCCCCGCGACGGCCCAGGCGATGCCACCGGCGATCAGTGCGGCCACCGCGACCCCCGAGAGCGCGATGATGGTGCGGCGCCGCTTCTGCTTCGCCCGCTCCGCCGCCCGCAGCTCCTCGATCCGGGCCCGCCGAGCGGCGTTCCGTTCCGCCGGGCTGCTGTCGCCGCCGTCGCTCACCTGGACTCCTCCTCGACTCCGTACTGTCCGACGACTGACAGTTGACCAGAGGAGGGCCAGGTGAGCGCGGGAGGCGCGACGTGCGGGACGGGCTACTTCTTGACCTCTTCCGCGCTCCGGAACTGCAGGGTGCGGGCGGCCGGCGCGGGCAGGTCCGCGGAGGTCGCGTTCACCTTCGAGGTGTCCATGAGCAGCGTGTAGGTGCTGTTGTCGACGCAGACGCAGACGCAGACGCCGAAGGCGGCGCTGGACTGGCTGGTGGACGTAGTGGGTCATCAGACCAGCGCGCCGGATCGGCCGTCCACACGGTTTCGGCCAGGGCCGGAATTCGATCACCATCGGGAACCGGAAGGAAAGCGGTTCGTGACCATGCCGCGCGATCCGTAAACTGTGTGTCGTGACCGACACGAACCAGCGCCCCGTCAACGACGGGGACCACAGCGCCCTTGAGACCTTGCCGACCCAGTACGCCCCGGCGGAGGTAGAGGGCCCGCTGTACGAGCGCTGGGTCGAGCGTGGTTACTTCACCGCGGACGCCAAGAGCGACAAGCCCCCGTACACCATCGTCATCCCGCCGCCGAACGTCACCGGCGCGCTGCACCTGGGCCACGCCTTCCAGCACACCCTGATGGACGCGCTGACCCGGCGCAAGCGTATGCAGGGCTTCGAGACGCTGTGGCTGCCCGGTATGGACCACGCCGGCATCGCCACCCAGAACAAGGTGGAGCAGCAGCTCGCCGAGGTCGGCAAGTCCCGGCACGACCTGGGCCGTGAGGCGTTCGTCGAGAAGGTCTGGGAGTGGAAGCAGCAGTACGGCGGCCAGATCCTCGGTCAGATGCGCCGTCTCGGCGACGGCGTCGACTGGTCGCGTGAGCGGTTCACCATGGACGAGGGGCTGTCCCAGGCCGTCCAGACCATCTTCAAGAAGCTGTTCGACGACGGCCTGATCTACCGCGCCGAACGCATCATCAACTGGTGCCCGCGCTGCCTCACCGCGCTCTCCGACATCGAGGTCGAGCACGAGGAACGCCCGGGCGAGCTGGTCTCGATCCGCTACGGGGACGGCGACGACTCCATCGTCGTGGCGACCACCCGCGCCGAGACGATGCTCGGCGACACCGCGATCGCGGTCCACCCGGACGACGCCCGCTACGCCCACCTGGTGGGCCGTACCGTCGCGCTGCCGCTGACGGACCGTCGCATCCCGGTCGTCGCGGACGAGCACGTCGACCCGGAGTTCGGCACCGGCGCGGTCAAGGTCACCCCGGCGCACGACCCCAACGACTTCGCCATCGGCCAGCGCCACGGCCTGCCCAACCTCACCGTGATGGACGAGCACGGCGTCATCACCGTGCACGGTCCCTTCCTCGGCCTGGACCGCTTCGAGGCCCGGTCCGCGGTGGTCGGCGCACTGCGTGAGCAGGGGCGCATCGTCGCCGAGAAGCGCCCCTACATGCACGCTGTCGGCCACTGCTCGCGCTGCCACACCGTGGTCGAGCCCCGGCTGTCGCTGCAGTGGTGGGTCAAGGTCGAGCCGCTGGCCGCCGCCGCCGGCGGGGCGGTCCGGGACGGCCGGGTCCAGATTCACCCGAAGGAGTTGGAGGGCCGCTACTTCAGCTGGGTCGACAACATGCACGACTGGTGCATCTCGCGGCAGCTGTGGTGGGGTCACCGGATCCCGGTCTGGTACGGCCCGGACGGCGAGGTCGTCTGCCTCGGCCCGAACGACCCCGCGCCCACCGGCGAGGGCTGGCACCAGGACCCCGACGTCCTGGACACCTGGTTCTCCAGCGCGCTGTGGCCCTTCTCCACCCTGGGCTGGCCGGAGCAGACCGCCGACCTGGAGAAGTTCTACCCGACCGACGTCCTGCTCACCGGCCACGACATCATCTTCTTCTGGGTCGCCCGGATGATGATGTTCGGCCTGTACGCGATGGACGGCCAGGCGCCGTTCCACACCATCGCCCTCACCGGTCTGGTCCGAGACCAGTTCGGCAAGAAGATGTCCAAGTCCAACCCCAACGCGGTCGACCCGATCGACTGGATGGACGAGTTCGGCGCCGACGCGGTCCGGTTCACGCTGGCCAGCGGCGCCAACCCGGGCGCGGACGTGCCGATCGGCGAGGACTGGGTCAAGGCGTCCCGCAACTTCTGCAACAAGGTCTGGAACGCCACCCGCTTCGCGCTGATGAACGGCGCGACGCTGGCGGGCCCGCTGCCGGCCGCGGACCAGCTCACCGCGCCCGACCGCTGGATCCTGTCCCGCCTGGCCGCGGTCGTCGCCGAGACCGACGCGCTCTACGACGACTACCAGTTCGCCAAGCTCAGCGACTCCCTCTACCACTTCGCCTGGGACGAGGTCTTCGACTGGTACGTCGAGCTGTCCAAGTCGACGCTGATCGCGGGCGGCCCGCAGGCCGACGCGACCCGCCGGGTCCTCGGTGAGGTCCTGGAGGTCACGCTGCGCCTGCTGCACCCGGTGATCCCCTTCGTCACGGACACCCTGTGGACGGCGCTGACCGGCGGCGAGTCCGTCGTCGTCGCCGAGTGGCCGACGGCCGACGCGGGCCGCGCGGACGCCGCCGCCGAGCGGGAGATCGCCCAGCTGCAGTCGGTGATCACCGAGATCCGGCGCTTCCGCGCGGACCAGGGGCTCGCCCCGGGCCAGAAGGTCCCCGCCCAGCTGGACCTCAGCGGCAGCGGACTGACCGCGCACGAGGCCGCGCTGCGCTCCATCGCCAAGCTCCAGCCCGCCGGCGCGGACTTCCACGCGACGGCGAACCTGGCGGTCGCCGGGGCCACCGTCGCACTGGACCTGTCCGGCACCATCGACGTCGACGCGGAGCGGAAGCGCCTGGCGAAGGACCTGGCGGCAGCGGAGAAGGAGCTGACCCAGGCTCAGGCCAAGCTCGCCAACGAGGCGTTCCTGGCCAAGGCGGCACCGGCGGCGGTGGAGAAGATCCATGGCCGTCAGGCCAAAGCGGAGGCCGACATCGTGCGTCTCACCGCGCAGCTGGCGGCTTTGCCCTCTGCCTGAGGTTGCACCACCTAAGGGGCGCGGGGAACTGCGCTGCCAGCCCTCTACGGAGGTGCATGGTTGGCCGCGCAGTTCCCCGCGCCCCCAGGGTGTAGGTGGTTGGTGGTGTGCGCAGGTGGGCGCCCC
>NZ_JBGCCS010000052.1:0-36429 GCF_041262645.1 Streptacidiphilus sp. EB129
CTCAGCCCCGTCGCCTACGAGCAGCGCCAATCAGCTACCCTGACACTCGCCGCATAACCACACAAACCCGTGTCCACCATCCGGGGTGAAGCCCCGAGGCGACGCTGAAGCGGCATTGCGGATGAAGTCGGCGCGCGTTCTCGATCATGCGGGGAGAGAGGTCTACCCCGGATACGTCGAGTCCGCGTTCGGCGAGGTAGCCGGTCACCGTGCCGGGGCCGCAACCGACGTCGAGGACGGGCCCGAGCTCGCCCACGGTGTCGGCGAAGGCGTCGATCGACGCCTTGAGCCAGGGATGGCGACGGATGTCACCCATGCCCGTCGTCACCACCATGTGGGCGTAGTTGTCAGCCACCTGGTCATAGGACTGACGAACGACGTCGAGATCGGCTGGGCGGTCAATATGGTGTGCGCGCATCAGCCAACAATAGGACGGTGGCGTTGTGTAATCCGGGGGCTTGGGTATGACGGTCATCCTGCCCGACGAGTCTCGGCACGGGCACGGCAGACTGCGGCACCGGTGATCCACTTCTCCCGATCGGCCTGCCTGCCATGCCTGTTGCCCTCGCCCGTCCGATCGTCCTGACCAACGCCGAACGTGAGCGGTTGAAGAAAGCGGCCTACGGTCACAAAACCGCGTATCAGGCCCGGCAGCGGGCCGCGATCGTGTTGCAGGCGGCCCGCGGGCGCCCCAATGCGCACATTGCCCGCGAGACGGGCCTGCACCTGGACACCGTGCGGACCTGGCGCAACCGCTTCGCAGACGGCCGGCTGCCAGCCCTGGCCGACCGCAGGCGCTCGGGGCGCCCGGCCCGTTCTACCGCCGTGCAGATCGCCGAGGCCAAGGCCCTGGCCTGCCAGCTCCCGGCCGAGACCGGGGTCCCGTTGTCGCGCTGGTCGTGCCCGGAGCTGGCCGCCGAGCTGACCGCGCGCCAGATCACCGACAGCATCTCCGCGTCCACGGTGCGCCGCTGGTTGCGCCAGGACGCACTCAAGCCCTGGCAGTACCGGTCCTGGATCTTCATCCGCGACCCGGACTTCCGCGCCAAGGCCCAGCGGGTCCTGGACCTGTACGCCCGCACCTTCGAAGGAGAACCCCTCGGCGCGGACGAGTACGTCGTCTCCAGCGATGAGAAGACCTCGATCCAGGCCCGCTGCCGCTGCCATCCCACCCTGGCCCCGGGCCAGGCCAGGGCGATGCGCGTCAACCACACCTACGGACGCGGCGGCGCCCTGGCCTACCTGGCCGCCTACGACGTCCACCAAGCCCGAGTGCTCGGCCGCTGCGAACCGCGCACTGGCATCGACGCGTTCATGAGCCTGGTCGCCCAGGTCATGACACAGGAACCCTACGCCAGCGCCAGGCGTGTCTTCTGGGTCGTCGACAACGGCTCCTCCCACCGCGGCAAGAAGGCCGCCGAACGGCTGGCGGTGGCGTTCCCGAACGCCGTCATGGTCCACACCCCCGTGCACGCCTCCTGGTTGAACCAGGTGGAGATCTACTTTTCCGTGGTGCAGCGCAAGGTCGTCTCACCCAACGACTTCACCGACCTGACCCAGGTCGGGGACCGGCTCCGAGCATTCGAAGACCGCTACAACGCCACGGCACAGCCGTTCCATTGGAGGTTCACCACCTCCGACCTGGACGATCTGCTGGCCCGACTCGACCGGCACACACCCACCGGCCGACACCAAGAATCCTCCGTCGCCCTGGCCGCCTGATCAACCCCCGAAGGTCTTCCGGAACGGACCACTTAGGTTCCCGCGGCGCTCCGGAAGCCGGACTGAGTGGCTCACGGAGACGGCCGTGGCGACCGTCTACTATCGCCGTTTCGTGGCCGTCACTGAGACGGAGCGCCGTCTCGACGCCATCGAGCGCGAAGCACTCAGCGCGCTCCCGGAGAGCAACCGGCCCCACCTCTTGGTGGCCCTGGCCCCGGAAGTCCCCGGCGACATGCCGATTACCCAGGGGTCCTACGAGCGCTACCGGGACGAGCTGAGGAGGTGGCACAGTCTCATGGCGCTCAAGGGGATGCGTTTCTACGATGTGCGGATCGGTGCGCGCCGGATCGCTGCGGCGAACCCTGGGGGTGCCTCGGTGCGGTGCGAGTTGCACCGGGACGGATCCGGGGCCTTCGTCGTGCGCCTCCAGGACGAGCCCGTCGCCGCCAACGGCGATCCGTACCACTCGGTCGAACCGAGCGACCTGATGCTCGGCCTGCTCTCCGGACTTCAGCTCCTCGGCAGCCATGCGCGTGACCGCGCTGCGGCCCTCGGCACGTTGATCATCCGGACTTCGCTCATGGACTCCCCACACGCCCATCCACGGGGACCTTCGAAGCCGGCTATGACGCCCTTCCCACCGGTCCGCCTTGAGTGGGTTGACCGGACTGGCTTCCGGAACAACCTCAGCTCGCAGGAGTGCTCCTACGCGCACGCCGAGGCCGCGGCCCTCCTGGACGATCTCGCCGACGAAGGAGCGGGACTGGTGCAGACAGCAGCACTGCTCGCGGACGAGCTCGTTCAAGCGTTCGGACTGGCGGAGGTCGGCCCGGTCAGCGTGCAAGGGGAGATCCGCGAAACCTCATGGTCCTCCCGCTACCGCGAGGCGGTCGTCGACTGGGCCGAGCAACACGACGTTCCGGTGGTTCGTCCCTGAGTAGCCCGGGGCGAACGCGATGCCGTCCTGGGCGAGGGCTACATCCGCGCGCTGCCCGTCCGCGCCCGCATCGACCCCGCCACGCCGCTCCGTAGGTCCGCGCAACGCGCAACGCGACAGGCAGGCCAGGCCGGCGCCCTCCAGCCGGAACGCGAGCACCCCCGGCCGAGTGCATCGGTAGGGGCCCTCGCGCTGCGCTACGCGGCCGGGGACGGTGGCAGCACCATGGCGTCGTACAGCGGGGACTCCGGCGCGTGGCGGATTTGACCGATGACCTGGTAGCCCCAGCGTGGGTAGGCGCTGCGGGCGGGTTCGTTGTCGGTGATGCACGTCAGCGCGGTCCACGGCTCGTGGCGGCCGGTGACCATTGCGTCGTGGAGCCGACGGCCGATGCCCTGGTTGGTGTGGTCGGGCAGCACCATGATTTCGCGGAGCCAGAACACCTGCCCGGCCGGCGCGGCGGCGCTGGCGGCCGGCGGGCGCCGGTCGCCCAGGCTGGTCCACCACTCGCGTTCGGCGGGCAGCGTGACGCCGTGGACGTAGCCGGCGATGGCGTCGTGGTCCAGGTGCGCGGTGACCACCTCGAAGCCTTCCATGTCGAACGCGGCGTGCAGGCGGCTGGCGTAGGTGTCCACGGAGAAGAACGGGTCACCGGTGTACGGCGGCACGTCGTACACCGTGGCGTAGACGCGGATCAGCTCTTCGGTGATCTCCTTGGCCTGCGCGGGGGTGTGGCGCTGGATGGTGAGGCTGGGTGTGGTCACGGTGGTGCGGTTCCCTTCGGCGTGGGTCAGGCGATGTGCTGGCTCAGCATCTGGACGGCCTCGCGGGCTGCCGGGTTGCGCGGGTAGGCGGTCAGGTGGTCGCGGACGGCGGTGAGCTGGCGCTTGGTGCGGGTGGAGGTCATGCCGCTGTCGATCAGCCGCATGGACTCGCGGGCTGCGTCGATCGTGCGGTCCAGGTCGCGGTCCTGGGCGGCGGCGTGGGACAGCCGTGTCAGGCACATCCCCCGGTTGCGGGAGTGCTCGATGTCCTGCAGCGCCGCTGAGCGGTCCAGAAGCCGTACGGCCTGCCGGTACTGCCCGAGGTCGGAGCGGCACATGCCCTCCAGGCACGTCAGCTCGGCCTCGTTGAGGAAGAACGTCCAGTCCGGGTCGGTGTCGGTGGTGCCCAGCTCGAATGCCTTCCATGCCTTCTTGATGGACAGGGAGGCGTTCAGCTCGTCTGCGCCGCGCGCGTAGCCCTGCGCGGCGCGGATGGACAGCAGTGCGGTCACGCGCGGCGGGGCGCCCCACTGGCAGGTGCGGGCTTGTGCGGTGCGGGCGAACCGGACGGCTTCCCTGCCCTTGCCCAGATCCACTGCCTGCCGGGCCATGTTGGACAGTGTCCTGGTGGCCAGGGCGTCATCGCCGGTCATCGTGGCGGCGTTCAGCGCCTCGGAGAAGTAGACCCGGGCCTCGGTCTGGCGCTCGGCGTCGTAGCAGAACCAGCCCAGGCTGGTGGTGAGCTGGCCGGCTATGGCGTGCAGTTCCTGGCCGATGGGCTCGCTGTAGGAGGCGGAGTCGATCAGGTGGTGCACCCACATCAGGTGGGAGCGCGCGGAGCGCCACAGGCGGTCGCCGCCCCAGCGCTGGTCGATGGCGTCCAGGTCGGCGGCGGTGGCCTGGAGGTTGTCGATCTCCTCCCGGCCGATCCGTATGCCGTCGGGCGCGGCGGCAGCGCGGGACATCCAGGGCAGGCCCACCAGGGCGGCCCCGGCGGCGAGGGCGTCGCGGCGTTTCACAGGCTGGATGATCTCCACGCCAACACCCATGTTGTCAAACAGGGTTGTGCTCGGCGGGGTGAACCCCAGCTGTTCCGCGCCGCGCCCGAAGGCCGCGCGGATCGCCGTGGCGTACTCCGGGCGTGGCCAGCCCGGCGCGTCCGACTCCCAGCGCCGGTAGGTCCGCACGCTGACATCGAACCTCGGATCTCGTAAGGCGTCCTGACCGGCCACGCTGACGCCTTCGGCGGCGGTCTCCTGGGAGTACCAGCCGCGGGCAAGACGTGCTCGGTACAGCAACGCGTTCGCGGGGGCGCTCACTGCGCCACCTGTCGAATCGTCATGTTCACCAACGTAGGGGCGTACGCGCACCGGTGGTACCGGAGCGGCCCATCTGCGTTCTGAAGAGGTCCCCCGGCCGCTCAGTGGCCGCTGGGTGGCCGCTTCACGACCTGGGACGGACCCGTCACCGAGAGTGAACTGGACACGTCGCCCTTCAAGGGACGCACACCAACCCACGCCACCACGGAGTCGACGTGATTCCACTGCTCATGCACGAAGACCCACTTGCGGACACCGACACGGCCCTTCCCGCTGCCGCGGCGGTCCTGCCCGGCGACCTGCCCGCCGGCTGGCCGCTGGCTCTGTCCCGCTGGTCCGCCCGCCCGCTGGCCGCCGGACAGGACTGGGACGCCGTCCGCATCGCAGGCGGCCTCGCGCCGCTGGTCTACAGCCTGATGCGGCAGCAGACCTGCGGCGACCCGGGCCCCGTGGTCATCGACGCGCAGATGGACGCGCACTACTGGCTGATCCGCACCGGCTTCACCGCCCGCTGGGACTTCCCCGGGGTGACGCTGCTGACCAACGGTACGTGGGTGGTGTTGCCGCCCACCGTCCGGCAGGTCTACCGCGTGCACTGGCTGTCCTGCCCCGACGCCGCCGGCCATCTGGCTCACGCACCGCTGCTCCACGCCACCGTCACCGGCGCGGTGGCCTCCTGATGGGCCGCCACCAGACCTGTGACCGGGACCACTTAGGCACCGCACTGACCGGACTCTGGCTCGCGGCCCAAGCCGCCGCCCTACTGCTCCTGGGCATGCAGGTCCCGTACGCCGTCGAGCACGCCGCCCCCGTGGCCGCCGCGCCGGACCTGCCGCAACCGGGCACCTGACCCCGCCCCGGAGCCCGGAGGCGGAGGCCGCCGCGGAACGCGCATCGCGACAGGCAGGCCACTGCCGACCGCCAGTGCGGGCGGGCCGCCGCACCTCAACCGACCGAACGAGAGGACACCATGGCCACCGCTGTCAAGCCGAGCAAGGTCGGCTTCCTGGAGCTGGAGATCACGCAGAACTGCCAGCTGACGTGCCAGTCCCACTGCTACGCCGGGGCCGGGCCGACGGCCGGTCACGGCACCATGAGCGACGACGACTGGCGCTCGGTCATCCGCGACGCCGCCGCGTCCGGCATCACCCGCGTGCAGTTCATCGGGGGCGAGCCGACGCGCCGCCCCGGATGGGACGCGCTGGTGCGCTACGCCCTGTCCTGCGGCCTGTCCGTGCAGGTCTACAGCAACCTGTATGCCATCCGGATGGAGTGGTGGGACCTGTTCGAGCACCCCCGCGTGAGTCTCGCCACCAGCTACTACAGCGATCAGGCCAAGGACCACGACCGGGTGACCGGCCGCAGGGGCAGCCACGCCCGGACCCGCGCCAACATCACCGAGGCCGTCCGGCGCGGCATCCCGCTCAAGGCCGGGATCGTGGACATCCTGGACGGCCAGCGCGTCGTCCAGGCCCGCGCGGACCTGCTGGCACTCGGCGTCACCGACGTGCACACCGACCGCGTCCGGGCGGTGGGCAACGCCGCCCGCACACTGCCATCGGTCACCGAGCTGTGCGGCAGGTGCGCGGACGGCCGCGCGGCGGTCATGCCGGACGGCCGCGTCACCCCCTGCGTGCTCGGCCGGTTCCTGCCCGCGGGGTCGGTCAAGGACGTTGGCGGCCTGCCCGGCGTGCTGACCGGCGCGCGATGGGGTGAGATCGCCGCGTCCATACCGCGCAGGGGGCGGGCGTGCGTACCGGACTCCTGCACGCCCCGTGAAGACTCCTGCTCGCCGTCGCCCGGCGTGGCAGCCTGTACCCCGGCCGACAGCAACGACTGCGACCCGGCCAGCACCCCCGCCTGCGACCCTGCCTACGAGTAAGCCGAGGAGACTCCCTGTGCCGTTCGAGCCCTACGCGGCCCGGCTGTCGGCCGCCTGCGTCCACCCGGCATCGCGGTGGGCGCAGGCGCTCGCAGCCGTCCCGCGCCACGTGTTCGTACCCCGCTGGTGGCAGCCGTCCACCAAGGGCTGGACCTGTGTTGACGGACCGTCCGACCCCGAGCCGTGGATGACCGCCGCCTACGCCGACCGCACCCTGGTGACCCGCGTCGGCCCACTGCACGCCGACCACGCCAAGCAGGGCCAGCACGCCGCCGGGCTGCCCACCTCGTCCGCGACGCTGCCCGGCCTGGTCGTGCAGATGCTCCGCCACGCCATGATCCCCGACGGCGCGGATGTTCTGTGCATCGTCGGGTCCGGCTACACCCCGGCGGTCCTGACCCGCCGCCTGGGCGCGGACCACGTGACCGGCGCGGACCTGGACCCCTACCTGGTGGACGCCGCCGCCCAGCGCCTGGACAGCATCGGGCTGCGCCCACGCCTGGAGGTCTGCGACATCACCGGCCCGCTGCCGGGCACGTTCGACCGGATCGTGTCCACCGTCAGCGTGCACGGCGTCCCCGCGTCGTGGCTGGCCGCGCTGCGCACCGGCGGGCGGCTGGTCACCACGCTGGCCGACACGGCGCTGGTCGTGACGGCCGACAAGGCCGACGACGGCAGCGCGGCCGGGCACGTCACCGAGGACCGCGCCGGGTTCATGCCCACCCGCACCGGCGAGGACTACCCAGCACCGCTCATGGAGCGGGCCGCCGGGCGGGACGCGCTCGCCGGGGCCGACACCGTCACGCAGTCGCCGTTCCCGGTGATCAACGTCCGCGAGGCATGGGAGGTGTGGTCGATGTTCTCCCTGACCGTGCCCGGCGTTGAGCACCGCTACCGCGCCGGCGCCGACGGGACACGGTCGGCGCGGATGGTCCACCCCGACGGCTCGTGGGCGCGCGCCACCAGCCATGGCCTGACCGGACCCGCCACCGTCGAACAGGGCGGACCGCGCCGCCTGTGGGACGAACTGGACCGCATTCGCCGCCGCTGGCTGGCCGAGGGCAGCCTGCCGGTCTACGGCGCGCGGGTGGAGATCACGCCCGATGGCCACACGCACCTGTCACGCGGCGCCTGGTCCGCCACGGTCAACCGACCTACAGGAGGGAAGCACCACCGCGCCAGCAGCCTGACCACGCGCACTACTCCGCGATAGCGCCGCCATGGCCTCTCGCCCGCTCCGCCACACGGGGGCATCCCGGTCCGGGACGCCCCCGCCTTCGCTTCCTGTTGCTGGGGCTGATGAGGATCTCGAATTTCGCCGATCCTCATCAATGGGAGGCGCACGGCCCGGCCCGGCGGGTGCGGAGACGTCGGCTTCATCGCGCCGCTCCGCACCCACCGCGGCGGTCACCTCTGTTTCGCACCCGCCAGTGAGAGAGCCGCAATGCCCCGGCGAATCCCCTCGGTCACCGCATCAGGGGCGCACGTTCGTGGTGTACTGCGGCCAGCCACTGCTGGAAGCCGAGTCCAGGAAGGCCCAGTCGAACGTGCCTGCGGAATTCCGCAGCCCGTAGCCTGACGCGGGCTCCGGCATGATGTGCCATGTGCCCTTGTAGGCGGACTTGCTGAACGTGATCCGTACGTCAATGTGGGCCCACCTGCCGGGCGCTACCGCCAGGAGGGTCGGCTCCTTCTGCAGCCCGAGTGCGAAGTATCCATGGTGATCGGTGTAGGTGGACGCCTGCCAGCGGTGCGTCAGCGGGTTCAGCCAACTCACGGAGACGCCACGGATCGGCGTCGCCCGGTTCCATAGGTCCAGCCCGAAGTCCTGGGCGACGAGCGTGTCCTTGGACCGCTCCATGTACCAGGTCCGGATGTAGACCGTGCTCCCCGCACGCACGGTGCGGGGCACCCACTGGGTGTTGGTGTAGAACGTGCCGATCCGCTTCGGGTTCCCGCTGACGCCACGGGGGTTCGTCACCGCCGATGCGGTGCCCACCGCTCCGGGAAGCAGAGCCAGAATGCCTGCTGCGGCCGCGAGGACAGTGGTACGGCGTAGTGAAGTGCGCAAGGTGCCCCCATGATGTCGATCTCCAGGGCACGCATCCTACGCAGAGTCCGACCGGCGCGTTCCAGGGACTGAGGCGGCAATTCTTCGGCTGGGCTCGAAGACGCGGTCGTGGCTGGTCCAGCCGTTGACCGCACAGCGGGCATCACGCAGATGCCCGGCCAGAACGTCGGCGCGCGGCCACGGCCTCGGCGAGCGGCAGGGACCACCGTCCTGAAGCGGCACCGACGTGACTGGCTGTCCATCAACGTGGTCGAGGCGTGGCGACGACCACTACCTGGTGGTCGTCCTCGTAGATGACTCTTCCGGGGTCCGGTGAGCGTGTCTCCACGCACTCGATGCCGTGTGCGGTGAGGATCTGCCGGTAGCCGTCGACGCGCTCGATGAGGTGCTGTGCCGACACCTTGAACCAGGCCGTCGCGCCGGGGTTCAGCTCATGGTCGTAGACCGTCGGATCGATGTCGGCAGGATTGGTGAAGTTCGCGTCGAACCAGTCGTTGTTGGACCGCCTGAACTGTTCCTGCTCCGCGGTCAGCTGCCCGCGGTGCGCCAGGCCGTTGGTCAACGCGAACACGCCGGGAAAGATCCCCCGCCGGTTGCGCTCGACCCCGTGGAACCTGACATACACATGGCCTCCCCAGCCCCTTGGTCATCTGGACGGTCCCATGATGTGACGCCCGCAGCGCTTCGCTCAAGCGAATCCCCCAGGTCGACGTCGCCGTCCGCTCCGAGGCATCGGGGGTTCGCGAGGCCGTTGCCCGTACCCCGGCGCCTGCCGCAGCCTCAGGATCCCCACCTGCTGCTCGGGCCGGATGCGCAGCGGCGCGCAGGGGCAGGCGGGCTACGGGATCGGCGCCACGGCGCGGCCGGCAGGGCGACCACCACCGGCACGCCCTCGAACTGGGGGCAGTCCCCTCCCCTGGCCTGGCCGAGTACACGGCGGGCTTGCCGCCACCGGGCACCACCGCCGACAGACTGGCCTCGCCCTCAATATCGAGACCGGCGGCGACCGCGGGAGTGGCGGGAGCTGCGGCACCGGCGGGAGCGGCAAGATCGGCGGGGGCGGGCTTACGGATGTCCAGGTCGAACGAGACGCTCAACTGCGCTTAAGTGCGCACTACTGTAGAGTTCTGTACATGGACACCTACCCCATCACTGAAGCCCGCAACAAGCTCGGGGCCCTTGCCCGGCAGGTCAGCGCCGAGCAGAAGCACGTCGCGCTCACCGACCGGGGCCAGACCATGGCCGTCCTCATCAGCCCGGCCGAGCTGGAGGAGCTCGAGTACCACCGGGTCACCGCGCAGTACCTGGCGCGCAAGGAACGCGGCGAGACCGGCCCCGGGATCGCCCATGACGAAGCCCGTCGCCGGATCTTCGGGGACGCCTCGTGACCTACAGCGTCACCTGGGAGCCCTCCGCCCTGGCCGTCGCGGAGAAGCACGCCGCCGACGACCGCGAGGGCATCCAGCAGGTCTTCCAAGCCGTCGACCTCCTGGCCGCCAACCCCCGCCCCGCCGACGCCTTCACCGTCGGCGCCAGCGGCATCTACCGCATCCAGGTCGGCTTCTACCGCGTCCAGTACGAGATCCACGAACAAACAGTCACCATCACCGTCTTCCACCTCGGCCGAGCCTAGGACCCGCACAGCACCCGCCCGGCCCCCGGGCGCACCCAGCGCCGGGGCCGACGCACGGACAGGGCCGGGCACCCGAGCCGGCAGGGCATCCGTACGACGACACCGACAGCCCACAGGAGGCTGCGGAAGCCACGGCGGCCCTGTCACAGCAGGTCCGCACGAGGATGCTCAGCACATTCCCACCGGCGTCCACAGACCGCCACAGATAATTCAGCTCGCTGTTGATCTTGATCAAAGCCTCGCCCAGCCGCCACTCGGCAAGAGTGGGCTTATCCGGACCAGCGCGCACGGTTCGCCGCGCTTCACCACACCGGGCAGGCCCGCCGGGGGGACGCGGGCCGCTGCTCCCGAAGCGGGGCGAGCGGGGCTTCGGCGTGGTCGGGCGGCTGGCCCAGTACGGTGTGCCGTTTCCGCCACTGCTCACCCAAGTGCTCGCGGTGGGAGCGGCAGGCGCGGCCAAAGGCTGCCCTACTGCAGGAACACCAGCCGCTCCGCGAGTTCCTGAGCGAGTCCGTCGGGCAGGTGGGCGTAGACGTCCATCTCCTCGAGAAACGCGAAGCCACCGTGTTCGTCGCGCGCTTGGACGACGCGTTCCGCCAGCTCAGGGGTGAGCCCCGGCGGAGCCGCGAGGGTCGCGACCGGCACATGGTTGACGTCCACCAGACCGCCGTCATCGAACTGTCGCGGCAGATCCGGTCGGCCGATCCGCAACTCCCGCGCGAGTGCGGGATCATGTTCAAGGACGTCCCGTGCTTCGAGTCGGCGCTGGCGACGCTTGAGGGCCTCCCCGATCGTCGGATCCACGTCACCGGGACGCGACGCTGACCGGCTTCGGGCACGAGCCCATCGCGCGCCGGGCAGTGGCCTGGGGCGGCCGCGGTGGCCGGGAGCGACGAGCCTACGACGAACCGAGAGGGTCACACCGAGCCCGCCGCCCATCAGCACCAGCACGATCAGGCCACCGGCCGGGCCGCTCCCGTTGAGGGTGAACACGATGACCGTGACTGTCAGTGCCACCACAGCGCTGACCGCAAGCCACAGTGAGCGGAGCCGGTAGGCGGCCCACCCCACCACGAACATCGTTCCCATGCCGAGCGTCAGCAGCGGTACCAGTGCCCATAGGACACTGACCCTGGGACTCATCCTTCCGGCCCGCCGATCGGCACCACTCTTTCCCGTGGTCCTCTGGGGATGAGCCGCCGGCATCCCGCCGTACGGATCCGGGTATGGGGTCGCCGGGGTCGACTGCGTCGGGTACCGAGCGAACCTGTCCCGGTCGTCCCGGGCTCCCGTCTCCGGCCTCTCCGGCTCCTGTGAAGGCACCACCTGGGTGGGATCGTGCTGCGCCCCGGCGGTCGGCTGAGCGCCGGTTGCTACCTCCTGCAGCATCCGCATTGCCTCGTCCGCGCCCGGTCGTTCGTCCGGGTCTTTGCGCAGCAGTGCTTCGATTACCGGGGCCAGTTTGCCCGCGTGGCGCGGTTCCGGGAGTGGCTCGGCGATTACGGCCTGCAGGGTGCTCAGGGTGGACGTGCGGTGGAATGGCGCTTGGCCCTCGACTGCCGCGTACAAGGTGGCTCCCAGTGACCACAGGTCGGACTCAGGTCCGGGCCGGTGGCCGGTGGCGCGTTCCGGGGCGAGGTAGTCGGGCGAACCGACGATGTCGCCGGTGTGGGTGAGAGCGGTGGAGCCCTCGATGGTGGCGATGCCGAAGTCCGTCAGCACCACGCGGCCTGCGCGCTCCAGCAGGACGTTGGCCGGTTTGACGTCCCGGTGGAGCACGCCGAGGTGGCGGGCCTGCTCCAGCGCGGCCAGCACCTGCGCGCCGACCCTGGCGGCGTCTCGGGGCAGCAGTGTGCCCTCGGTGGTGATGATCTCGGCCAGTGAACGTCCGTCGACCAGTTCCATGACGATCCACGGCCGGCCGTCCTGCTCCAGCACGTCGTAGATGGTGACTACCCCCGTGTGTTTGATGCGGCCGGCAGCGCGGGCCTCCTGCTTCATCCGGGCGTGCACAGTGGCGAGTTCGTCAGGCGGCAGGCCGCTGACTGCCAGCTCCTTCACCGCGACCTCGCGGTCGAGCATCCGGTCCTCGGCCCGCCAGACGGTGCCCATCCCGCCACGGCCTATGCGCTCCACAAGCCGGTACCGACCGGCGAGCAACTGCCCCCCAGCGGCAGCGCCTTCAACGGGCGTCGATTCCGCACCAGGATCACCATCGCGAGCCGAACCATCCTGCTCACTCACCACGGTCCCCCGATCCTGCGCCACACGGCGCGGCGCCGTCGCACAGGACCGCAGGCCGACACCGACGCCATCGGTTGCGCGCTGTTCCTCACCACGGGACTCACCAGCCCTGAAGGACGTTGCCACCGCTGTGCCTGGCAGGACCTGGACCCACCCGTGCCGAGACAGGCGCCGAGCCGGACCCCTTTCAGTCTCACGGTGCTCTCCGCGGCATGCCACCCAGACGGCGCGCTGCCGGCCGAGGTTGGCAACGCGCGCGACGTTCGGGCAGAACACCGCTGCGCGCGCGGCCGCACGGGTGACCAGCCCTGTCTTCGCCCGGCAGCAGGGCCGACGCGTCAACGGATTTTGTCGAGCCAGGAATGGAAGTGACTGTTGAAGGGTTCTGCACCCGTGCGCAGTGCGGCCTGGAGAAAGTCGGCTGACGCGGCCGCACGCGCGATGACGTCAGGCGGGTAGGAGTAGCGGACCTGGTGGTCGGCGAATTCGTCCTGGTCGTCGACGAAGATGTCGCCCCCTTCACGCACGCGGCAGACATCGAGGTCCAGGTCGACCATGGTGACCTCACCGGGGTTCGGCCACCGGGACGGGGTGGTGACGTCGCAGTAGGCATCCAGCCGCTGGGGGGCGTCCAGGAACAATGCCGTCCACCACGTCTTGTGGGGGATGAGCTTGACCCGGGCCTCTTTCGATTCGTACACGGGCCCCTGGTCGCCCTTGCTGTGAACGGTGCCGGCCGGCATGCCGAGCCAGACGCCGTGGTCGTCCTCACCGAGCCGGAGCATGGTGCAGCGCCAGTGCAGGCTCCCGTCGTACTTGCGGGCGCGGAACAGAACCTCAGCGGCATCCACGCTCAGGACGTTACCGCGACGACCGAACCCCGCAGCCAGGAGAGGCCAGCTCCCAATCCTCACAGCGGCAGAACGTACGCTGCCCGGCCGCGGCAGGCTGCTGCGCGTCGGGCCCCTGGCCGAGCGCGCCGGTGAGCAGCTCCACGGTCCAGTGGGGCGAGCGGGCCGTGCTGACAGGCCGTCCTTCGATAGCCTGACCCGCGTGGAGTTTGCCGATGGTTACGGGTTCCCTGATGCTCTGTGCGCTGTGGCCACCGTCGCGCTGGACCGTGACGGAGTCGCCCTCGAGTTCTATACGGACTTCCCGCCCCGCGAAGTGACCTCCGGCTGGTTCCGGAGGTGGGCCGGCAACAGCGAGGAGTCCGGCGACGCGTTCGGGATCATCGGGCAGGAGACCATCCGGCGGCTGATCAAGCGCGGCGAGCCGGTCACCTTCCAGGCCGTCCAGCGCGAGGCCGGCGTCTCCCACGCCTTCCTCTACAACCACCCCGACCTACGCGGACGCATCGAACGCCTGCGGGCTCAGACCCGTCCGATCCCCGCACCGGCCCCTCCGGTCGACGAAGGGAACACGCTCGTCCTCGCGTTGACCAGCCAGATCACCCGGCTGAAGAAGCAGCACAGAGACGAAGTGCAGGCTCTGCGGGACGCGCTGGAGCAGGCCCACGGCGAGAATCTCGACCTCCGACGCGAACTCGCCCGCCGCGGCGGCGACACCCCACCGTCACAGGCTCTCGTGATCAGGCGCGGCTGAAGTCAATACATCTCATCGAGGCGCTCGACCAACCGATGCAGCTCGCGGGCACTGCGCTCGGACATCGACAACATGACCGTCTCCAGAAGCTGCCTTGCCTCCCAGGGGGCCCCGCAGCACTCGAAGATCCCGCAGCCGTTGTCGGGATAATCCACCCATAGGCGACGATAGGGATTGCGAACGAATCCTCGCCACATCCGCAGCGCGGCAGCCACCTTGCCGGGCCGCAGATCGTCCCGCGTCCACTCAAGCCGGGCGATCACTGCCAGGGCATAGGGCGACAGCCCACGGATCACCGAGGTTCGTGGATGAGATCGGCACCGGAACCGAAGCTCGGCGCGGACCTTGCCAGGCCGCCTACGCGGCACGGCCCTTTCTGGTTGAAGTCACACGGCGATTCTTCCATGCCGAGCAGTCCAGACTCCACCCCAAGCCTTCCGACCACGACGAACGATCCATCAATCGAAGGAGCATCCTGAACTGGGAAGTCAGCCACCAGCACAAACAGAACCGTTGATAACCTCCGGAACCGGGAAGAGCCACTTCACCGAAGCCCTGGGACAGGCCGCGGTCGAGGCCGGGATGACAGTGGCCTGGTTCACCATCGAGGACCTCGGCGCCCTGGTCCGCCGCCACCGCGCCGACGACTCCATCGCCCGAGCCCTGGCCCGGATCATCCGCTCCGATTTGATCATCGTTGATCTATGCCGAGACCGCGACTATGCCAAGGCCGTGTGCGTTGTTCCGCTCCTTCGTGGGGTTTCGGCCCTTCGGGGCTCTGCATAGTTTCCGTGCCGGGCAGCCTCGTGAGCGTGGGGGCAGGGTGCTCCGGCGAGGGGGTGACGATGCCGTTCGGAAGTACGCGTCGGAAGGCAGGTGCTCTGGCACCGCAGGTCGAGGGCTATCGGGCATGGCTGGCGGAGCGCGGGTACACGACCCAGACCGCCAGGAACATGCTCAAGGATCTGGGGCAGGTCGGCCTGTGGCTCTCGGAGCAGGGCCTCGATGCCACTGATCTGGACGAGGGGCGGCTGAAGCAGCACCTTTCCGACCTGCAGGAGGCGGGTCGTCGCCGGGTGGCCGGGCCGCGCGGGATGGTCCCGCTGCTGACGTTCCTGCGTGAAGCCGGGGTGGTGCCCGCGCCGCAGGTGACACCGTCGCCGGCGGAGGTTCTGCTGGAGCGGTATCGGTGCTGGATGGAGGTTGAGCGTGGCCTGTCGGCGTCGACGATGCTGCGCTATGGGAACACCGCCCGGCGCTTCCTGGCCGAACAGGCGATGACCGACGGGAAGTTCGTGCCGGAGGGTCTGACCGGGGCGGATCTGAACGCGTTCCTGCTGCGGGAGTGCGCCAGGGTCTCGGCGGGGTCGGCGAAGGGACGGGTGGCCGAGCTGCGCTCTCTGTTGCGGTTCCTTCACCTGCACGGCGTCATCGCGATGAAGCTCGGCGGCGCGGTGCCTCCGGTGGGCGGTTGGCGCTTCGCTGCCGTGCCGCCGACGATGGCGACCGAGGTTCAGTGGTTGTTGGACCATACTCCGCGCGAGGGAACAGTCGGCGTCCGCGACTACGCGATCCTTATGCTGGTGGCCAGGCTCGGGCTGCGCTCGATCGAGGTGGCCCGGCTGCTGCTGGACGACGTGGACTGGCGCTGCGGCGAGATCGTCGTCCGCGGCAAGGGACGCCGTGAGGACCGGCTCCCACTCCCGGCCGATGTCGGTGAGGCCCTGGTCGCATACTTGTCCGATCCCAGGCCCTGCCTGGATGCCCGGCACATGTTCCTGACCTGCAAGGCCCCGCATGGTCCGATCCGGGCGGACCTGGTCGGCGACGTGGTGGAACGAGCCTGCCGAAGGGCCGGGCTGCCCAAGGTCGGGCCGCACCGGCTGCGTCATGCCCTGGCTGCCGACATGCTCCGCCACGGCGCCGGGCTCACGGCGATCGGGCAGGTGCTGCGGCATCAGGACCTGGCCACGACCGCGCTCTACGCGAAGGTCGACTTCGTCGCACTGCGCGCGGTCGCACAGCCCTGGCCCGGGACGGAGGCGGCATGACCGATCTTCGCCAAGCCCTCGATGACTACCTGCGGCTTCGCCGTTCGCTGGGGCACCAGATGGCCGAAGCGGCGTATCTGCTGCCGGACTTCGTGGCCTTCATGGACAATCGCGGCGAACAGACCGTGACCGTCACTGCCGCGCTGGACTGGATGAAGACCCGTGAGCCCGAGGTGGTCACGACGGTCAGCCCTCGTCGGATCACCGTCGTTCGCGGGTTCGCCCGCTATCTGAGCGGGACCGACCCGGCGACCGAGGTGCCGCCACTGGGGCTGGTGCCCTACAACCGGCGCCGGGGTCAGATCTTCCTCTACTCCGACGCCGACATCGCAGCGATCATGGCTGCGGCCAAAGACACGATCCCTCAGCCGTTGCGGGCGGCGACGTATCACACGCTGATCGGGCTGCTGGCCGCGTCCGGCCTGCGCATCGGCGAGGCCATCAAACTGGACCGCGACGACATCGACTGGACCCAGGGAGTGCTGCACATCCGCGAGTCCAAGTTCGGCAAGTCCCGACTGGTCCCGCTCCAGGACAGCGCCACCAACGCGCTGCGCGAGTACGACACCCTGCGCGAAAAGCTGATGCCCAGGCCCAAGGACCCCGCGCTGTTCATCTCCCTCACCGCCAAGCGACTGATCTACGCCTGCGTTCATCCGGTCTTCCGGGCCCTGGTCGACACTGCAGGCGTCGGCCTCGACGCCCCGCACAGGCCTCGATTGCACGAATTGCGGCATACCTTCGCGGTTCGCACCCTGCTGCACTGGTATCGCACCGAGGACAACGTCCAGGCGAGGATCCCGTCGCTGTCGACCTATATGGGACACCGCGAACCGGCCTGCACCTACTGGTATCTGTCGGCGGCCCCGGAACTGCTCGCTCTGGCCGCAGCCCGCCGCGACGGCGTCCGGAAGGCGGCCCGACCATGACCCTGATCGCACCCACCTTGCAGGCGTTCTTCACCGACCGGCTCGTCCGTCAGCGCCAGGTCAGCCCCCGCACCATCGCCGCCTACCGCGACGCGCTCCGCCTCCTGCTCGGCTTCGTCCAACAGCGAACCGGGACCGCTCCGGCGAAGCTGGACTGGAACGACCTGAACTCGGACGTGATCTCCGCGTTCCTCAACCACCTGGAGGACGAGCGCGGCAACAGCCCCCGAACCCGCAACGTCCGCCTGACCGCGATCCGGTCCCTGTTCTCCTACGCCGCCCTCCAGCACCCCGAACACGCCCTGCTCATCCAGCGCGTCCTGGACATCCCATCGAAGCGGTTCGACAAGAGGACCGTCACGTTCCTGACCGGCCAGGAGGTCGACGCACTACTGGCGGCACCGGATCAGAGACGATGGGAAGGAAGACGGGACAAGGCCATGCTGGCGCTGGCCGTCCAGACCGGCCTGCGTGTCTCCGAACTCACCAGCCTGAACTGCGACGACATCACACTGGGCGACGGTGCCGCCGTCCGCTGCGAGGGGAAGGGACGCAAACAGCGCGCTGTCCCGCTCGACCGCCCCGTCCAGAGACTGTTGCGATCCTGGCTGAACGAACGCGCCGGCCACGGCGGCGACCCCCTGTTCTGCACCCGCACCGGGCGCCGCCTCAGCCGAGACGCCGTCGCACAACGCCTGAGCACCCACGCGCGCACCGCCGCGCAAGCCCACCCGTCCCTGCTCGACAAGAGCATCCACCCGCACGTCCTGCAGCACAGCTGCGCGATGTCGTTGCTGCAGGCCGGAGTGGACACCACTGTCATCGCGCTCTGGCTCGGCCACGCCGGCGTCCGCTCCACCGACGCCTACGTCCACGCCGACATGACTATCAAGGAGAAGGCCCTGGCCCTCACCATGCCAGTGACCGCCACGCCGGGCCGGTACAGGCCCACCGACAAGGTGCTCGCGTTTCTCGACCAGCTGTGACACAACTGATCGAAGTCTAGGATCGTGGTATGGATCTTAAAGTTGAGGGCTGCACCTTGACACGAATCTCCTTCGATTATGCGCTGACTCTCCTCGTCGATCCGGACACGCAGTTCCGCCTTCAAGCGAACGTGAAGCTGAGTGATACCGACGGCACCTCAGTCACCTTTCATCCTGGGGGTGCTGATGTTCCCGCGGACAGACTTGTCAGGCTCCTGCACAAGGACATTGCCAAGGCGTGGTCATCCGACGACGGAGTCCTGACGATTCAGTTTGCTTGTGGGGCGAAGCTGATGGCGACTCCTGATCCGGACTACGAGGCCTGGGAGATCGTGGCAGACGATGGCCTTCGGGTCATTTGCATGCCGGGGGGCGAGCTCGCAATTTGGGATCCGCGGTAGTTGTCGGCCGCCGCGACTATGCCGAGCATCACGGCCCTCACGCCAACTGCAGCCCCGCTCAGGGTCCTCGTGCTCGGCATAGTCGCGGTCTCGGCATAGATCGACCTATGCGGATATCCGCATAGCTGGATGATATTGGCCTATTGCCGGTGAGCCCCGACGCCGCCGAGGGCTTCTACCGCCTGGTCGACGCCGCCTACGAACGCCGCGCGCTGGCGGTCAGCAGCAACCTCCACCCCTCCGGGTTCGACGAGATCATGCCGAAGACCCTGGCGGCCGTTATCTCGACTTCCAATGCTGAACTTGCCCTGTGATCAGCTACTTTGTGTCGTGGACACTGTCCTCAACTACGGCTCCGCAGTGTGAAGACGGGCCGCCCGGAGCTGACCGTGGGCGTGCGCGAGGGCCTCGCGGAGTTGGTGGTTCTCCGCGCGAAGCTGGCTGATCCGTTCATGCGCAAGGACGAGCCGCTGCCGCAGGGAGTCGTCACTGGCCCGGGTGACGGTGTCCCGTGCGGTATCCGAGCCGGTCCGAAGGCTTTGGAGCTGCTGGATCCGGTCGCGGAGCTCGGGCTGGCTGTAGATCCAGGACCGTGAGACGCCGGCCCGTCGCGCGACCAGTGCCATGGTCACCGGTTCGCCGCCGTCCGCCATCTCGGTGAGCGTCTGCCGCGCGCGGTCCAGGGTCAGCTGGTGGCGGCGCCGTGCGTGTTCGGCGAGGTGGTGCCTGTGATCAGCCGGCATGCGGGTCCTTCGTTCGTGAGCAGGAGCACAACGCTCCACCACTGCAACAGGCCGGCCTGTCCAGGCCGTCGATGATGGCGAGGAGATTCCTCTCGACCGTGCGGTTCATCTCCGCCAGCCGCTGCTGGCCGCCTGCATCGGCCTGGGCGATCAGGACCTGGGTCTGTTCCAGCTGGCGGTGGTGCTGGGGCAGGAACTCGGCAGTGGTGACGAAGACCGGGCAGGTCAAACACGCGTTGGCGAACTCGCACTTCTGCTGCAGCGGCAGCGTGCAGTAGCCGTTGGGCAGCGCCATCTTCGCCCTGGCGAGGTTGTTCTTCATCCAGACCGCGTCGGCCAACGGACTGGCATCGGTGGCCAGTTGCTCCCCGGCGATGTTGACCTTCCGCGCGCGTTCCCACTGCTCGCGGATGGTCGTGTCCGACAGACGGGCGTAATGCGATGTCATCGCGTGCGAATCGTGATCGAGCAGGCGCCGGACCGTCTCCTGCGGGACTTCGCTGTTGATCAGCCGGGTGCCGAAGGTGTGCCGCCACTGGTGCGGGGTGGCATGGACCGGCTGGCCGTGCTCGTCGCGAACATCGCAGATCCGCAGCCACTGCCGCAGCTGTCCGCGGAAGGTCGCGGTGCTGAAGGCGATCTTCCCCTCCGGATTGCGGGTCGGGCGGGGCAGCAGGAAGAGCGGCGCCTCGAACTCGGCGAGCACTGCCTGCTGCTGGGCCGCGATGGCCTGGGTGAGGTCGGTGTCGATGGGCACGAACGCCTCGCGGCGCATCTTGTGGTTGGTGTAGCGCAGGTAAGGAGCTCCCTGGCCGTCGCGGACGATGCAGTCCAGCACCAGCTTGCTGCCGTCCCCGACGCGCAGACCAGTGCCCATCAAGATCTGGGCCAGCAGGCGGCCGCAGGGGTCCGCGAATCGCGCGAGGTTGTCGGGAAGCTCCAGCTGGGACATCACCGCCTCCGTCAGGGCCCGCGGGGCCCCCTTGATCAAGCGGGGGTAGTCCTCAGGGAACAGGTCGACTTGGGGTGAGAGGCGTGGCTCCCAGCCGTGCTGGCGTGCCGCGCGAAGGAGCCCTGACAGGCTGCTGAGCTGGCCGGTTCTGCTCTTCGGGTTGGGGAACCGCTCGGCCAGGTGCGCCAGGTGGACCTCAATGATCTCGCGGGTCAGCGCCTCAGGTCCGCCGCGCAGGGAGGGGAAGGACCGGGCGAACAACGTGATCGCCCGAATGTCGGCGCCGACGGTGGCGACCGCGATGCCAGTGGACAACCGCCAGCGCGCCCAGCGTTTGGTCAACTCGCGCAGCCACGTCGCCTCGATCCCGGTGAACGCGAACCGGGCGTCACGGCCAGGGAAGCCCAGACGGCGCAGAAGCCAGACGTCGCGGAGGAACTCCGCGTCCCAGCCGACACGATCCTGAAGGTCTTGCAGGTAGCCGATCGCGTCCAGCAGGAAGCGGCGTTCGATGTGGCCGCGGTCGCTGGAGAAGCCGAGGTAGGCCGTCCAGGACTCGGAACTGCGCTCCAGCAGTGAGGTGACACCCGAGGCGGGCAGTGCCCGCAGCAGGCGCCGGATGGAATGGGGCCGGGTGATGGTGCGGCGCTCGTCGACCCGGCACTGGATCGCGTAGGCGACCTCCAGCCGCATCGGCTCCGCAAGCGCCCGAAGGTCGAACCGGTCCTGTCCGAAGGTCGCGCAGCCCAGCAGCCACGCGTCGATCGGCGGGCGGTCGGCGCGGATCCACCGGTTGCGGTGGTGGACGCACAGACCGGCCTCGCCCTCAGCCTCAAGCCCGCAGGCCGGGAAGCGGCAGTCGGCGCCGACCGGCAGTGCCGGGCCGCCGCCTTCGGCGATCCACTGCGGTAGATCGTTCCGGCCCTGCTGGTGCCATCGAGCGGCATGGGAATGGCAAAGGCCGTGCTCGCGGCGACTGCGACGGCACGTGGGAATCGCGCACTTCGCGGGCTGCTGCAGCCAGCGCCGGTTGGCCGGTGCGCTCGCGGCCCAGCTCCCGACGTCGGCAGGGCGATCGTCATCGATCCACCGCTGGTGGTGGGCCGAGCACTTCCCGAAGATCACCGCGAGGCGGTCGCAGACCGGAACCAGGCACCGGGGCCCGCCGATCACCGGGTCGTCGGGATCGACCAGGATCATTGGCTGTGCGAACTGAGGCCGCAGCCGGGTGGCCAGGTCGATGCCGAAGGCGTGACCGCGGGAGGGGACCGGTTGCAGCTGCCTCACGTCGACGTCCCCGTCGCCGCGTCGTCCAGGAACCCTGCCGCGGCGAGGGCGCGACGGGCATCCTCGATACCCAGGTGGGAGTACGTGTCAACGGTGGTGCTGATGCTCGCATGGCCGAGCAGGTGCTGCACGACTTCGGCGGCGACCCCGCGCCGCAGAAGTGCGGTGGCATAGCTGTGGCGGAACAGGTGCGGTGAGAACGCGATGCCGGTGCGGTCCCGAAGCCGGCGCACCAGCCGGTCGACGCTCGAGTAGCCCATCGGCGCCCCGACCGGGGAGCCCCAGAGGTTGACGAAGACGTAGTCGCAGTCCAGCGGACCGTACTCCTCGTGCAGGTAGTCGCTGTAGAGGCGGAACAGGCGCGTGTCGAGGGGGACTTCCCGCGACCAGGTCTTCGCCCGTGCCCGGTTCACGTTCACGCGCCGCCGGACGGCGACCAGCCTCCGTCGCGGGTCGAGATCTTCGTGCCGCAGCCCCAGGGCCTCGCCGATCCGCAGGCCGCTTCCCCGCAACAGGCTCAGCAGGAACTTGTCCCGGAGCCGGTCGCAGGCGTCGATCAGCGTCGTCATCTCCGCCGGACCCAACTCGCGGGGCGGACGGCGCTCGGCCCGAAGCGAGATCGCGCGGTGCCGTTCTGGCCGGGCCCCAAGATGCGCCAGGAACGGTTGCCACGACCCGCCCCGCCGCCCGGGCCGCCACCGGGTCAGCAAGTCTCCGAGCCCGACTCCGTGCCGGTGGTGGAACTCGTAGAACGAGGCCAATGCCGACAGCTTCCGGTTGACCGTGGCCGCGGCAAGGTTCGACTCGACCCACGGCAGTGCCGCCACCCGCCCGTCGCGGGCCCCCTCCGGCAGCCGCAGCCAGGTGACGAACCGGCCCAGATCCTCCAGCGCGACTGCGTCCCACCGCAGGCCGTGACGATCGAGGAACTCGAAGAAGTCACGCAGGTCGTGCCCGTAGGCGCGGACAGTGTTCGGGGAGCGCTCGATCGCCGTCAGATGCGCCAGAAACCGGTCCACCGGCTCCACGACCACCCCGTCCGCGAGAACCGTCGTCGACTCCGTGCCCGAAGGCATCACCAGCCGCTGGACTCGGAACACGGGCCGCGTCGCGGACACGGCAGGATAAGTAGTCCACAGCTGGGCTAACGACCGCATCCCCGATCCGTTACGGACGTCGTGGACTCTCCACCAGGACAGTTAGATAACGGCCGCGACGGTGGCGTCGCCGAAGGCGCCCGCCCAGTCGGCGATGCCGACGTTGGTCGTCAGGATCGTGCTCGACTTGAGATACCGCTGGTTGATCACCTGGAACAACGCGGATGCCCCGTCCTCGGGCAGCGGTAGGTAGCCCAGTTCGTCCATCTATGCGGATATCTGCATAGATCGACCTATGCCGAGACCGCGACCATGCCGAGCATGAGGCCCCTGAGCGGGGCTGCAGTTGGCGCTGAGGGCCGTGATACTCGACATAGTCGCGGCGGCCTCCACCCGTCCATGTGCGGGGAGATGCGTGTGCTCAGGTTCAGTGACCGTTGTCGCGCATCATTCGCGCCGAAGGTGCCCACCAAGCACCTTCGCCGCCGTTGACCAGTGAATCCTCATCCGCTGCTCTCGCCTCAGCGCTGTACTGAGCGTAGTTTTTGCGCGCATCGGTCAGGCTCTCCGATCCATTCGGGCCGCCCCATACCTCGTCGGCGTTCAGGTCATCCTGTCCGTCGTCCTCCCAACCGCACTCGGAGCAGATCTCCCACTCGCAACGGGCATCCAACGTCAGGAGTCTGCAACAGGGGCAGGCGTAAGGACCTCCACCGGGCGGGCATGCCTCGCGCAGTTCTCGGGGCGTCATCACACGGGGAGTGTCGCATAGCTGGACCTGAAGACTTCGATCAGGTGTCATAGCCGGTCGAGGAACGCGAGCACCTTGTCGGTGGGCCTGTATCGGCCCGGCTTGGCGGCCACTGGCGTCGTGAGGGCCAGGGCCTTCTCCTTGATCGTCATGTCGGCGTGGACGTAGGCGTCGGTGGAGCGGACGCCGGCGTGGCCGAGCCAGAGCGCGATGACGGTGGTGTCCACTCCGGCCTGCAACAGCGACATGGCGCAACTGTGCCTTGTGTCCGCAGAGGCTGTGTGCGGATCAGTCCGTGTTGGCTTTGAGCTGGCGAGACTCGGAGGCGGCGTTCGCCGTACTCGCTTCGGGTCGTGTGTCATTGCGGACGCATTGGTGTGACGCAGACCACACTTCTGAGTGGTGGCCTTGAACCGCTCCGATCATGCCTCCTCGATGCGCTCGACGAATCGCTGATGTTCCTTCAACTCGGTGGTCCGGGCGGCGCTGGTGAATACGATCTCCTTCGCTGGCCCAAGGGATCCTGGTCCTGCGCCGAGCAACTCGCGGGTGACGACGATGGAGTCGATGACGCTGGTCTCCTGATCGCGCAGAAAGCGTTGGACGGCCTCCATGCCCTCCTCCTGGTCGAGCATGGGACGGCTCTGCTCGACCAGAGGGGTAAGGCGGGCGGCTCGTTCAGGGGTGAGGCCGTGAATGTCGTCGAACATGCGATCTCTCCAGGAGGCGGCTGATTCAGAACTCTGGTGACCTGAGTGTCTTCGCCGATGTGGATCGGCGGTGCGCGTCAGCTTGCTCCGGCGTCCCGTTCCTTGGCTTCGAGTAGATGGTTGAGGCGTCGGATCTCGGCAATCAGCCGAGGGACGTCGTGGCGGGCGCTGACAATGAACCGGGCGTTCTCGTCCCAGCGTTCGTCTGCGACGTCGACGTAGCGCGGCTGCTGGATGAGCGTGGCGGCCACGATCTCGTGATGGTCGAAGGCCGGCCAGCGTTCGCCGAGCCCGGTGTCGGGAACGGTGCTGACCGCGACGAGGTTCATAGCGAAGTCGTCGTCGAGGTGACGGATGTGCCAGGGGCCGGGGGTCGCGGCCTCGGCGAGTTCCTCGATTTCGGCGAGTTCTTCGTCGGTCAGCGGTTCGGGTGTGTTCATCAGGTTCCTCGCGTTCGCCGGTCCCGACCATTCCACTGATCATCGCATCCGCTGCTGGCGGTGCCGGAGGGTCAGGGCGGTTGCCTAACTGCAGGATCCGATCGTTGTGGTTCGGACCGTCGGGAGGTGAGTCACGAGACTGGCCGCCGCCACTGACCCGCGGAGGTGCAGGATCTCTTCGTGCTGGGCGGCGAGCCGGGCCAGGGCCTGGGCGCGGAACTCGCTGAGTTCTTCATTCATGTCCTCGGCGCGGGCCAGCCGTTCTTTCAGAGTGGCGACCTCAACTTTGAGCCGCTCGATCTGGGCTTCACGAGGGTCGGGAATCTGCCCTGCTTCCTGCAGCCTCTGGAGGCGGCGCTCGAACTCGGTGCGGAGGTGGGCATAGGGGCGGGCGCCGTAGAAGGCGGTGCGGTCGACGGCGGCCTCGCGAGCGAGGGTCTTGATGTCGCACTTGCCGCCGGGCGGGATCTCTCCGCGCAGGAGCCGGTCCATGGCGGCTCGGATGCGGTTCTCGTTCTCGATGCGCTGGGCAGCGGAGATTCTCAAGAGGACTCCTCGTTCCTGGTGTCGCTGGCAGCGTCGATCTCGGCGACGACCCGGAGGGCTCGGTCGAGGTCGGCCTGGAGCCGGGTGCGTTCGGTCTTACGGGTGGTGCCGAGCTGGCCGATGAAGACCTTTGTTCTGTCGGCATGCTCGGCCCAGACGGGCCGGTGCCCGGGGTGGTGTGTGGCCTGCGGGCACCGAGCGGAGTCACACATCCCGATCAGCGGACGGTCCGCAGTAGGGGTGCCAGCGAGTTTGAGGCAGAGTGCCCGCGAGGGGTCGGTGAACCAGCAGTAGTTCGCCGGCCCGAGGTGCAGGACCTTGGCGCGTTTGGTCAGGAGGTTCAGGACGTCTCGGTCGTTGCGCTGGGTTTTCGGGGCCGCCGCCGAGGCCGCATCGAGCTGGGCGTCGATGCCGGCGAAGAACTCGGTGAGGCTGCGGGCGCCGGGACCGGCAGGCAGGATGCCCTCCTGGTAGTTTCGGAACTCCTCCAGCACCAGCTGGAGATTGCGCTCGCTCTCGTGCTTGTTGACCTCGGCCAACAGCTCGGCCTGGGCCCCTCCGGGGCGGGAGGCATAGCCTTCCGTTGTGGCCACGGCGATATGTTTCATGTGGATCTTGGTGGCCAGGACGCCGCCGGGCCGGTAGGCCATTTCCAGGGACAAAGACCGCCGCAGCATCCGCAGATTGACGGGTCCCTCGGGGATCGGCAGCAGGCCAAGTCGCAGGCCGGCCTCGGAGTTGGCCCAGTTCTTGAACCACTTGAAGCGGACGTTGAACGAGAACCTGCCGATCAGCAGGGACCCCTCGTCCGGGGCGTCGTGCAACTGCTCGAGGAGCTCGATCGCCCGATAGACCGGATCGATGACGACCCACTCGTCGTCGGTGCCGCCCAGCGGCTGCCCTTTGACGATCTTGCTTGCGATTCGGTAGCGGGTCAGGCCCGGGACGGACTCTTCGGGCGGTCGTCGGCAGCCGATGCGAAGCTCCATCAGTACTGGCGGGAGGGGGTTATTCCGACTGTGCACTATTCCCACCTCTCCCACATGATCCTGGCCAGCGCCCGTTCAGCTCAGCCCGCTTCCAGCGAGTCGGCCCGCCGCTTCAGGTCTGTCGCGATGTCGTCCCAGTCCGGTCCATGCATCCAGAGGTTTTCGGCGGCCTCTCGCAACAGCGCCGGCTCGTCCGGCCGCTGCAGGAGCACCAGACGGTAGGCCAGGTTGCGAACCCAGACCGGCAGATAGCCGTCGACCACGTGCGGGCTCAGCGCACGCAGCATGGCGAGGATCGAATCTGCACCAGCGAAGGTCAGCTCTTCGACGAAGTAGTGCTCCCGGTGGTCGCCGTCGCACTTCGGCGTAGGTCGGTACTCGTCTCCGTAGAGACACCGGGCGTGCTCCGTCAGGGTGCTGTGCATGCCCTGGAGCCTATGCGGCCTTGATCCGCCGGACAGAGCCTGCCCGTACCGCTCCGCGATGATGATCCGTTGGGCGATGACCGGAATGATGCCTCGGCCCCCCTCAAGCGTCCATCTGCGAGGATCACACAGTGCTGCGAACCGTTGAGATCACCGCCGAACTGACAGTGCCACCCCGAGGTGAGGTCTTCCACAACCTCCACTGGCAGAAGAAGCTGGACCTGAGCTTGGACTGCTTCACCTGTGAGCGCACGGGGCGCACTACTCACTTCCGTTATGGCGAGGAATGCGCGGTTTGTTCAGGTAGTCAGAGGGCGGAGCATCCGGCTGCGGCTCGTGTTGCCGCCTTCGACGTCACCGACGAGCGGGAGCGGGCGGTGCTCCGGGCTGTCGTCGACTATTGGTGGGCACCGTTCCACGACATCAAGCGGGACCAGCCAGCGGCCGCGCTGACGCGCGCGCCATGGGTCCGGCTGTACCTGGGATACCGCTGCCCGCAATCACAGCAGGCCGAAGCCTTCAGCATCCAGAGCAACATGGTTCGCCCCGTGAGCCAAACGTGTACCCACTGTGCTCACCCCCTCGCCACCAGCGCGCAGTCCCCCAACATCCGCTTGCTGTCCTGACCCTCACCGCCATGCATTCCCGACCGGTGCGTTGCCGGTGAGCGCGTGCATGTCGTTCCCGGTCGCTAAGGTGCGGCGCATGCAATCGCTGATCACCGCCATCTACGAACACGCCGACGCTTCCCGCCTCCTTGCCTGGCCGGGCGACTTTGACCTCGACCGGGGAGACCATGGCGAGGACGTTCACCTCGCGTCGGGCGCGGCTCTGGAGGGCTTCGCGGGTGATGGAGCAGGGGGCACGTACTTCTTCTGTGGCGATGGCGGGGAGGAACGTCCGGTCCTGTACGCGGATTCCGAAGGTGGCGCGGCGCTGGTCGCCATCGGCCTGCCGGAACTCCTGCGGCTCCTCCTGGTCGCGCCCTGGTGGCGCGACTGCCGAGAGTTCACTGCCGAGGAGAGCGGTGAGCTGGCCGCCGAGTACATGGAGGACATGCCCGACCTGGCAGCTCGGCGGGACCGAGCAGCCGCTGCTCTCGGCCTTGACCTTCCCACTGAGACCGACGTCCTGGCCCGCCTGCGCGAGGTCGCGACCGAGGCAGGCAAGGACTTCATCCTGATCTTCACGCCGGAGGATGAGCCCTACGACCCGCTGATCAAGGGCTGAGCGGCGTGCCTGTCGTCGACAAGCCCGGCGTTGCTGAACTTAATTGGGGGGCTGTCAGGGCCGGCCGCCCGACATGAGTCGCTCGTCTCGCGGGCCTACGGGTGTTGCCGGGGCGGTCCATCGGGAGAAGATCTTCCCGTGAGCCAGCCCCTGCCGCAGTTGCCGAAGCCCGAGTTCGTCCTGACCCGCATCGAGGCTCCACCCGGGGTCCCCGCCCAGATTGCTGTCGATCTCGGTGAGACTGGCGTCCCAGGCGGGTTGATCGGATACGAGTACCAGGCGCTGAGTGAGCCGGTGTTCCTCGGAGGGATCGGTGAGCGGGGGCTGGTCGCCATCGCGACGAGTGGTCTTTTCGGCCGCATCGCCGTGGACGTGGCCACTGATCACGTGGTGCAGATTCCCAAGATCGAGTCAGCGACGGCCAGTCACGTGAACAGCGACCTCGGCTCCTTCAACCGATGCGTTGCGGCCGTGATCGCACGCTTCCCGTTCTACGCGGACGGCGACGAGGACAGGTACGAGGAGGTAGCGGACGAGCTTCGCGATCTCATCTCTGGCATCGACGAGACCGCCCTCGTGCACAACGGATTCTGGGAGACGTTCTGCGACGACGTGGCGATCGGGGACTGCGCGGACTGGGATGCGTGATCTGGCAGCGATCTCTGGCGGTGCCTCCCGGCCTTGATCAGCCCTACTCGTGAACCCCCCGACCTTGTTCCTCGGCGCGTGCCGCGAGGTACTCGGCCCAGTCGCGTTGGGCGTAGGTGACCCAGCGGATGGCGGTGTGGCGGTGCATGCCGGTCAGGTCGGCGAGGATGGGGCTGGGGAGGTCGGTGGCGAGGGCGGCGAGGGCGGAGTTGCGGGCCGCGCGGACCGAGATCCCGTGCCGGTTCAGCTTCTGTGTCATGGCGTGCGTCGAGATCGGCTTCCCCGGGACCAGACCCGCGAACAGCAGTGGTGGACCCGGAGTGGCCTGGGTGAACAGCGCTCGGGGGACGGACTGTGGTTCGTCGGCCAGCTGTTGCAGCAGCCCGGCCAGTCGTGGGGGCAGCAGGACCGGGTGGCGGCCGAGCATGAGGTGGGTGTGCTGGTCGCCACGTTGCAGGTGGGCCGGCGTGAGGTTGCAGAGGCGTTCGGTCGACGGGCCGAAGAGCAAGGTGATCGCGCCGGCGGCCCGGACGACCAGGGGCAGCGCGTCGTCGGCGAGGCAGCGCTGGAGGAGTTCCCAGCGGTCGTCCTCGTCGAGCAGGGTCTGGGGTTCCTGCTGCGGGATGGAGGGGACGGTGAGCTTGCGGGTGAGCTGACGGCTCGTGGTCCAGTTCAGGAAGTAGCGGACCAGGTAGCGGCGTTGGCTGGTGCCACCGGTGATCCAGTCGTCGATGTGCTCCTGGGTGAGATCTTCGAGCGTCAGTTCTCGTTGGTCGATCCAGGCCAGCAGTTCCAGGGCGACGCTGACGCGCCGCCTGAGGTCGCGGTCGGCGGATGCCGGGTAGCGGCGGACGGCCGCGCGCTGACGGGCGCGTCGCAGCAGGAACCAGTGCAGGAACGGTCGGGCGAGGTTCGCGTGGGCCACCGGCTTGTCGGCCAGTTCGTGCTCCAGCCAGCCGGGGATCCGTTCGAGGTCTTCGTTCCGAGCTTCCAATATGCCTGTGTGGACGAGGAGTTGACGGATATAGCGCTGGTTGCGACTCGGCGGCAACTCGTCGAGCAGTTCGTGGCTGAGCGGGCGGTCCTCGGCTGCGAGTCGGGCGAGAAGACTGCTGTTCGGGCTCTCCCGGATCCACTGGATGGCCTGAAACGGCGCCGGAACGGCCGCCAGCGCGGCGGCAAGCGGCTCCAGTTGCGGGGCGACGGTGCCATCGGCCCCGGCAAGCAGGAGGTCGACCCGCTCAGCGAGCACGCAGAACGCGCACCGGCCATGGCTGTGGGGGTTGCCAGTCCGGTCGCACTGGGCGCACGTGTAGTCGGCATCGAAGCCGACGCACGGACCGCAGACGCCGCTGCCGTGCGCGTCTCTTGCGATCAGGGGCTGGTCGGTGCCGCACCGCGAGCACGCGGCCGGCGACCGCAGGACCGCCGTGTAGCAGCTGTTGCAGACCGGTCCCATCGGCCATCGGGTGGTGATCGGCTTCGTCCGGCTGCAGCGGGCGCACGGTTCGCCGGTCCGGTGGCGCGCGTAGCAGGTCCCGCACATCGGCTGGCCGTGCTTGTTGCTGGCGCTGGGGCGGAGGCGTCCGCAGACGGAGCAGATGTTCTCGGGGCCGCGGTAGCAGCCGTCGCAGAGGTCGGGTTGCCCGTCGCGTGCGTTGCAGGCGATCCGCTTGAGCTCGCCGCATCGGCCGCAGGGCCGCCGGGGCCGTCGATGGCGGTTGTAGCAGAGGTGACAGACCGCGCCGTCGGCGTCGATCAGCGCGGCAACCGCGCTCTTGCCGCAGGTCACGCAGGTGTGCGTTGGACGTTTCCAGCAGCTCTTGCACAGCCCTCGGCCGTCGTCCCGGCGGACCACGGGGTTCTGAAGTTCGCCGCACTCGGCGCATTCCTCCCGCCGGGCGGGATCCTTTTGGTAGCACGCCGAGCAGATGCCGCCCTCTTGGCGGCGGGCGGTGATGTGCACGCCCTCGCGGTGGCAGCGCGCGCAGGTCGCGCGGCGGCTCTTGGCGTCGCAGGTCGCGCAGAGCCGCCCTTCGGGCCGCAGCTGCCGAAGGTCGGCCCGCACCGTGCGGCAGTGCGCACAGCTGGGGCGGACCACCGGGTGGCCGCTCTCGTGCAGCACCTGGGCCAGTCGCAGCAGGACCGGTGGGCAAAGTGAACTCCCCGAGGTCAGGGCCTGGGGGTGTGTGGCCAGGTGCTCGGCGAGTTCCTCCAGGAAGCGGGCCGTTCCGCGCACGGGGATCGGCACTGCGACCACCAGCGCTGCCGTGGCCTCCTCGGTACCGAGACCCGGTAGAGCCGTGACGAGCTGAGTGGTGGCCGCGGCAGTCGCGGCTTCGAGTCGCGCGGCCTGGGCCGCGAGCCGGGCGACGGTCGACGGTGCGGTCGGCGAGGGCGCGCTCACAGGCCCTCCGGGCGCCGGATGGCGGTTCGCCGCACGGCCGGCAGTGGACCGAGGGTCTCGCCGCCGGCGGTCTTGCGGACTTCCTCGTTGACGGCCTGGACCTCGATCAGGTCGTTCGGCTGGCAGGCGAGGATGTCGCACAGAGCCGCCAGCACGTCCATCGACAGGCGCTGCGGGGGCTGGGTGACCAGGCGGAAGACCTGCTCGCGGGACAGGACGACACCCCGCTCGGCCAGCAGCGGCACCAGGTCGGTGGTCTGGAACATGTCCTGGTCGGCCATGAGTTTGCGCAGGTTCCAGCGGTAGCCCATCTTCTTGATCACTTGGGGTCCTCCCAGATGCCCGGGTAACGCTGGGTCAACTTCCGCTGCAGCAGCCGGTTACGGTACTCGTCCGAGACGCCGGTGTAGATGGCCGTGGTGCTCGCGTAGCCGTGTCCGGCTTGATCTTGGACGAACCGCTCCGGGTAGTCGAACTCGACTAGGTGCGTGATGTAGGAGTGCCTCAGGCAGTGCATTTTCAGCTCTTCTGGCAGGTCAGCGGCCTTCCGGGCAGCGTCGAAGGCTTCATTCGCCGACCGGCGCGACAGGCGCCCGCTGCGTTCGGTGACCCAGATCGCCGGGTGCTTCCCGGCGCCGAACCGGGGCCGGACCTCGGTCAGGTAGTGGTCCAGGACGTCGACGATCCAGTCCATCTCCGGGACCGTGAAGATGGTGCGGCGCTTGGGCGGGCTTCCCTTCGAGGACTTGCCATAGCGGACGAACATCGCCCCGTGGCGCTTGTACTGCGGCGCCTTCGGGTTGCGCCGCAGGTCGGCGACGTCGAGGTGGACGTTCTCCCGGCGGCGCATGCCGTAGGCGTAGTAGGTCTTGAGCAGGGCCGAGTCCCGCATCGCGGTCAGCGCGCCCTTGCGGCCGAGCTTGCGGATCTCCTCGACGCGCCCGTCGGCGGCGTCGAACAGGGCCTGGATCTCGTCGTAGGTCAGCGGTCGTCGACTCGGGTCGCCCTCGTACTCGCTGACGTGGGTGACGGTGTTCCACTCGTGCAGGATCTGCATCGGCACCTGGCCGAAGCGCTCCTGGCAGACGTTCATCCAGCCGTAGCGCGCGTCGGTGATGTACTCGCAGAACAGCCGCAGGTGGTTCTGGTAGCCGCGGCCGCTCGAGACCGTGAACGTCGGCGTCTTCGCGCGCAGGTGGTCGATGAACGCCTCGACCTCGGCCGGCTGCCACTGCCATGGGTACTGATTGGTGAACTCGGCGAACCGGCGGACCAGCGACAGCCGGGGCTTGATGGTCCCGTCCCAGTTCAGGAAGCGGCTCCGCTGCTGCTTGGTCCACCCCTCCAGCATCGCCTCGAACACCGCCGGCTCGGGGTCCAGATAGGAGACCCCGTCCACGAGCATCAGGTGTGCCGCACCCGCCAAATCAGCCGCTCTAGCCACTCCAGCCTCCGTTGCGTTAGATGCAACATTGTTGGGATGGTGTCGGTCGAGCGCAAGAGGCGCTGGCAGATCAATGGTCACTGGGTTGGCGGCCTCAAAGTTGACCCCTCCGACCTGCGAATATGCTGTCCGCCCGCCCTGTTGAATGTTGCATCAAACGCAACTCCGCCCCTTTCTCCTGTGGGCGCATACCGGTCAAATACAGGCAGATGAGCGCTGCGGCGGTGCCCAGGTGCCGGATCAACTCGCCAGCCTCGTCGAAGCCGATGAACTCGCGCCATCGCCGCCCGTCGAGCAGCCCGGTCACCTCGACGGGCAGCCGAGCAGGCTCGTGCCGTTCGGCGAGCACTGAGCCGAGACCGTACCGACTTCCGAAATGATCGACTTGGGAAAGGCTCGCCCCGGTCGTAGCGGCAATGAAGATCCTGGCGAGGCTGGGGGATCCTTGGTTCTCAGTCGTCGGCAAGGGAGCGCCGGAGCGGACAAGCGGCAGCACATATGCCTCCAGAGCGGCCCGCCCCTCTGCGCTGCCGCGGAACACGGCGGCGAGGTCACTCATGCGGCGCCTTTCGGTCCATGCCGCCAGAATGTCGTCCGCGAAGTCCTCGACCAGCCGGATCGCCCAGACCAGTAGCGGCCCGATCACCTGCGGATCCAGCGGCTCGGTCAAGTTCTCTCCACCGCCCTCGCCCTTTTCGGCGGGCAGGTAGTCGTCGATGCCCTCGCTCACCCAAGGAGGCTCGGCGACCCCGACCGGGCGTGCGGGATCGCGTCCCTTGTCGTGGTGTAGCCGATCAGCGTTAGGTGGTGCGCCGGGGGCGCGTGCCCGGGTGGCTTCCGCTCCCTGCCCGCAGGGCGGGCCACCGTGCAACTCTCCGTAGTGAACGGCCAGTTCAACTAGGGAGGTGCAGGGTGGCCCTGTCTCAGCATGACCTACTCCGGTTGTTGGAGTCACTACGTTCGGCGGATGGGCTCGAACTCGTCCGGTCGGTGGCCGAGCGCATGCTCCAGGAGCTGATCGAGGCCGAGGCCACGGCCCGGATCGGCGCTGAGTGGAACGAGCACACCGACACACGCACCGCGCTGCGCAACGGGCACCGCGACAAGACGCTGACCACCCAGGCCGGCGACCTGGACCTGGGCATCCCCAAGCTGCGGTCGGGAAGCTTCTTCCCCGCGCTGCTGGAGCGTCGGCGCCGCATCGACCAGGCCCTGTACGCCGTCATCATGGAGGCCTACGTCCACGGCGTGTCCACCCGGTCGGTCGACGACCTGGTCAAGGCCCTGGGCTCGGACAGCGGGATCTCCAAAAGCGAGGTCTCGCGGATCTGCCAGGACCTGGACGGCCAGCTGACCGCTTTCCGCGGCCGGTCGCTGGACCACGTCCGCTTTCCCTACGTCTATCTGGACGCGACCTACTGCAAGGCCAGGGTCGAGCACCAGATCGTCTCCCGGGCCGTGGTGATCGCCACCGGTATCACCGAGGACGGCGGCCGCGAAGTGCTGGGCGTGATGGTCGGCGACAGCGAGAGCGAGGTGTTCTGGGGCGAGTTCCTGCGCTCCTTGCGCGAACGCGGCCTGGCCGGGGTCCGGCTCGTGATCGGCGACCACCACCTGGGGCTGGTCAGTGCCATCCGGAAGGTCATGCTCGGGGCCGCCTACCAGCGCTGCCGGGTTCACTTCCTGGGCAATACCTTCAGCGTGATCAGCAAGGATGCGGCGGAGATGGTGGCCGCGACGATCCGCACGGTCTTCGCCCAGCCCACGGCCGACGCGGTCCGCACCCAGCTCGACACCGTCGCCGACATGCTCGGCAAGCAGTTCCCGAAGGTCAAGGAGATGCTGCTGGAGGCCAAGGACGACCTGACCGCCTTCGCCGCCTTCCCCGAGCGACATTGGAAGAAGATCCAGTCGACCAACCCGCTCGAACGCATCAACCGCGAGGTCAAACGCCGCACCGACGTCGTCCAGGTCTTCCCCAACGACGACGCCCTACTGCGACTGGTCACCGCGGTGCTGTTCGAGCTCCACGACGAGTGGATCGCCTTCCCGCGCCGCTACTTGCCCGAGGGAAGCATGGACCAGATCTACCCCACTGAGCTCCCCGAACAAGCCCCCGCGCTACCCAACACCACCAACGCGCCATCCCATTGATCGGCTACACCACCACAAGGGACGCCATCGCGTGCGGTGAGCTGATCGAATGCCCAGAGGTCGGTCAGTCGGTCCAGGAACCGCTCCATGTAGCTCCGGTCGGCGCCCTCACCGCCGCGGTGAGCGGCGTAGGCGGCGAAGTCGACCGGGCCGCACTCAGACAGGCTGTGGATGCCAAGTTCGGCCAGCCATTGGGCCATGGCCATCCACTGGCGGCAGGTTTCAACCAGCTCTGAGGCCGATGCCCGGGAGCGGGCCGCGACTCCTCGTGACTGCAGGTAGGTCGGACGAAGCTCGCCGTTGATCAACGCCCAGGCGGTCTGCTTCAGCTGATCGCGCATCCCCTCGGGGCTGTTCTTCCAGTGGATGGACACCAGGCTGGCACCGGGATTGTCGATCAACGGGGCGAGAGACCAGGTTGGATCGCGGTAACGGCTGTTCGGGTGGCGGTTGCCGGAGCTGATCCGCCGGGCCAGCACGACGGGGCTGTCCGGGCTGGGCATCGGGAGGAACGAGCACGCCGTCGAGCTGAGAGGACGGTACGTGACCTGATGTCCGTTTCGGTGTCGCCTGATCGTGTGACTGTGGGGACTCCCGGCCGGTCGACGGGCTTGGCCGTGCTGGAGTGACGGGGTGAGCGACCGCAAGCCCTACAAGAGCGACTTATCCGACGAACGCTGGGCGCTGATCGAGCCGGTGACCACTGCGTGGAAGGCGAAGCACCCGTCCGTCAGCGGCCACCAGGGCAACTACGAGATGCGAGAGATCGTCAACGCGCTCCTGTACCAGTCCCGGACCGGCTGCCAATGGGACTACCTGCCCCACGACCTGCCACCGCCTGGCGCGGTGAAGTACTACTTCTACAAATGGCGCGACGACGGTACCGACGAGGTCATCCATGACTTGCTGCGCTGGCAGGTGCGCGAGAGCCGGGGACGATTAGCCGACCCGCGCCTGGTGGTACTCGACACCCAGAGCCTGCATGCCGCCGCCGGGGTACCCGCGGCCACGACCGGACGGGACGCCGCCAAGGAGGTGCCGGGCCGCAAGCGAGGGCTGGCTGTTGACGTGCTGGGCCTGGTGATCGCTGTGGTGGTGCTGGCCGCCTCCGTGCACGACAACGCCTTTGGCACCGCATTGTTGGACAAGGTCGCCGCCGGGACCCCCACGGTGACGAAGGCGCTGGTGGACCAGGGGTTCAAGAAGACGGTGGTCGACCACGGCGCCGGCCTGGGCATCGCGGTGGAGATCGTCGAGCGCAACCCGGTCGACCGCGGCTTCGTCCCGCAGCCGATCCGCTGGAGGGTGGAGCAGACCAACGGGATCTTGATGCTGCACCGCAGGCTGGTCCGCGACTACGAGCACCGCCCGGCCAGTTCCGAGTCCCGGGTGTACTGGGCGATAAGCGATGTGATGGCCCGTCGACTGACCGGCGCCTCCACCCCGTCCTGGCGCGGCGCGTGAGCGGCGACCCACAGCAGACCCTCGGTGCCCTGCTGGCCCGTCTGGAGGTCCGAGAGCGGCAGATCGCTGTGGAAGCGGAGGTCGCTCACGAGCAGATCGCGCAGCTGACCGCGCTGCTGGACGGACTTGCCCAGGCCGCCGAGCACATCACGATCACCCGCAAGACACTCCTGGAACTGTCCGACGAAACGCCTCCGGCGCAGGCCACACCGACTCCGGCCCTGCCGGATGGCCCCGCATACCAGCAGATCATGGCCGTGTTCGCCGAAGCCGACACCCCGCTGCGGGCGAGGAACGTGTGCGAGGCAATGGACCTGGATCTCATGCCGAACAACATCAACAACGTCCGCATCAAACTGAAGCGCCTGACCGGGCGGAATCCTGGCCGAGACCGAGCCGGGACTGTTCACCAGGGCGCGACCGTAACCGCCCGGCAACCCGCGACCGGCCCACTCACCCAACCGCAACGATGAAACGGACATCAGGTCACGTACCGTCCTCTGAGTGGGCGTTTTGGTATCTCTGATCCCATAAATGGCTTATGGTCGCGTCGCTTTGATTACGCTATGCCCGATAGATGAACAACATCCATCCTTCG
>NZ_JBGCCS010000053.1:0-36072 GCF_041262645.1 Streptacidiphilus sp. EB129
AAGCTGCACGCCCGCGGCCCGATGGGCCTGCCCGAACTGACCAGCACCAAGTACATCGTCACCGGAGACGGACACGTCCGGGGCTGACCCGGCGCCCCGCAGGGTGCGTGACCGCGCGACCGGCACCCGCCTGGATCCCCCAGACTGAATCCCCCGGCGCCGAGGCGGCGTCAGGCGGACCGCAGGATGGCCCGGACGGCGGGTGCCAGCGCGGTGGTCACCGCGTCCGGGGACAGCCCGGCCACCGCCGGCAGCCGCAGCAGATAACGGGTCAGCGCGAGGCCCAGCAGCAGGGTGCAGACCAGCGCGGCCCGGTCGGCCGCCGCCGGATCCGGCGTGCCGACCAGCGCGGTGGCGATCTGGTCCGCGAAGATCTCGTGCACCCGGTGCGCGGCACGCTCGTTGGTGACCGCCGAGCGCAGCAGCACCAGCAGCGCATCGTCGGCTGGGTCACCCTCCCAGCGGTCCAGGAAGTGCCGGACCAGCACCTCGGCCAGCTCGTCGGCGCCGACCGCGGAGAGGTCGGGCAGGCACAGGTCGATGGCCAGGGCGGCGTCGAACAGCCGCTCCTTGCTGCCGAAGTAGCGCATCACCATCGAGGGGTCCACCTGCGCGTCGGCGGCGATGGAGCGGATGGTGGTGCGCTCGTAGCCGTAAGCGGCGAAGCGTTCGCGGGCGGCACGCATGATCGCGGCCTTGGTCCGGTCGGAGCGCTTCGGAGGCGCGGGGGCCTCCGTGTCGGGTCTGCTGCCGAGCGTCATGCGAACAAGCGTATGTCTCCAAGCGTTGAATTACTAGCGGCCCGACACGGCCACACGCTCCCCCGACACGGGCCGCCCCCGGCCGCCCCGCGACGATCGGCGGGACAGCCGGGGGCGGCCGGAGGGACCGGCATGACCAGAAGGTCGCCGGCAGCGGGAGGGGCTGCGGTCAGACGCCGACGCCGGCGAAGAACCGCTCCTCCTCGTCGGCCCCGAGCGTGGGGTCGCTCTGCTCCAGCCGAAGCCGGTCGACCAGGATGGTCAGCTCCTTGTTCCGGCCGGTCATCATCATGAAGATCATCTTGAGGTCGCCGGAGAACGCCGCCCCCGGGTCGGTGACCCCGACCGGCAGGTTGTGCTCGAAGGCCAGGTGGCCGGTCCAGGCACAGCTGAAGAACAGACCCGGCACGGCCCACAGCGCCTTCGGCCTGCGGCGGTGCACCGCGTGCGCCGCCGCACCCATCGCACCGACCATCCCGGCCACGTGCATCCACCGGCTCGCCACGCTGGTGTGGCCCAGCATGTACGTCTCGAACCGCTCGTCGAATTTCCGTGCCATTCGGATATCACTCCTTGTGGTGGGTGTGGTCATGGTCGTGGGCGTGGTGATGGTCCTGGGCGCGGCACAGCCGTGCTCCGCGCCGGCGGTCAGACCGGGACGGGAACGGGCGGCGGGGCTGCGACGACGGCGAACTTCGCGATCGCCTCGTCGTAGACCTCGCGGAACTTGGGGTCGACCGCCGCTCCGCGCTCGTACCGGTCGCCGAAGCGCACCCGGTACTCGGCGAACATCTCCCGGTCGTTGTGCAGGAACAGCACGTCGTGCAGCGCCATATGACGCAGCGCCAGTAGTGGGACCGGCGACTGCGACACCGCGAACCTGGCGTTGCGCGCCGCCGGTTCGGCGCAGTTGGGATGGAACTGACCCAGCATCAGCCCGTCCCTGGCCATCTCCGCCTTGACCGCCGCCTGTACGTCGTCCAGCAGGCTCCAGCGCGACTCGGGGAGGTCCGGCAGCACCATCAGCAGGGTGTGCAGGGTCGGGTTGGAGTGCCGCCACCGGGTGACCCGGAAGGTGTTCACCAGGTCCCGGACCAGCGCGACCAGCGCCTCCGTGTCGGCCTCGGCGAAGCCGTTCCTGGCCAGCATGTGCAGCGACCCGGCCTTCATCGACGGCTCGACGAACGGGCAGACCGCGCCCTTGCGGCCCAGTTCCTCGTGCGGCTTGGCGGTGTACTCCTCCAGCCAGCGCGTGGTGGTGTCCCGCTTCTGCTCGGTCACCGCCGCGGTCGAGGCGGCGTCCGCCTTCTGCCGGGCGGTGTCCGGCGCGAACGCCGCCGCGAGCGCCGACGGAGTGGCCAGCCGCGCGCCGCCGCCGCCGGTACGACCGGCGGCGCCGCGCACGGCGGGGCGGGCCTCGATGATCGCGCTGCCCCCCGGCAGCCGGGTCACGCCGCCGACGGTGAAGCCCGCGCCGCGCAGCAGTGCGTCGAACTCGGACAGACCGCGCTCCTGGCCGCCGCCGAACAGCGACATCATGTAGAGGTCCATGAACGCGCCGTGGTTGGCCTGGGCGCGGTCCTCCGGGCCGGGACGGCGTCCCTCCTCGTCCGGCGCGGTGAGGTGGTCGATGACCAGCAGCCGGCCCTCGGGGCCCATCGCCCGGCAGCAGCCGCTGAGCAGCTTGCGGCAGGAGTCGTCGTCCCAGTCGTGCAGGATGTGCCGCAGCAGGTAGGCGTCGCCGCCGCTGGGCAGGGTGCCGAAGAAGTCGCCCTCGACCAGCTCGCAGCGGTCCTCCAGGCCGGTGGCGGCCAGCCGTTCCCGCGCGGTCGCCAGCGCCGCACCCCGGTCCACCAGCACTCCGGTCAGCTGCGGGTGGGCGTCCAGCATGCCGGTGAGCATCGCGCCGTCGCCGCCGCCGACGTCGACCAGACGCCGGGCCTCGGACAGGTCCACCGCACCCAGCACGCTCTCCAGCTCCAGGGCCAGGCCGGTCTCCTGCGAGCGGTCGAAGATCGCGCGCAGTTCCGGGTCACCGTCCAGGTGGCCGAAGAAGTCCTGGCCGAACTCCTCGGCGAAGCTGGGCCGTCCGCTGCGCACCACCTGGGACAGCCCGTTCCAGGCGTGGGACACCAGGCCGGACACCAGCAGGGCGGTAGGCAGCGCGGAGGCGGGCGCGTCGCTGCGCAGGGTCGCGCCCAGGGCGGTGAGCGCGAAGCGGTCGAGCCGGGTGCCGCGCAGCACGCCGAAGGCGGTGAGCGCGCGCAGCAGCCGCTGCAGCAGGTCAGGATCGGCGCCGGTGGCGCCGGCCAGCTCGGCGGCGGTCAGCGGCCTGCGGGTGAGCAGGTCGGCCAGGCCGAGCTCGGCCATCGCGCAAACCGCGCGGGACTGCAGATGACCATAGATCATCTGCCGCATCTGCCAGGCGTTCTGCGCCTGGGTGCCGTCGGGCACCGCGACATGCCCCGGCGGCGCGGCCGCCGCCCCCTTCGCCACCGCCCTCTTGGCTCCGCCGCCGTTCACGGCACCGCCCTTCGCCGCCCCGCCGTTCGCTCCGCCGCCGTTCGCCGCCCGGCCGTTCGCTCCGCCGCCCTTCGCCGCCCCGCCGTTCGCTCCGCCGCCCTCCTCCGCCCGGCCCGCCGTCCCGGCGCTGCCGGCCTTCGCGGACGTGGTGCCGCCTCCCGCGCTGCCGTCCTTTGCGGTTGCGGTGCCGCCTCCGGCGCTACCGGCGCCTGCGGCGGTAGCCACGTCGGCTGCGGGGGCGTTGGCTGCGGCCGCTGCCGCGTCGGCTGGGGCGGCCGCGCCCGCGAACGGGCAGGTGGCTCCGGCGTCGGCGGCTCCGGCTCCTTCACCGGTGGCGCCGGACCCGTCCGGGGTCGCGGGGGTCATCGGGGTGCCCCCACCGGGGTCGCCGCCTGCTTCCCGGCCGGCCTGGTGGCCCGTACCCGTACCAGCAGGCCGTCCCTCGGGTACATCGCCGGGATCCCGGCGGGCTGCGGGTCGTGGCTGAGCAGCTCCAGCTCGGCGCGCTGGACCAGGCGGCTGAGCGCGGCGGGGATGGCCGTGCCCGCGATGCCCGCACCGATACAGCGGCGCGCGCCGTAGCCGAACGGCAGGTACTCGAACGGCGACGGCGCGCGGTAGCCCTCGCTGTCCGGGTCCCAGCGCTCCGGCCGGAACCGGTTCGGCTCGTCCCAGACACCGGCGTCCCGCTGGGTGATGTACTCGCTGACCGCGACCAGGCTGCCGGCCGGCACGGTGTACCCGCCGAAGCTGAAGGCCCGGGTGCAGCGGCGCGGGCTCATCACCACCGGCGGCCGCATCCGCAGGCTCTCGTTGACCACCTGGCCGACGTAACGCAGCCGGCGCAGCTCGGCCGGACCGGCCGCGGCGCCGTCCAGCACCGCCTCGGCCTCGTCGTGCAGCGCCCGCCACACCTCGCGCTCCGCCAGCGAGTGGTACACGGCCCAGCCGAGCCCCGCGCTCACCGGGTCGTACCCGGCGATCAGCGCGCTGACGACCATGTCGCGGACCTCCTGGTCCTTCATGGCCCCGCCGTCCGCACCCTTTCCAGCCATCATCACCGAGATCAGGTCCTCGACCGGCTCGTCGCCGCTGCGCCGCCTGCGGGTGATCTCGGCGTAGATCCGTCCCTCCACCCCCGCGATCCCGGCGAAGGCCCGGCGCCGGGCCGGAAAGGGCAGCCGCCAGGCGACCAGCTGCCTCGGCAGCGGGTAGTTCATCAGATCGTGCACCTGCTCCAACTGCTCGGCCAGGTAGTCGGTCTGGGCCGCCAGCACCTCACCGCAGAAGGACCGCACCATCGCCATCCGGACGGCCTGGCGGAGCTCCTGGTAGATGTCGACCCGCTGCCCCGGCGCCCAGCCGTCGATCATCGCGTCGACATGCTCGACGATCAACTCGGCGCAGCGCTCCATCCCGCCGCGGTGGAAGGACGGCTGGGCCGCGCGGCGGCGCCGGTCGTGGTCCGGACCGTCGGTCACCACCAGCGCGGTGTCCCCGGCGATCGGGCGCAGCATGTCGTACGCGCCGGTGAAGCGGAAGGTGTCCGGGTCGCGCAGCACCAGCTCGTTGGCCTCGGGGCCGAAGAGGAAGACGGTGCGGGTGGGGCCCATACCGAAGGCGCAGACATCGCCGTAGGTCTGGCGCATGTGGGTCAGCCCGTGCGGCAGCGAGCGCGACATCTCGCGTACCACGCGGTAGATCTGAGCGGGCGTCCGCGGTGCGGGAATGGTCGTCATCGATGGCACCTCTCGAAACGTGGGAAGAGACGGCGTTCGGGGCCTTGCGTCATGCCTTCGGCCTTGCGGTCACGCCTTCGGCGGGGCGTCACGCCTTCGCGGGTGCGGCACCGCTGTGCCGGTCGCGGCGCGAGTCCAGGGCGATCCGGTCGCTGCCCAGCAGCACCACCGCGCCGATCAGCACCGTGACCGCGGTCGCCCAGCCGGGGGTGCGCAGCAGCAGCAGGCAGGACAGGAACGCCGTCGACAGCAGCATGTCGCGCTTCAGTACCCGGTTCGCGGAGGGACCGTCCGGCGCCTTCGCCATCGCCCGGCACTGCAGATAGGCCCAGACGGCCAGCGGCAACGCCCACAGGGTCCGCCACGGAACCGCTCCGAGCAGGACGAAGGCCGGGACGGACAGGTAGGCCAGCAGCGTCATCGCGGCCGCCGCGCGGGAGGCCGCCCCGCGGTCCGGGAAGACGGTCGCGGAGGTACGCAGTCCGGCCGCGAGGTCGCCGTCGTAGTCGGGCAGGTTCTTCACCATGCCCTTGGCCACGAACCACAGCACGATGAAGGCGAGCAGCGCCCACGCCTCGCGGCCGAGCGGCCGCACTCCGCGCGGCGCGCCCAGGTAGCCCAGCAGGTACGGGCCGAAGACCGCCAGGCTGAAGCAGAGCAGCCCCAGCAGCGGTCGCGCCTTGAGCCGCAGCGGGGTGAACGAGTACTGGTGCGAGCCGAGCATCGCCAGGCACATCACCGGCAGGTAGGCCAGGCTGTAGACCGGCGACAGCAGCAGCAGCGCGGCGGTCATGGCGTGGCCGATCCACAGCAGCCGGCGGTGGCCCAGCCGCATCACCAGCCAGACCCGCCCGGGCAGGTTCCGGCTGTCCTCCTCCAGGTCGGTGTAACAGTTGTAGAGGTTGGCGATCAGGCCGTAGACCAGCGTGATCGCCAGACCGAGCATCAGCTTCCAGGACATCGGCCCGCCGGCGACGGTCCAGCCCAGCGTGTAGCCGAGCATCCCGGGGACGCAGGTGCGCGGCCGGCCCAGCATCAGCACGATCCGCAGGGCCTGCGCCGCCCCGGCGGTGCCCGGGGTGCTCCGGACCGCCGTCACCCGCTGGTCGGGGGCGAGTGCGGAGAACTGCTGCGGGTCGACGGGTCGGGGAGGGGAGGTGGTGACGGATGCCGCCATGGCTCAGCCGTTCCTTTCGGAGGCGCCGACGACGCCCTGCGACCTCTGGGGCAGCGACTCATCGGGCAGCCGCCCGGCAGGCGGCCACCCGTGGGGAGGCATCTCGCCGGGGGGCAACTCATTTGACGATGAATTCAACACTCGTCGAGTTTTACACGCCGGCCCGCTCCCGCCAAGCCCCCAGACGCCCCCAGAGCCCTCCAGAGCCCTCCAGAGCCCAGGCCAGGGTGCCCCTCCCGGAATCCGCCGGATCTACTCGCCTCCGGCGGGCTGGAGAACCGCCGGCTCGGCCGGGGAGCGACTGGTCCTCGTCTGCGCCGGAGACACGCCGGCGATGACCAGGACGAGCAGCCCGCACCCGGCGACCACCGCCCAGCCGGGTCGTGCGGCGTGGGCGAGCGTGGTGTTCGATGCTCCGGCGACGATGCTGCCCGCGACGGCTATCCCGAGGGCGGCTCCGAACTGGCGTGCGGTGGAGGTGATCCCGCCGGCCACGCCCGCCCGGGCGGCGGGCAGACCGCTGACCGCGGTGTTGGTGATCGGAGCGTTCGCGAACCCGAAGCCGATGCCGATCAGCAGGTACGCCAGCAGCAGTACCCGGAGACTGGTGTCGTTGTCCAGGGCCACCAGGCAGAGGCCGCCGACGGCGGTGAAGCCGCCTGCGAGCAGCAGCGGCAGCCGCGGACCGACACGGCCGACGAGGAATCCCGACAACGGCGCGCAGACCGTGGCGGCCACGGCCATCGGCAGCGTGACGGCGCCGGCCGCGACCGCGCTCATACCTCTGGCGTGCTGCAGGTAGAGGGTGTTGAGCAGCAGCGTCGCATTGAGCGCGACGAACACCACCACCGCTCCGACGACCGCCGCGGCGAAGGAGGGCCGCCGGAACAGCTGCAGATCCATGAGCGGCTCGCGCCGCCGGGCCTCGGTCCGTACGAAGCCCACGATCACAGCCGCGACGCAGACGTACCCGAGCACCGCCGGGGTGGACCCCCAGCCGATCCGCGGCCCCTCGATGAGCAACGCCACCGATCCGCCGACGGCTGCGACCAGCAGGAGCTGTCCCGGGAGGTCGAAGCGGCGTGGCTGCTCCGCGCGCGACTCCGGCACGAATACCGCGGTCAGTACCAGTGCCGCCGCGATCACCGGCAGGTTGACCCAGAAGACCGACCGCCAGCCGAGTCCCGCGATGAGGGCCCCGCCCAGCGTGGGCCCGGTGGCCATGCTCAAGCCGAAGATCGCCGCCCAGACGCCGATCGCCCGTGCCCGTTCCCTGGGGTCGGTGATCATGTTGACCACGATCGCGAGTGCCACCGGACTCAGCATGGAGCCGCCGACGCCCTGGACCACACGGGCCGCGATCAGCACACCGACGGACGGCGCCAGCGCACACGCCAGCGAGGAGAGGCCGAACACGACCAGGCCGAGCCGGAACACCCGTCGTCGTCCGACGCGATCGGCGAGCGCACCCGAGGAGATCAGAAAGCCGGCCAGAACGAGGGTGTAGGCGTCCACGGTCCACTCCAGACCACGGGTCCCGACATGCAGACCGGATCCGATCGAGGGCAGCGCCACGTTGACGATCGTCGTGTCGAGTCCGACCACGAACAGGCTCAGGGAGCACACGGCCAGCACGGTCCAGCGCCTGCGTGTGCTGACGGGGGCGTGGTTCGACGGCGGGTTGCCAGGCATGGTTGCCTCCGGTGTTGGGTTCAACTGCTGGGGTCGACTGGCGAGTTCGACTGGCGAGTTCGACAGCGATTGGAAGGTGCGGCCGGGTTCGGCTCGCGTGTGCTCGTCGCGTCGAAACCCGACGCACGTCCCAGCAGCGAGGATCGCGGCAGAGTGATCGGAACTGGCAGTTAATTTGCCAAGACCGCAAACTGGTGGGCGTGGACGACGACCTGGCCCTGATGCTCACCGCGATCGGACCGCGGCTGCGCTCGCTGCGCCGCGACCGTGACATGACCCTGGAGGCGCTGGCGGCCGTCACCGGGATCTCGGTGAGTACGCTGTCGCGCCTCGAATCCGGCAAGCGCCGCCCCACCCTCGAGCTACTGGTCCCACTCGCGCGAGCGCACCGCGTCGCGCTCGACCAGATCGTCGCCGCGCCGGCCAGCGGTGACCCGCGCGTCCATCTGGCGCCGCTACGCAGCCGCAACGGCAACGTCATCGTGCCGCTGACCCAGTACCCGGGGCGGCTGCAGGTCTTCAAGGAGGTGATCGCACCGCGCCGGCCGAAGCTGGTCACCCATGACGGCTACGAGTGGCTCTACGTGCTCGCCGGCGAGCTGCGGCTGCTCCTGGGCGACAGCGAGGCCACGCTCCACCCCGGTGAGGCCGCCGAGTTCGACACCCACGAGCCGCACTGGTTCGGCCCCGCCGACGATCGGCCGGTCGAGATCCTCCACCTGTTCGGCCCGCAGGGGGAGAGGATGCGCGTGCGCCGGCGGCCGTCCGTCACGGCCGTCGTCGATCAGTCGGACGCGTAGGCGCCCGCGTCAGCCGGTGGAGGGACGCCGCGCGAGCAGGCGGGGCGCGGCGGCGAGCGCGCCGAGGAGGACCAGGGCGGCGGCGGAGGCCCACAGCGCGACCGGGCTGGGCGAGCCGGCGGTGGCGCCCGCGAGCGCGGTCGCGGCACTGGCCGGAACCACGCCCAGCGCCGTCCCGGCGACGAAGGCGCGCAGCCGGGTCCCGGCCAGCGCCGCGCCGTAGTTGACGGCGGCGAACGGCAGGACCGGCAGCAGCCGCAGCGCCACCACGGTCCAGAAGCCCTGCCGGGTCAGCCGGCGGTCCAGCGCCTGCCAGACCCTGGCCTGCAGCAGCGGGCGTACCGCCGCACGAGCGCAGTGCCGACCGAGCCAGAACGACACGGTCGCCCCCAGCGTGGTGCCGACGACGGCGAGCACCATCCCCTCGCCGAAGCCGAAGACCGCACCGGCGGCCAGCGCCAGCAGCGGCTTGGGCACGAAGGCCACCGACCCGAGCGCCACCAGCAGGACGAACACCACGGCCGCCACCAGCGGCGGAACCCCTGCCGGGACCGGGTGCGCGAGCAGCTGCGGCAGGTTGCCCACTGCCGCAGCGACGGCAGCGCACCCGAGCAGCAGCGCGAGCCCGGCCAGGCGCAGCACCGTGGCCCGCGTGGGGGACGCGGCCGGCAGCAGGGGCATTCGAATCACCCGCCGATGCTAACCGCTGGCCCTCCCGGCCCCCTCCCCTGCCCGCCGGCCGACCCCGGCTCAGCCGTGATGTCCACCACCGCCGTCGGCGCCGCCGGTAGCGAGGCCGCTGCCGTCCGGGGCGCCACGGTCGAGGTCGTCCAGCACGGCGGGCAGGCCCACGTCGAGCATCTTCGTGCGGACCCGGCCCAGCAGCTTGGCCAGGACGAACCCGCCGACGCCGGTGAAGCCGACATGCTCGTAGGTGAAGCGGGTGCCGTCGGCATGCGGTTCCAGCCGGTAGGCGACCTCGGTCACCTCACCGCCCCCGCCGTCGACCCAGGAGTAGCGCAGCAGCGACCCCTCGTCGACCTCCAGCACCTCGCAGTCGACGACGCCGCTCCAGCCGGGCTTCGGCTTCGCGATGTACCGGAACCTGGTGCCGACGACGGTCGCGAAGCCCTCCGGCCGCCCACCCGCGCCGGTAGCGGTCCACCTCGGGACCAGCGCCGGGTCGGTGAGGGCGCGCCAGACCGTCGCCGGGGGGTGCGGGTAGTCGCGCACGATGCGGATGGTGCTCATGGTGGACTCCTCCGGTCGATGATTACAGCTGCTTGAATTTTACTGTAGCAGTAATTATCGGGCGGCAGGACTATGCTGCACCCATGAGCATCCGAACGGTGGACTGGACGGGATGGCGCGGCCCCCAGGGCGAGGAGCCCGAGGCCGAGGGGCTGCGGGAGCGGAAGAAGCGCCTGATGCGCCAGCAGCTGTCCGACACCGCGACCGAGATGTTCATGGAGCGGGGCTTCGACGCCGTCCGCGTCTCGGAGATCGCCGAGGCCTGCGGGGTCTCCGAGAAGACGGTCTTCAACTACTTCCCCACCAAGGAAGCACTCATCCTGGACCGCTGGGACTCCACCGCGGACGCGCTCCGCCGGTACCTGGCCGATCCCGCACTCTCCCCGGTCGAGGCGGCGCTGCAGATCCTCGACGACGAGCTGGGCGGCATGACCTCCTGGCTCGCCGCACAGGACGACCCGGCCCGGGCGACCGCCATGATCATGCGCTTCGGCCACCTGGTCCGATCCACTCCCTCCCTGCGGGCTCACCAGCACGACCGGACCGAACAGCTCGTCTCGGTGGCCGCACAGGCCCTGGCCCAGCGGGCCGGGACGAGCCCGGAGGACCCGGAGCCCCAGATAGCGGCAACCGCCCTACTGGGCCTGTGGCGTGTCCAGTTCCAGGCGCTGCGAAAGCACCTGGACGGCACCCGTCCCCCGGCCCGGATCCACGACGCCGTGAGCACCGAGGTCCGCCGCGCCGCCGGCCTGCTCACCACCGGCCTGAGCTCCCTCGCGTCCCCGGCGGGTGATCCAGCCGACTGAGCGCCAGCGGCGCATCCATGGTCCGCGCCCAGGAACGATCAAGGCCCAGGCCTCCCGCTTCCCGCCGGTTGACCTGGGCCTTTGTCGTGCGTGCCGATCGCTCGGCGGTGTGTGCCCCATGCAGGATTCGAACCCCTGCGCCAAGCGGTCGCCCAGTCGATCCGTGCAGGCCCCGCGCAGCTCCAGCCCTGTCGCCGTGACCGCTCTGCGCAATGCCCTGCGGCGCTAAGCTGTGAGCATGTCCATCGAGGTACCTGAGGAACTGGAATCCCGGCTGCGTGAACTCGCTGCGGCGCGTGGGCTGAGCATCGACGCCTTCGTGACGACCGAGTTGGAACGACTGGTCGCCTCCACGCCCGTACGGACACTGCGGGGCAAGGGCGTACTCCACGCGGGTCCCGACGCACCCCGCGCACGGGATCTGAAGCAGCACCTCATCGACGAGGCGGGCCGCGCGTGAGCGCACTGATCGTCGACTGCGGGCCAATTTTCGCCTACCTGTCCGCCGATGATCCAGACCATCTGTCATGCAGTCAAGCCGAACAGCTTCCCGCACTTCGAGCTGCTTTAACACAATGCCGTCTTGATCTGGCACGGATCTGGCACGGCACCTCCGTCGCCATGATCAGCGCCGGGAACGATCAAGGCCCAGGCTTCCGGTTTGCCGCCGGTTGACCTGGGCCTTTGTCGTGCGCGCCGATCGCTCGGCGGTGTGTGCCCCATGCAGGATTCGAACCTGCGACACCGGCTTTAGGAGAGCCGTGCTCTATCCCCTGAGCTAATGAGGCGGGGGGTGCAGCGGGATGTCCGTCTGACCGAAGACAGCCTAGCGGATCGTGCCGCCGGGCATGGCTGGAGATCGCGGGCGAGGCCCTGACCTGGATGGAACGGGGGCCTGGACCAGGCCCGCCCGGTCCCCCGCCGCCCTGGGGACGGGGCCCGGCCCCTCGCGCGCGGGGGGCCGGGCCGGGCGGACACTGTGCTGACGGTGCCGTGTCGGCGGGGCTCAGCGCCTCGCAGCCACGTGCTGACGTTGCTGCGATCCGCGCCATACGCTCGGCGTCACGTCAACGGGGCGGTCGGGCGTCAGCTGGGCGGCGGGCAGTGGTTCCAGAGGCCGGCCAGGGGGCCGGGGATCTGCGGGGAGCAGCCGCCGCGCGACGGGAAGCCGTCGCTTCCGCTGACCGTCCAGCCGCCGGCGCTGTAGGTGAAGTACTTCCGGGTGCTGCCGTCGTCCTGGAGACCCACCAGTTCCTGCTCCCCCGCCCCGGCGGCGGGTGCGAAGCGGGTCGCGGCGTACTGGGTCGTCCCGCAGGAGCCGTAGTAGAACGAGCCCGCAGCGGGTTGGATGTGCTTCATGACCGGGTTCTGCACCTGGTACGCGGCGGTGACGGCGGCCTTCACGGCGGCGGTGGCCGGCAGGTTGCGGCAGTCGGGGCCCGCTCCGGCCGAGGAGCTGGAGCTGCTCGAAGGGCCGGATGCGTCCGAGGGGTTGGGGCCGGTCGGGGTGCCCGGAGCGGCGCCGGAGCCGGAGGACGAGGAGGTGGCCGACGCCACCGGCGTGGGTGCCCCCGCAGCGCTCTTGCCACCGCTGCTGGTGCAGCCGCCGACGAGCAGGGTCGCGGCGGCGGCGAGAACGGCAGCGGCCGAGCCCCGTCCGGAAAGGTGCATCTGGTCCCCCTGAAATCTGCCGGTGTGCCGTCTGCCCCGATAGACGCCGGCTGCGGCCTCGCAGGTTGCACCGCGCGACGGGCCGGATGTCGCGATTGCCGCACCGGGAGAAGCCGACGGCCCCTGCCGCTCGTGGTGAGCGACAGGGGCCGTCGGACGGTGCGTCAGGCAGCGTCCTCGGAGGGCGCGTTCAGACAGAAAGACGACTAGGCGGCGTGGGTGCCCTTGGCCCGCTTGCGCAGGACGAAGACCGCAGCACCACCGGCGACGACGAGGGCCGCGGCAATGCCGGCGATCGTCGAGGTGCCGCTACCGCCACCGGTCTCGGCGAGACCGGTGCTCGGGGACGGGGACGGAGTGGCGGAGGAGCTCGGCGCCTTGCTCGGGCCGGGGCCCGTGCCCGGGGTGGTGGGCTTGCACTTCAGCGCGCCCTTGAACTCCTGGCTGAAGCCGTTGGGGCCGGTCACCGTGATGTCGTAGGTGGCGCCCTCGGTGACCTTCACCAGCACCGTGGTGCTGGCACCCGGCTGCACGGTGACGGACTGGCCGCCGACCGTCGTGGTCCAGGGCTGGTCACCGGCGTTGGTCAGGGTGACGTCGACGCCACCCTTGGTGCAGTCTTCCTTGGCGACAGCCGCGGGGATGACGCCCTTGGGGGCCCAGTCCGCCTCGGCCGCGGCCGTGACCTCGACCGGGGCCGTGCCGGCCAGGATCATGGTCTGGCTGGAGCCGTCGACCGCCTTGAAGGCGCGGCCGACCGGCAGGTCGGTCGTGGTGGTGGCGGTGACGGTCGCCTTGCCCGCCGCGGCACCGGCAGGCACCTTGACGTACAGCTTCTCGCCGTTGACGGCCTTGCTGGCGGCAGCGCCGTTCTGGTCCACCAGGGACACCCCGGCGGGAGCGGTCAGCGACAGGTCGACCGAGTTCGCGCTGGTGGTGACGGTGACCGGGCCGATCTTCTCGCCGCTCTTGCCGGCCACGCTGGCCGGGGCGAGCTGCAGCGAGGGCTTGGGCTCGGTGACGGGGACCGCGTTGGTCTCCAGCCAGCTGGTGAGCTGCGCGGCGGTCGCGTCCTCGGGGGTCGCGTCGGCGTTGTCGGAGAAGTGCCAGATCGCGGCCTGGGTGGCGGCGGCGGCCTGGTCCTCGCTCAGACCCTCCACGTTGAGCTGCTTGGCCAGCGCGTCCGCCGAGACGACCGGGTAGGAGTGCTGCAGGATCCACTGGATCTTGCCGCGGTTCGGGTTGTCGGAGAGGGTGGACTGGTCCCAGCCGGTCTCGGTGTACTTCACCCCGGCCTCGGTGCCGTGGTGCAGGTCGATGCAGTACACGGCCATGGTCTGGCCGCCCTGCGTCAGCGCGACCGTACCGGCGTCGAGCGCACCCTCGCCCTTGACGTCGACCGCACCGGAGTGCAGGAAGTCGCCCAGCACGGCGGTGCTCTTCTGGCTCTGGTCGGCCGAGGCCGAGCCTGCCAGTGCGACGGTCCCGGTCGTTGCGACGGCCGTCAGCAGAGCTGCGGCGCAGAGCTGCGCAGTGCGCCGCCCCCGTATGTTGAACATAGGTACCCCTTGCAGCGGCGGCTTCTTGGCATGGGGAGTGCCGCACCGGTCGCATGAACTGATGGTCAGTGAAAAACGCCCCCTGTGACTGTGGGGGATCCTAGTGACCACTGCGGCTGGAGTTCGCGCGGGGTCGGAAAATATGTGTCTTTGTCCGAACGACGCCTACCCCCGCCGGTGCACGACCGGAGGGGGTAGGCGTTCGACAGGCGGATGAGTGCCCGGTGACCGACCGCTGAGCAGGAGGTTGAGCAGGGGTCAGCCGATGCGGCCCGCGAAGTCCGGAGCCCAGTTGGCGATGGTCTCGTACTTCACGCCGGAGCTGGGGTTGGCCGCCTCGACGTACTGGCCGCCGCCGATGTAGATCGCGACGTGGTAGACGCCGGCATCGGTGCCGTCGTTGGACCAGAACAGCAGGTCACCGGGCTGCAGCGCATCCAGGGAGACATGCGTGCTGGCGGCGGCCTGGTCGGCGGCGACGCGCGGGATGGAGATCCCGGCCTGGGCCAGCGACGCCTGGGCCAGCCCGGAGCAGTCCCAGCCGGCCGAGCTGGTGCCGCCGTACACGTACGCGTCGCCGACCTGCGACTTGGCGAAGGCAACGGCTGCGGCGATACCGCTGGAGGTGCTGCCGCCGGGCGCCTGGACGGCGGTCTGCGTCGTGGCGGCGGTCGCCTGGGTCGCGGCCGCGTAGGCGGAGGAGGCGGCACCGGCGGCGTCCGACGAGGAGGAGAAGGACGAGGAGGAGGACGACGGCGAGGAGGACGTGGTCGCCGCCGAACTCGCCTCGCCCTCCGAGTCGCTGGAGGCGCCGGAGCCGCTGCTGCCGGTGGCGGCGAGAGCCCCGCCGAGGGCCAGCTTCTGACCCGGGTAGATCACGTCCGCGCCATGGGTCAGCGTGCCGCGGTTGAGCTGGTACAGCCGCTCCCAGCCACCGCTGACATGCCGCTTCGCGGCGATGCTGGACAGCCAGTCACCACTCACCACGGTGTACGTGGCGGAGGTGGCCGTGGCGGTACGGGCAGCCCGGTGCGCGGCGCTGTGGGCGGCGGCCGGGCGGGTGGCCGCCGGGGCGGAATCGGTGGACGTGGTGGCAGCGGCGGGGGCCTTCACCGGAGCGGCGGAGGCGCTGGCGGCGGTGACCAGCGGGAGCCCCAGGCCGACGCCGGCCAGGCTCATTCCGGCGAACAGGCGGTTGGCGACGGTGCGGCGGGTAGCACTGGGCAGGGCGTGCTTGGGCATGGAGCTGCGTTCCTCTCCCACGCCTACGAGGTGAGCTGTCGGATTCGGGCCGGAGTTGCCCGGCCGTGCGGTGCACGGCTTCACCCCTAGCCGCGATCCCGGAGATCGCGGCGACTTACCTGGGTCCCCCGCTCCTGCCATGGCGCGGTGCGTCGGTGTCTGAACCTCTCCGGCGGCAGGATTCGGCGTTCCGGAGTTGTTAGTTCCACTTAAGTGCGGACGGGGAGCACGCTAGGCAGATGCCCTGGAAATCCGCAAACGACTGTGGCATTGCTCACAGCGGCAGTGCATGATTCGCGGCGTCAGATGGCCTGAAAGCATGGGGTAGTTCGATCCCTCATGTCCTATTCATCCCCATGTGTCGCCATGATGGGAGCGATCCCGGCGCGCCGGACGCCGAGACCCACGTCACCGTCCGCGCCGCCGACCGCGCTGGCCGGAAAGCACCGCGCCCCGGTGCACCGGCGACGATTGACGTCGCGTGTGCACCGGGGCGCGGGAGAGCTCCGAAGCCCTCGTCCGGTCAGCCTTCTGCCGGTCAGCCCAGGCGGGTGAGCCTGGCCGGGTAGCCGGGCTGGACCAGGGCCTTCTGCAGCGTCACCGGAACCTGCTGCGCGCCCGCGCCGCTGCCCACGGTCAGCGTGCCGACAGTGGTACCCGCCGCCGCCGTGTGCGGCAGGCTGCCGCTCTGCGGGGTCAGCGTCAGGGTCACGGACTGGCCGCCCCAGCCGACCACGGTCACGTCCTTGGACGCCACCACCGGGGTCTTCCCGCCCAGACCGTCGTCGACGTAGCCGACGACGTCGCCCGCCTTGGCCACGGTGTGCGCCTGCAGCGCCGCCTCGGCACTGGCCACGACCTTCGCGCTGTTGGTCAGCACGGTCGGCAGGTAACCGCCGGTGGCCGCGGAGGCGGGCTGGCTCAGCACCACGCCGATGATGGTCTGCGTGCTGCCGCCGACCTTCTGCTCCGCCGCCCACATCAGGCAGCCGAGCGCGGCGCTGCTGGAGCCGGTCTTGATCCCGACGACGCCGTTCTTGCCCAGCAGATTGTTGTTGTTGTACGTGAGCACGTCGCCCGGCGGGGTAAACGAGGGAGTAGCCACGATTTCCCGGAACACCGGGTCCTGCATCACCGACTGGGCCAGCTTGAGCTGGTCGTTGGCGGTGCTCAGGGTGGTGCTCTGCAGACCGCTCGGGTCGGTGTAGGTGGTCTTGGACATGCCCAGCGCGGCCGCCTCGGTCTGCATCCGGGTGACGAACGCGGCGTCGGTCCCGGCGTCCCAGCGGCCGAGCAGCCGCGCGATGTTGTTCGCCGAGGGGATCAGCAGCATCTGCAGCGCCTGGTACTCGGTGATCTGTTCGCCCTCGGTCACCTTGGCGACCGACTCGCCGGCCGCCTTGCCCGAGGTGTACTCGTCGGCCGCCTGCTTGTCGACGGTGAGCGTCGGGCCCGGGTCGCCGGACTTCAGCGGGTGGTCCCTGAGGATCAGGTGGGCCGTCATCACCTTGGTGACGCTGGCGATCGGCACCGGGTTGTCGGAGCCGGTGTGCCCGAGGCTGCCGATCCCGTCCACCGCGACGGTGGCCTGCCCGGACGGCGGCCAGGCCAGACCGGGGGCGGCGCCGGGGAAGGCGTAGGAGGTGTCGGCGGTCATGGACAGCGAGGTCGCCGGCAGCGGGCGGAGCACCTGGACCACGGCCAGGACGACCAGCAGCACGCAGAGCAGGCCGCCCCAGAGGCTGATCCGCTTGACCGCCCGGCGCAGCCTGGAGGGCGGCCGTCGTTGCAGAGTCGCGAGTATGTCGAGAGCGTCGGACGTGGTCTCCGGCGAGGAGTCCGGATCCACCATGACCGTCCCGGTCGCCGCGCGCGAGCCGCCGCCCTGGGTCGGGGCCGAGCCGAATCCCTGGGCGGGGGCCGAGCCGAAGCCCTGGGCCGAGCCGAATCCCACGGCCGAGCTGCCGGCCAAGGCTGCGCCCTGGGCCGGGGCCGCGCTCTGGGCCGAAGCCGGGCTCTGGGCCGGGGCCGCGCTCTGGGCCGGGCCGAAGCCCAAGGCCGGGCCGAAGCCCGGACCGGAGGCAGGAGGACCCGCAGCCGGGGCAGGACCGGCGGCCGGGGCAGGACTCGCAGCCGGGGCCGGGCCCGAGCCCGAAGCAGGAGCTGCGGCCGGGCCGAAGCCGGGCACGGAGGAGGGCGCGGCAGCCGGGGAGGCGAAGGGCGTGGCGGCCGGGGAGGCGGGCGGGGCCTGCGGTGCGGGGTCGGGCTGGCGCATCGTCCGGGTGGGGAGGTCATGGGGCGTGCGCAGCGCGGTGGTCGGCGAGTCGAGCGCCTCACTCACGGCGGGCGGCTGCGGTGCCGCGGCACCGCCCTGGAACCAGGACGACGAGGACTTCGTCTCCGGTTCCTGGTCCGCGCCGTCGTTCCGCTCCGCCCTGTCGGGGGACTCGCCCACGTCTTCCAACCTCTCTCGCACGACCGGCGGGCGTCAGCAGAACGCCCCACCCAAGTTTCTTTCACATCCGCGACAACGCTGGCCCGCGACGCCTCTCACCGGTGATTCCTTTGTGTTACCAGGCCCTCCCGAGCAAGACGTGAGGCTCGCCGCAGTGGTTCCCGAGATCACGTTGTTGCGTCACTCTCGAGGCACTCTCGACAGCAGGGTGTGAGAGGCGTCACTCTGTCTTCATCCACGCGGGGAGGCTTGGATGGGCAAGAGCCGCAGAACAATTCCCGAGGAACTGTTGTTGCTCGCGCTGGACCCGACAACCGGGACCACCGCACAACCGCAGACCCTTGACCTCGGTCTGGCCGGGGCACAGCTCGTCGAGCTGGCCATGGCCGGAAGAATAGTCCCGGACGGTGACCGGATCGCTGTGGTGAACCCACGGCCGACCGGCGATCCTACCCTGGACCACGCACTCGAACTGCTGCGCCGTCGCGGCAGTGCGGTGCGTGCCGTGCACTGGATCGGCGGGCCCCGGCTGGGGCTGCGCCAGACGTACCTCGCGCACCTGGAGCGGTGCGAGATGGTGCGGGCAGTGCCGGGCCAGGTGTGCGGGGTGCTGCCGACGACGCGCTATCAGGCGTCCGACGACTGCACGAACAGCGCCATCAAGGAACGGCTGGACACGGCCATCCGCACCGGGGTGCCCCCGGACCCGCGGACCGCCGCGCTGGCCGCCCTCGCCCACGCCGTGGGCCTGGGCAAGCACCTCTATCCGGGCAACGAAGGCCGCTCCTCAAGGTCACGGCTGCGTGACCTGATCCGCTACGACCCGCTGGGCGGGATGGTCGCGCACGCCGTGATGGACGTGCAGAACGGCCTTCCGGTCGCACAGGTCCGCGCTCCGGGCGCCCCCGTCGTCCGGACCGCGACCCGACCCGCAAGGCGTCCGGCCGTGCTGCCGGGGATGGCCCGCGCGGCAGCTCGCTGAGCGCCGCCGGACCTGCCGTACCGCACCATCCGCACAGCCCGATCCACTCGCATGTCCGCACGTCCGGATGTCCGCGTGTCCGCACGGTGGACATCCGAACGCCGAATGCCGAACGCCGTCCCGTCCCGCGCCCACCACGCGGCCCTGGACGGCGTTCGGCATTCGGCGTTCGGCAAGCGCGTTCAGCGCTGCGGGTTGGGTACTGCGGGTTCGGCACTGCGGGTTGGGCACTGCGCGTTCGAGCAGCGTTCCAATACCACGATGGGCACCCTCTGCGGGCGGAGAGCGCGTTCCGGCAGCCGCACGCCCCTGATCTGTGCCGTTTGCCCCACGCGGGGACCCTCCCCGGTGGCATCCTGCTGGAGATACGGAAGGGATACCAACCAATCCCGTTCCAGACCCGACACCCCCGAGCCGGAGGACCCGTGTCGTCCGCCAGCATCAATCCCACCGTCCGCCGCCGTCGCCTCGGTTCCGAGCTGCGCAAACTGCGCGAGCAGAAGGGCCTGACCGCCGAGGAGGTCGCTCAACAGCTGCTGGTCTCCCAGTCGAAGATCAGCCGGCTGGAGAACGGCCGGCGCAGCATCAGCCAGCGTGACGTCCGGGACCTCTGCACGGTCTACGGCGTGAGCGACGAGTCCATGGTCGAGGGCCTGATGGCGATGGCCCGGGAGTCCCGGCAGCGCGGCTGGTGGCACGCCTTCGGCGACGTCCCGTACAGCGTCTACATCGGGCTGGAGGCCGAGGCGGTCTCGGTGCGCAACTACGAGTCGCTGTTCATCCCCGGCCTGCTGCAGACCCGCGAGTACGCGCACGCCGTGGTCGCCGGCATCCAGCCGGAGGCCACCCCGGAGCAGATCGACAAGCGGACCGACATCCGCATGGTGCGGCAGAACCTGCTCAGCGACACGGACACGCCGCTGCGGCTGTGGGCCGTGATCGACGAGGCGGCGCTGCACCGCGTGGTGGGCAGTCCGGCGATCATGCGCGACCAGCTGCACCGGCTGGTCGAGCTCAGCACCCAGCCGCACATCAACGTCCAGGTGCTGCCCTACAGCGTGGGCGCGCACCCCGGGATGAGCGGCACCTTCTCCATCCTGGAGTTCCAGGACGCGCTGGACGCCAGCGTCGTCTACCTGGAGGGCGTGACCAGCGACCTGTACCTGGAGAAGGAGGGCGACGTGCGTCTGTACTCGGTGATGTACGAGCACCTCCGGGCCCAGGCCCTGAGCGCCGGTCAGACCCGCGACCTGGTCACCGAGGTGGCCGACGCCTACGACCGCTGACGCGGGCGGAGGATACACCAGCACCCGCCGTCCCCGCCCGGCACACGACGGACTCCCCTTCTCTTGGGGGAAACACACGATCCAGATATCCCCTTCGGCCGGTCCTGAGAGCAGACTGGCCAGTGACCACCGAACCGCCAAGGCACAACGTCAAGGCCCATTCGAGTAGTTGGGCTGCACCGAGTGCAGAACCCGGAGCGAAACCACATGGATCAGCAGCTCATCACCGACACCGACGCCCCCGCCTGGAGGAAGTCCTCCTACTCGGGGAACGGTCAGTGCGTCGAGATCGCCACCCCCGCCGTCGGGGTGGCCGTGCGGGACTCCAAGGACCCTGAGGGGCCCACTCTCTCGTTCAGCGCCGACGCCTGGTCCTCCTTCCTCACCGAGATCGGCCAGGGCTCCTTCGACCTGACCTGACCTGAACCGACCGTCGGCCCCCTCGCCCACGCGTACCCCGCTGTGCGAGGGGGGCTTCGGCGTGCCCGCCGACGGCTGCCCCCGTCGGCGCGGCCGCGCCGGACCCCGCCTACCGGAGCTCGTCGACGTAGGCGTCCGTGCCCGGGAGGGTGGGGATGAACGGGGCGACCAGCTCCACCCTGGCCCCCGGGACGGCCGCGGCGACATCGGCGTCCAGGCCGGTGAAGGCGTCCCAGCAGGTACGGGGGTCCTGCTGGAGGAACCAGAGCAGGGTGAGCCTGGTGTCGGTGCCGTCGACCGGTTTGACGTAGGACATCCGGTCGACCGGCAGCGGCAGCGGGCGGAAGATCACGCACATCGCGGCGGGGCTCCCGGTGCGCAGCCGGGCCGGCAGGCCGCGCTCCAGCAGCCAGTCGAGCAGCCGGTCGCGCTGCGCCGCGTCCTCGGCGTCGACCACCTCCAGGACCAGCCCGGCGTAGGGGTGGTCCAGCGCGTGCACGTCGCGCGGGCCGGCCGCGCCGTCGCGGTAGGCGGAGCCGGCGTGCTCCTGGAACGAGGTGAAGACATGGGTACGGTCCCGGTAGACCCGGCCGTCCCGGTTGAGGCGCTTGTTGATGCCCACGGTCCAGCGCATGTGCTGGTCGTGCCGGCCCTTGGTGAGCCAGTAGACGGAGAGGTAGCAGCCGGCCCCGACCGGCTCGGCGACGGCCGACTTCTCCGGGTAGCGCAGCTGCTGCAGCTCCCGGGTGGCCACCCAGCGGCGGCCGGCGAACATCCACGGCATGGCCATCGCGCCGGCGTAGAAGTGGTCGTCCTCGTACCAGCGGTTGTAGCCGTACTCGTGGCCGGGATGCGGCTCCACCATGGTGATCAGCGACGTGCCGATCTCCACCCCGTACGGGCCGCGCGAGGCCAGCTCGGCATACTGCTGCAGGTCCTGATCCAGGTCATCGGTCATAGCGCCTGACGGTACGTCAGGTCATCGCAAGTTCCCAGACACCGGCCGGGAACTGGTGAATCGGACAAGGCCGCAGCGGTCGGAACGTGGCCTTTCTGACGGTTCCACCCATGCGATAAGTCCGGTGTGCCCGTATCGTCATCGCACATGCGAAGACGCTCGCCTGCCCCTGTGGCCGCCCCCGTGCCCTTCGATCCGCGTGCCGCCTGGGAGGCCAGGCAGCTGCTCGGACTCAGCCCGCAGATGGTGGCGCGGGCCATGGCCTCGCACGGCATCATGGCGGTCCCACCCCAGGTGATGGCCTGGGAGGCAGGCGAACTACTGCCCTCCGAACCCGAGCTGGTCGCCCTGGCCCGCTCGCTGTGGTGCACCCCCGGCCAGCTGATGGGCGGCCGGGCCGCGAGCGTCAGGGACTACCGGCTGGCCCTGGACCTGCCGCAGGAGGAGGTCGCCCGGCAACTGGCGCTGACCCCGCGCGAGTACGCGCAACTGGAGGGGGCCGCCCGATGGAGCGGCAGCCCGGACCAGACCTACCTGCTGGCAGTGGCGCTGCGGCTGACCCCGCGCGCCCTGGTCGCCGCGACCGGCCGGACCGAGGAGTTGCAGGACCTGCTGCAGCGCGCGATCGACGGCCGCTGGCAGGCACAGGTGAAGGCGCTGATGCGACTGGTGCCGACGCTGCCCCGGGAGCGGATCGAGTACGCACTGCGGGTGCTGCACGACGAGGGCATGACGGCCGGGGCGCTGTGGGCCGGTGACGCGGTGGAGGAGGCCGCGGTGCCGCCGGGGCCCGAGGAGGCGCTGGAGCAGTTCTGGCTGCTGATCGGCGAATAGCCCGCGCACGGGCATGGCCATCCCCGCTCCGGACAACTACTCTGACGCTCCGTCAGATATCGGAGGGCGCAGGACCACGGAAGGGTGCGGGGCCATGACACTGCTGCTGCAGGGGCGTACGGTGCTGGTGTCGGGCGTGGGGCCCGGCCTGGGCCGCCGGGTCGCGGAGCACGCCGCCGCCGAGGGGGCGAACGTCGTCCTCGGCGCCCGCACCGAGGAGAACCTGGCGAAGACCGCGAGCGACATCGAGGCCGGGCGCCCGGGCAGCACCGCCTGGCGGCCCACCGACATCGCCGTGGAGGCCGACTGCACGGCCCTGGCGGCGCTCGCGGTCGAGCGCTTCGGCCGGATCGACGCGGTCATCCATGTGGCGGCCCTGGACAGCCACTTCGGCGGTCTGGCCGACGCCGACTTCAACGCCTGGCGACGGGTGATGGACGTCAACCTGATCGGCACCCTGCAGCTGACCCGCGCATGCCTCCCCGCACTGCGCGAACGCGGCGGCTCGGTGGTGATCATCGGCACCCAGTCGGCGGTGGCCTCCCCCACCCAGGTCCGCCAGGCCGCGTACGCGGCCTCCAAGGGCGCGCTCACCTCGGCCATGTACTCGATGGCGCGCGAGCTGGGACCGGACCGGATCCGGGTGAACACCGTCCTGCCCGGCTGGATGTGGGGCCCGGCGGTGGAGGCCTACGTGGGCTGGACCGCGAGCACCGAGGGCGTGCCGGAGGACGAGGTGCGCGGCCGACTGACCCAGCGGATGGCACTCCCGGAGCTGGCCACCGACGGCGACGTCGCGGACGCCGCGCTGTTCTTCGCCTCGGACCGGGCGAAGTCCATCACCGGGCAGTCGCTCCTGGTCAACGCCGGCGAGCTGATGCGCTGACGCGCAGACGCGCTGCGTGCCCTGGCTCGGCAGTGGTCGAGACCTTAGGGTCGTCGCCATGACGACCACGACAGGGGACACTCCCGCACCCGCGACCGCCGCTGCGACCGGGACGGCTCCCGGCGGGCTCTTCGACGCCCTGGCGGCGGACCGCATCCGCGACCTCGCCGGGCTGCGTGCCCACTACGAGCAGCCGGGGCCCGCGGCGACGCGCAAGCAGATGAGCGAACTGACCCCGCAGGCGCGTCAGTTGATCGCCTGCTCGGCGCTGGTGATGGTCGCCAGCACGGACGCCGAAGGCCATTGCGACGTCACCCCGCGGGGCGGCCCGCCCGGCTTCGTCTCGGTCCTGGACGACCGCACCCTGGCGATCCCGGACGCCACCGGCAACAAGCGCCTGGACACCCTGCGGAACGTGATCGCCACCGGGCGCGCCGGACTGCTCTTCGTCATCCCCGGCCGGACCACCACGCTGCGGGTGAACGGACGCGCCTGCGTCAGCGTCCGCCCGGAGCTGCTGGAGCAGTTGACCGCCGTGGGGAAGCCACCGGTCAGCGCGCTGGTGGTGCAGGTCGAGGAGGTGTACCCGCACTGCCCCAAGGCCCTGCTGCGCAGCTCCGCCTGGAAGCCGGAACAGTGGCTCGCGGCGGACGCCCAGCCGACGTCGGCCGAGGTGACGCTGGCCCAGCTGCGGATGCCCGAGCTGACCATCGCGGACATCCAGCGGCACGAGGAGGAGTCGCTGCGGTACCGGTACGAGTGAGTGTGCGGCCCCGGGTCCCGCCCCCTTCCTTCCGTGGTCCAGCGCGATCCTGACGAAGCGTGGACTCATGGTGGGGAGCGCCGGATGATTCGAGCAATCACCCGGCGAGTCAAGGAAGAGTAAAATCGTTCCGCCAGTAGATCGCTGTTCAGATTCATGAACGGCGATCTCGGCGTTTATCGGCATGAGCCAGGCATTCCATCGCCCACCTCGACTGCACATGTGAACAGAGCTCTTGACCGGGTGTCAGGCTGACGCTTCAATCCTGAGCAGGAACCCTTACTCACCTCCTCGCCCCACCTCCACGGCCGGCCGGTCCTGCGAAGCGCGCTTCGACCCCCGGGTACCGTTCACGAGACAAGGCGATCGAGCCATGACGCAGACCGCAGCCGCACCGCCCGCCGCGCTACGCAGAATCAACCCCGCCACGCTCTACGTCTTCGGAGCGCTGGGCGGGATCCTCTTCGGCTACGACCTCGGCATCATCGCCGGCATCCTGGTCGTGATCTCCAAGGCCTGGAACCTCTCCGGCCTGGACAAGGGGATCCTCACCGCCGGCCTCTCCGTCGGCGCCATGATCGGCGCGGGTCTCGCGGCCCGTCTCACCGGACGGGTCGGCCGCCGCCGCACCATCATGGCCGCGGGGGCCGTGGTCATCGTCGCCACCATCGCCTGCGCGCTGGCCCCCGGCTACGGGACGCTGGTGGCCTTCCGTACCGTCCTGGGCGTCGGTATCGGGCTGTCCTCGGCCACCGTGCCGACCTACCTGTCGGAGCTGGCGCCCAGCCGGATCCGCGGCGCCATGGGCGCGCTCAACCAGATCTTCATCGTCTCCGGGATCCTGATCGCCTTCCTGGTCAGCTACTGGCTGCAGCCCGACCACCTGTGGCGCTGGATGTTCGCCGGCGCGATCGTCCCCGCCACCGTCCTCGTCATCGGCCTCACCTTCCTGCCGGAGACCCCGCGCTGGCTGCTCAACCTGGGCAAGGAGGACGAGGCGCGCGCCGTCCTGGCCGGCACCCACGCCGGCGGCGACATCGACGCCGAGGTGGCGTCCATCCGCGAGGTCATCCGGCTCGACAGCGAGCAGAGCTACCGGATCCGCGACCTGGGCCGGGCGTGGGTCCGCCCGATGCTGTTCGTGGCGCTGCTGCTGGCCGTCGGTCAGCAGTTCAGCGGGGTCAACGCGATCAACGCCTACTTCCCGACCATGCTGATCTCGCTGGGCTTCACCGCCAACACCGCGCTGCTGTCGGCGATCGTCCTGGGCGTCACCAAGCTGGCGTTCACCGCCTGGGTGGTGTTCGTGGTGGACCGCTGGGGCCGCAAGCCGCTGCTGCTGATCGGCAACATCGTCATGGTGGTCACCCTCGGGCTGACCGGCTGGGTCATTCTCAACGTCCACGACAAGAACACCGTGGGCACCCTCGCCGTGGTGCTGCTGGTGCTCTATCTGGCCGGCTACGAACTGGGCTGGGGCGCGGTGGTGTGGGTGATGATGGCCGAGGTCTTCCCGCTCAAGGCACGCGGCGCGGGCATGGGCGTCGGCGCCGTGGTGCTCTGGGGCGCGACCGGCATCATCACGGCGGTGTTCCCGATCATGTCCGACAACAACCATCTGGGCATCGGCAGGTCCATGTACGTCTTCGCGGGAGTCAATCTGGTGCTGTTCGCACTGACCAAGTGGCTCGTCCCGGAGACCAAGGGCCGCAGCCTGGAACAGATAGAACTCACCCTCCGCGAATCCGTGTAGGCAATCGAGCAGGCATGCACGACCAGGGGCGCGAGGAACTGCGTTACCAGCCAACTACGGTCCGCATGGCCGGCGCAGTCCCCCGCGCCCCCTACTACTCCAGCACCGGCAGCAGCTCGGGCAGGTGACCGTCCGAGGCCAGGGCCGCGGCCCGCCGCTCCGCGGACACCTCGCCGTAGGTGGTGGTCCGTTGGGCCGAGGGCCGGCCCGCCGCGGTGGCCATGGCCTCAAGCCCGCGGATCGACTCGTAGCTGCCGTAGGCGGAGCCGGCCATCCGGGAGATGGTCTCCTCCATCAGCGTGCCGCCCAGGTCGTTCGCGCCGCAGCGCAGCATCTCCGCCGCACCCTCCGCGCCGAGCTTGACCCAGCTGGTCTGGATGTTGGGGATGCGCTCGTGCAGCAGCAGCCGGGCCATCGCGGTCACCGCGCGGTTGTCGCGCATGGTGGGGCCGGGCCGGGAGATGCCGGCCAGGTACACCGGGGCGTTGGTGTGGATGAACGGCAGGGTCACGAACTCGGTGAAACCGCCGGTCCGCTCCTGGATCCGGGCCAGCAGCCGCAGGTGGCCGAGCCAGTGCCGGGGCTGGTCGACGTGCCCGTACATCATGGTGGAGGACGACCGCAGGCCCAGCTCGTGCGCGGTGCTGACCACCTCGACCCAGGTCGCGGCCGGCAGCTTGCCCTTGGTGAGGATCCAGCGGACCTCGTCGTCCAGGATCTCCGCGGCCGTGCCGGGGATGGTGTCCAGGCCGGACTCCTTGGCCCGCTGCAGCCAGTCCCTGATCGAAAGGCCGGTCCGGGTGGCGCCGTTGACCACCTCCATCGGCGAGAAGGCGTGCACGTGCAGCCCCGGCACCCGCGCCTTCACCGCCCTGGCGATGTCGAAGTACGCGGTGCCCGGCAGGTCCGGGTGGATGCCGCCCTGCATGCACACCTCGGTCGCGCCCACCTCCCAGGCCTGCGCCGCGCGGTCGGCGACCTGCTCCAGCGAGAGGGTGTAGGCGTCGGCGTCGGTACGGCGCTGCGCGAAGGCGCAGAAGCGGCAGCCGGTGTAGCAGACGTTGGTGAAGTTGATGTTCCGGGTGACGCAGTAGGTGACGGTGTCGCCGACCGTCGCGCGGCGCACGTCGTCGGCGATCCGGCACAGCGCGTCCAGCGCCGGTCCGTCCGCGTGGAACAGGGCCAGGGCCTGATCGTCCGTCAGCCGGGTCGGGTCGGCGGCGGCCACCGCCAGCGCCGCCCTGGCGTCGGCGTCGATCCGCGACGGCGCCGAGAGGGACGCTGCCCCGGCCCCTGACACTGCGGAGATGCCGGCGGCCTGCTCGCGCAGCGCCTCCCAGTCGCCGTAGACCTCGTCGAAGTCCTCGCGGCGGTCGCCGGTGCGGCCTTCGGTGTCGACGGCCCGGTGCAGGTCGGTGCGGCCGCTCGGCACGAACGCGTCCTCCGGCTCCTGCCAGGGCCGACCGACCGGCAGCACGCCGGTCCGGGCCAGGCCGGTCTCCGGGTCGGCCAGCGCCCGGACATGCGGCAGCACCCTGGGGTCCAGCCAGGGCTCGCCGCGCAGCACGTACTCCGGGTAGACGGTGAGCCGCTCGCGCAGCTCGAAGCCGGCCGCGGCGGTGCGTTCGGCGAGCTCGTCGATCTGCGGCCAGGGGCGCTCGGGGTTGACGTGGTCCGGGGTCAGCGGGGAGACGCCGCCCCAGTCGTCGATCCCGGCGTCGATCATCAGCGCGTACTCCGCGTCGACCAGGTTCGGCGGGGCCTGCAGCCGGGCCGAGGGGCCGAGCAGCACCCGGGCCACTGCGATGGTCGCGGCCAGCTCCTCCAGCTCGGCATCCGGCCTGGCCCGCATCGCGGTGCCCGGCTTGGCCCGGAAGTTCTGGATGATCACTTCCTGCAGCCCGTGGTACTGCCGCGCGATCCGGCGCAGCGCGAACAGCGACTCGGCCCGCTCGGTGTGGTCCTCGCCGATGCCGATGAGGATGCCACTGGTGAAGGGGACGTTGGAGCGTCCGGCGTCCTCCAGCACCCGCAGCCGGACGGCGGGGTCCTTGTCCGGCGAGCCGTGGTGCGGGCCGCCCGGCTCGGACCAGAGCCGGGTGGCGGTGGTCTCCAGCATCATCCCCATCGACGGGGCGACCGGCTTGAGCCGCTGGAAGTCGGTCCAGGACAGCACCCCCGGGTTGAGGTGCGGCAGCAGCCCGGTCTCCTCCAGCACCCGGATCGACATGGCGCGCACATAGGCCAGGGTGTCGTCGTAGCCGTGCGCGTCCAGCCACTCGCGGGCCTCGGGCCAGCGGTCCTCGGGTCGGTCGCCGAGCGTGAACAGCGCCTCCTTGCAGCCCAGCGCCGCGCCCTGACGGGCGATCGCCAGCACCTCGTCCGGCGAGAGGTACAGTCCGTGGCCCTCGGCCCGCAGCTTGCCGGGGACGGTGACGAAGGTGCAGTAGTGGCAGCGGTCCCGGCACAGCCGGGTGAGCGGGATGAAGACCTTGCGGGAGTAGGTGACCACCCCCGGCCGGCCGGCCGCGGCCAGGCCCGCGTCGCGTACCCGGCCGGCGGTGGCGCAGAGGTCGCGCAGGTCCTCCCCGCGTGCCTGCAGCAGCACCGCGGCCTCGCCGGTGTCCAGGGCGACTCCCTCGCGGGCCCGGTGCAGCGCGCGGCGCATGGCGTTGGCGGTGGGGAGGGAGGCGGGGACGGCGGCGGGTGAGGGCAGCGACTGATCCTTCATGTCCTGAACCTTAGATGGTCGGCTGACGGGCCGACGGGGAACCCGTGCAGTTCGCCCGGCCACGCCGGGCGCCGTCGGACCCTGGTGCCGGTCCGACCCTGAGACGCCCTCAGGGTCGGATGACCCGAGAGGTGGACCCGCGTTCCACCGCTGGTCCGATCCTGAGGGAACGGTGAAGGCGTCTAATGGAGTTGTCATCACATGGGGCACGTGGCCGCCGAGGGGAGCGGTACGGCCGAGACGAACGAGCTCTGATCACACGGAGGGACACGCAATGTCGAACCACGAGAGCAGCAGCGATCCGAGCGGCGCACGGGTGGAGAGCCCGGGGGGCGGGTCCGTCGAGGCGGTCGCCGCGGCTCCGCGCCGTGGCGGCCGGCGGCGGCTGCTGCTGCCGGTGGCCATCGCCACGACGGCCGTGGCCGCCGTCGCCGCCGTCCCGGCCCTGGCGGCCGGTTCCGATCTTCCGTCGATCACCGCCCAGCAGTTGCTGACCAAGGCGTTGACCTCGCACGTGCAGACCTTCTCCGGCACCGTGCAGAGCACCGTCGACCTCGGCATCCCCTCGGCGCTGACCAGCGCGCTGCCGTCGGCGCTGGCGAGCAGGGGCGCCGGCACGGCGGCGCACTCGCAGGCCGCGCAGGCGCAGCAGGAGCTGCTGTCGCTGATCAGCGGCGGCACGCACACCATCCAGGTCGCGGCGGACGGGCAGGACCGCCAGCGGGTCTCCTCCAGCGACGCGGGGCTGGACTTCACCGTGGTCCACAACGGCACCTCGGCCTGGTCCTACGACGGGCAGAGCAACACCGCGACGCATGCCACCGGCCTCCGGCCGGACGACGGCGGCACCGCGCCGGCCGCCACCGCCAACCCGCAGCAGGTCGCCCAGCAGGCGCTGCAGGCGATCGGCAGCTCCAGCACGGTGTCGGTGGCGGGCCAGTCCAAGGTGGCCGGCCAGCCGGTGTACGAGCTGGTGGTGCACCCCAAGGGCACCGGCTCGACGATCGGTGAGGTGCGGATCGCGGTGGACGCGGCGAACGGAATGCCGCTGCAGGTCCGGGTGAATCCCTCGGACGGCAGCGATTCCATCCTCAACGTGGCCTTCGCGACCGTCTCCTTCGACAAGCCGGCCGCGAGCACCTTCGACTACACACCGCCGAGCGGCGCGAAGGTGGTCCAGCAGACGGAGGGGGCGGCCGGGTCGTCAACGGCTCCGACCACCAAGGACCGCAAGGACATCCCGGCGCCCGGCAGCCACGGCCCGCTCAACGCGAAGCCCGGCTCGGGTTCGGGTCCGGTTTCGGCTCCGGGTTCTGATGTGACCGTCACCGGGACCGGTTGGAGCACGATCTACAGCTTCAAGCCGACCGCGGGAAGCGGCGCCTCCGGCGCCAAGGGCGGTGTGTCCGGCGAGCTGGGCACGGTGAAGACCCTCGGCACCGCCGTCCCCGGCGGCACGCTGATCTCGACCAAGCTGATCAACGTGCTGGTCGCCGACAACGGCACCGTGTACGCCGGCGCGGTCACCCCGGCCCTGCTGGAGCAGGCGGCCGGCAAGTAGTCACGAACCGGAGGGAGGGGCGTCCGAACAACGGGCGTCCCTCCCTTTGCATTTGCACCACGCGCAGTGGTGACAATTCCCGCGAACTGAATGCGAGGAATGCCCCCGACATTGTCCGGTCCGTGAGATTCGCGCCTTGACGCACGGACGTGCCTGACTGTCAGATGTGGGTCATTCATCTGAACGTGTGACAGTAATCCGTGCCAGGTCGTGTGGATCCCCTCTCTCCCTCAGTCCCCGACCGAGCGACGGCACGGATGCCCGGGCGCCCCACCGCGGGCGCCCTGTGCCGCCCTGTGCGAAGGCGGTGCCGCGCGTTCGCCGGCATGACAGGAGAGAACCCACCCATGACCATCAGCCGCCGCTCCTTCCTCGCCGCGACGGGCGCCGCCTCAGTGGCGGCGGCGGGCACCGGCCTGCTCACGGCCTGCAGCGGCACCGCCCAGAGCAGCACCGGGGCCGACGGGGCGCCGGGCTCCCTGGAGGTCTTCTCCTGGTGGACCGCCGGCGGTGAGAAGGACGCCCTGATGTCGCTGGTGGACGACTTCCACCGGAGCAACCCGAACATCAGCTTCGTCAACCGCGCGGTCACCGGCGGGGCGGGCGACGCCGCCAAGAAGCTGCTGGCCCAGCGGCTGGCCGCGAAGAACCCGCCGGACACCTTCCAGGCCCAGGCCGGCGCGATGGTCGGCGACTACATCACGGCGGGTCAGCTGGAGGACCTGACCTTCCTCTACCGGCAGCACGGCTGGGACAAGTCCTTCAACCAGCAGGTGCTCAAGCTGATCCAGCGGGACGGGAAGTACTACTCGGTGCCGGTGGACATCCACCACATCAACGTGCTCTGGTCCAACACCCCGATCTGCAGACGACTCGGGATCAGCAGCGCGCCCAAGGACATCCCGGAGTTCCTGGGCAACCTGCACACGGTGCAGAAGGCCGGCCTCATCCCGCTCGCGGTGTCCCGGGACCCCGGCCAGGAGTGGCAGGTCAAACACATCATGGAGACCGTCCTGGTCGGCACGCTGAAGGCGGACGGCTGGGCCGCGCTCTGGCGCGGCGGCGGCGACTGGAACTCCGCCGCGGTCACCCGGGCGCTGCAGTACTTCCACCAGGTGATGGCCTTCGCCCCGGGCACCGGCGGCGCGATGAGCTGGGACCAGGTCAGCGCCCAGGTCGGCACCGGCAAGGCCGCCTACCAGATCATGGGCGACTGGACCGAGGCCAGTTTCACGGTGACCCTCGGCCTGCAGCCCCACACCGAGTACGACTGGGCGCCGACGCCCGGCACCCAGGGCGTCTTCCTGTTCGCCTCGGACTGCTTCACCCTTCCGGTCGGCGCCAGGGACCGGGACGCCACCATCGCCTGGCTGACCGAGTGCGGCAGCCAGAGCGGCCAGGACGCGTTCACCACCGTCAAGGGCGCGATCCCGCCGCGCGCCGACGTCGGCGCGGACGAGCGCACCCTGTTCGACCCGTACCTGCAGTGGTCGCTGGACGAGTGGAAGCAGAACACCGTGGCCGGGTCGCTCACCCACGGTGTGGTCGCCTCCGGTGCCTGGAACGCCGCCGTGGACGCCGCGGTCACCGCCTACCTGGGCGACTCCGACGTCAACAGGCTGCAGCAGGGGCTGGTGGCGGCGGCCCGGCAGTACGCCGTCTGACGGCGGCTCAGACCTCGCCCGGGGCCGGGGCCGCGACGATCAGGCGGCCGACGGTGCCTGCGGCGGCCTCGCGCACCTCCGGGGGCATCGCCTCGTCGGTGACCAGGGTGTCCACAGCCGAGAGCGGGGCGTAGGAGCTGAGACTGACCGTGCCCCACTTGCTGTGGTCCGCGAGCACCACCACCTGGGCCGCGCACTGCATCAGCGCGCGGTTGGTCTCCGACTCGGCCAGGTTGGGGGTGGTCAGCCCGGCCCCCGGGTCGATCCCGTGGCAGCCCATGAACAGCAGGTCCACATGGAGGTCGTGCAGGGCCAGCGCCGCGATCGGGCCGACCAGGGCGTCCGAGGGGGTGCGCACGCCGCCGGTGAGCACCACCGTCGGGCCGGTCCGGCCGGGCCTGCGCGCCTCCTCGAAGACGTCGGCGACCCGCACCGAGTTGGTGACCACGGTGAGCCGCTGGATCCGCAGCAGATGGCGGGCCAGCGCATGGGTGGTGGTGCCCGCCGAGAGGGCGACGGCGGTGCCCGGCCGGACCAGCGCGGCGGCGGTCCGGGCGATCTCGTCCTTGGCCTCCGGCTCCCACTCGGTCTTCGCCTCGAAACCGGGCTCGACGCTGCTGTGCGCGCCGGAGTGCAGCGCCCCGCCGTGGACCTTCTCGACCAGTCCCTGCCGGGCGAGTTCCGACAGGTCCCGCCGGATCGTCATGTCGGAGACCCCGAAACGCTCGGAGAGCTCGCCGACCCGGACGCTTCCGGCGCGGCGGATCTCGGCGAGGATCACCGACTGCCGTCGCTTGGCGAGCATCGCTTCCCCCTAGGCGCTTCCCGCGGTTCCACCGGAGCCCGGGGCAATCAGCCACAGACCCACAGGGTCCAACGCAATCAAACAGGACCGCGCATATCACATGCCCCAGGCGCGGCCCTGTCAAGAGGGTGTACCGGCCCGGCCCTCAGGGACGCGCGCTCTCGACCGCGGCCTCCCCGCCCGCCGGGCCCACGACGGGTCCCGTCACGGGCACCACGACGGGCGCCATGGCGGTCCTCGTCCCGGACCCCGCCACAGGCTCCACGGCAGGCTCCACGACGGGCTCGGCCACGGACCCCGCGGCGGCGGCCCTGGCCCGGCCGGCCTGGCGCAGCGCGTCCCAGGTCAGCATCGCCAGCGCGGCCCAGACCAGGGCGAAGCCGGCCCAGCGGTCGGCGGGCATCGTCTCGTGGAACACCGCGACGCCCAGCGCGAACTGGAACACCGGCGTGAGGTACTGCAGCAGCCCGAGCGTGGTCAGCGGCACCCGTACCGCCGCCGCGCCGAAGGCCACCAGCGGCACCGCGGTGACCACCCCGCAGAGCATCAGCAGCGCGGTGTGCCCCCAGCCGTAGGAGCCGGGGACGGTACGGCCCAGCGTGCTGCTGCCGCTGACGGCCAGGAAGACCAGGTAGCCGCAGGCGGGCAGGAACTGGAAGGCGGTCTCCCCGGCCAGGCTCTCCAGCCCGCTCAGGCCCAGCTGCTTCTTGATCAGCCCGTAGCCGCCGAAACTGAGCGCCAGCGTCAGCGCGATCCACGGCAGCTGCCCGTAGCCGAGCGCGAGTACCAGCACGGCCAGCGCGCCCACCCCGACCGCGGCCCACTGCACCGGCCGCAGCCGCTCGTGCAGCAGCAGGACCCCGAAGCCGATGGTGACCAGCGGGTTGATGAAGTACCCGAGCGAGGTCTCGACCACATGGCCGCTGTTGACGGCCCAGATGTACATGCCCCAGTTGACCGAGATCAGCGCGGCGGCGGCGCCGACCAGCGCCAGCCGCCGGGGTTGGCGCAACAGCGGGCGTATCCAGCCCCAGTGCCGCTGCGCGGCCAGCAGGGCCACCACGGCGACCAGGGACCACACCATCCGGTTGGCGAGGATCTCCCCCGCCCCGCTGGGCTTGAGCAGCGGCCAGTACAGCGGGAACAGGCCCCAGATGCTGTACGCGGCGATGCCGAGCCAGAAGCCCCTGCGCTCGTCCTTCATCCCGGCCCGCCCTCCGCCCCGCACGTCCCCGTCACTGAGGACGGTAGAGGGCGGAGGGCACCGCTGTCATGTTCGTTCGAGGCCCATGCCCCTGACGCTCATGCCACTGACGCTCATGCCACTGACGCCGGCGGACGGCTAGTCGTCCAGCTTCTTCAGCTTGATCCCGGCCGCCTCGGCCTCGGTCAGGTCCTCGTGGGCCTCGACGACATCGAACGGGACGATGGTCGCGACCACGTTCGGCAGCTTGCCGACCGCGCGGGCGATGTGGTCGGCGGTGCGGCGGTGCAGCAGCCGGCCCAGGATCGGCGAGTAGTTGCGCTCCGGGATCAGCAGGGTGAGCTGGCTCTTCTTGTCCGCGGTGTTGCGGGTGATCAGCTCCAGCAGCGCCCGGGTGATCCGGCGGTCCGGGCACTGGACGATCTCCAGCGGCAGGTCGCCGACCTCGGCGTTGGACCACTGCGCGGCCAGCTTCTCGGCCTCGTTGCTGTCGATCATGAAGTGGATCGCCCGGACCTCGGCCGGACGCAGCGAGCGGGCGTAGCGGATGGCCTTGAGCGCGGCCAGGTCGACCCGGTCCACCAGGATGTAGACCACCTGGCGGCGGTAGGTCGGGTTGGTGGTGTCGGCCGGCGCGGTGGCCAGCGCCTCGGCCTCCTCGCGGTAGCGCCGGTTCACCCGGATCAGCGAGAAGACGCCGATCGGGAAGAGGACGACGACCATCCAGGCGCCCTCGGTGAACTTGGTGACCGCGAAGATGGCGACGATGGAGATGGACGCGGCCGCGGCCAGGGCGTTGATGATCAGCTTGGCGGTACGGCCCCGCTCGCGGCGGGTCCAGTGGTGCTTGACCAGACCGATGCCGGCCATGAAGAAGCCGGTGAAGACGCCGATCGCATAGAGGCCCAGCAGATGGTCCAGCTTGGCGTCGGTGCCGATGAGCAGCGCCAGCGAGACGCCGGTGAGGGTGAGGATGCCGGACGAGAAGGCGAGCCGGTGACCGCGACGGGTCAGCTGGCGCGGCAGGAAGGAGTCCTCGGCGACGAAGCTGGCCAGGAACGGGAATCCGTTGAAGGAGGTGTTGGCGCCGGTGTAGAGGATCAGCGCGGTGGCGAGCTGCAGGAAGACCAGGGCGGCCTGTCCGATCCAGCTGCTGCCGAAGACCAGGCTGCCCTCCTGGGAGAGCACGCTGGGGTTGCCGACGTCGAAGGGGATCGCGTGGGTCAGGTAGGCCAGACCGGACACGCCGAGGACGAGGGTGCCCAGGGTGAGCGACATCGTCACCAGGGTCTTGCGGGCGTTCGGGCCCTGCGGGCTCCGGAAGGCGCTGACACCGTTGGAGATGGCCTCCAGCCCGGTCAGCGAGGTGCCTCCGTTGGCGAACGCCTTGAGGACCAGGAACACCGACGCGCCCATCAGCAGGCTGGTGTGGTTGCCCTCGCCACCGAGCGTCAGCGCGCCGGACGCGTGGACGTCGGCCTTCGGGAGGTCGCCGAAGATCAGCCGGATGCCGGCCACCACGAACAGCAGGCCCATGCCGGCCATGAACAGGTACGCGGGCGCGGCGAACGCCTTGCCCGCCTCGCGGATGCCGCGCAGGTTGCCCCAGCACAGCAGCAGCACGACGAAGACCGAGATCGGCAGCTGGTAGCTGTCGACCCAGTTGTAGCGGTCCCCGCCGAGCAGGTGCACCAGCGACAGCAGGGCGGTGGTGCCTGCGGCGGTCTGCACCGCGACGGTGACGATGTAGTCGATCAGCAGCGCGACGGCGGCGATCTGGGCGACGTTGGGGCCGAAGTTCTCACGGGCCACGACATAGGAGCCGCCGGCCCGGGTGTAGGCCATCACGACGTCGCGGTAGGAGAGCGTGAGCAGGGTCAGCACGCAGAGGATCGCGAGGGTGACCGGCATCAGCAGGGTGAAGGCCACGACACCGATGGTCGGGATCAGGATCGTGAGCATCGCCTCGGAGCCGTAGGCCGAGGAGGAGATGCAGTCCGAGGCCAGCACGCCCAGGGCGACCGGATTGGACAGCTTCTCGTGGCCGAGCTGCTCGGTCACCAGCGGCGCACCGAGGAGTCGTTTTTTCACCCGGTAGCCGAAGCTCTCGGGAAGATCCACAGGCGCCTGAGCGGGCGCGGCGGCTGCGTCCGCAGCGGCCGGTTGGCTGTCGCTGGTGCGGCTGTCCATGGCGGGGTTCCGATCCGAGAGTGATGCGGCTGGTCGTCTACTGATGCGTCTGCGCATCCCTAGGTAGATGCGCCGGAGCCATGCATACTCTCACCTCATTGGACAAATAGGACATTCATCCTTGCCGTTAAGGATTCGTTGCGGATCTTAGCGACTCTCTAACGCATATACGACACACGACCATGACACACCTGACGCCCGCATCCAATTCTCGGACGCGGGCGCCGATGCCGCCTCGTTTCGTTCATGGTTCGTCCGGGCTAGTCGACGGTCCAGGTGTCGGTTCCGGTGAGGAGGGTGGTGAGGTTGCCGGGTCCTTGGTGGGTGGTGGCGTGGTGGAGCTGGTCGGCCATCTGGGT
>NZ_JBGCCS010000054.1:0-34518 GCF_041262645.1 Streptacidiphilus sp. EB129
GCTGAGTAGTACTTGTGCACCATCGGTGCCATCTCTTCCTCTGAATCCACGAGATCCAGTGTCCGTGATGTCCACCGATTGGGGGGAAGCCCCCATGGACCTCCCCAGGCCCAAGTGGCCCGCGCACGAGATCGCAGTCATTGGCGGTCGGCATGAAGATGACCTGATCATCGCCCGCGGATACCTGCGCGTGGCAGAGCTTGCGGCAACGGAGTGGAGCCAGAACGGCCCCGACGACTTCCTCCCGATTCCGATCTACTACAACTACCGGCACAGCGTGGAGCTGAGCTTGAAGGGGCTGATCCGGGAGACCGCCACCATCATCCGACGCGGCGAGTACGACACCCGTGGCGAGAATCTTCGACCCGACCGGATCGACGAAAAGCTCCGCGAGGACAGCCACAGCATCAGGAAACTGGCCGAACGGCTGAACCGGTACCTGGGCCTGATCACAGACCTTGATCCACCGAACAACAAGATCGACCCGGAGTCCTTCGCAGCACTCCAATGGCTCGACGACATGGACCAGACCGGGGAGACCTTCCGCTACGCCCGGATCGGCGCAGGTCAGGCCAGCCGAACTGCGCGACCGGATCAAACGAACATCAACTTCTACGAAGACATCCGCAAGGTGCATGACCTAGCGTGGCTGCTCCAAGCCGGTTATTCCAGTGCCCTCCAGGCGTTCGGTGACCTCCAGCAGGAGTACTTAGAAGAGATGCGATGGGTGACAGGCTGCTGACAATCCGCCTCAGGCGACTCGTCAACATCCACACGGCGGCGAAGGGCAACATGGCTGGACTGCCACCGCATCGAATTTGCCCCATCGGGCCTCTCCGTCGCTGACGTCGTCGGACAATGGGTCTCGTGGTGAATCTCCAGTTCCTCGTAGAGCAACCCGCTGGTACAGCGCCCTTCAGCTTCACGCGGACCGGCCTCGCCACGGCGCGGGTCGAGCGCCTTCGCACCACCGCGCTGGACGACGTGACCGATCTGGACGCCGCGTACGCCTTGGCCCGCATTGCCTGGACCGAGCTCGAAGCCTTCGGTACCAGCGGCGGCCAGCGGCTCGATGACGACGAGATCGCCCTTCTCCTCCGATCCCTCACCGCAGTCCTCAGGCGCCTGAAGACGCCCCTGGAGCTGCCCTTCCGCGACTACAAGAGCTTCAAGAGCTACTGGAAGCAGCAGGGGATGAGCGACAGCTACGAAGCCCGGCGCAGCTACCTTGGCCACGTCTTCGAGCCTGTGCTGAAGAAGCTGGACGCTTACCACCCCCACCTCGCGCCAGGCCGTGCCACCTCGCACCGCATCACTGAGGTCACCCGTCGGCGACTGCGCGAGGGGTTGCCGGTCACCTGGTGGGGAACCCTGGACGAATTGCAGTTCCTGGACCGCTTGTACGACCTCAACAACCTGCCCAGCCACGACCGACGGCACACCACTGCCGCCGAGGACATTGGCCACCACTGCATCAGCGATCCGCTGGACTGGGAGGCCGACTGGATCTGGCGCGATGAGCGCTTCGCTCTTGCCGACGGGGACGACGAGCTGCTGCGCTTCCTGGCCGAGATGCTGCACCCGGCGGTGCGCACCGATGCCGCAGAGGTCGAAGGGCTTCGCGTCTGGTTAAACGAGACCCTGGCTCACGACGGCTACGAGCTCGCCGCCGTGGACTCGATCAGTGGCGCACCGGTCTTCGCCGCCCGCACGATCGGCGCGGGGGTGCCCGGGGCGATGAAGAACCTCTTCTTCGCCGCCGACGGCCCGAAACCGGAGTTCGTTCTCGGCGACGCCATCAACAACGACGTCCTGGTGGTCAAGAACGGCGAGTTCTGCCTCCAGTACGACGAGCCGCTCGGCGCCGCCGGCCTGACCTGGGGCGACTTGATCAGCTGGTGGCGCGCCCAAGCGTCCTTCCCCGAAGACGCAACCGATCAGGACGTGGGCCGCGCGCTCTACAAGCGGCTGTCGGCCTCTCTCCACCACGACCCCAAGCGCCCCGAATGGGTCTCGCCGGAGCGGGAGGTGTTCCGCGCCTACTGCCGACGCTATCCAATCGACGGGACCGGAGACCGCCACCCCGCACTGATCCCGCAGGTATACCTGCACCTGGACCCGCGCACCCGCCGCGAACGCGGAGGCAGGGACAGCGTCCTCGGCCGCGAGCGCATGGACTTCCTACTCCTACTCCCCCGCGGAGTACGCATCGTCGTGGAAGTCGACGGCCAGCAGCACTACGCCGAAGGCGACGTGGCATCGCCACGGCTCTACTCAAAGATGGTGTCCGAGGACCGATCCCTACGACTCAAGGGATATCAGGTCTACCGCTTCGGCGGCCACGAACTCGGACTCAGCACAGCCCCGGCGATGCTCCACGACTTCTTCGGCCAGCTAATCGAAAGCCAGCGATAGGCGACAAGCGAGCACTATCCCAGCTCGGCTCGGCACTTCCACCGCCCCTTCCAAGAAAGCTCCGCCGACGACGCGGCCACGAATCGGTAGTACCTCTGAGGAAAGCCGCGGGCACAGTCACCGCTGTGCCTCCGCCAGCACCCTCCTCGTATCGCCTCTCCAGCTGAGTCGGGCGCGCCTCTGGCGAAAACGGCCAACCTCTCGCCGAGCGCCGCAGAGGAGACCGGGCGTTCAGGGATTGCCTCACCTGGCGCTCAAGCGTTGTCCTCGAAATTCATCACAGCCCGTAGCGAGTGGCAGCGAGCGTTTTCCCCATGGCGTCCGTCGTCGCTTGATGCTTCTCAACGATGCTCATCACTTGATGCCCCACTATGTGCACCGGATGTGCACCGGCCTCAAAAATGGCCACATACACGCAGGTCAGAGGCATGTTCGTACTCTACTTCGACATCTAGCATCACTGCAGTTCAGCGCACTTGGTCAACTCATGGGGCCGTCCTGGGTCGCCGTTCATGCATTCCGCTGTCGGAATGCATGAACGGCGACCCTGCGCATGTGCGTCCAACTCCGGGCCAACCCCATCCCACTGAAAGCGATAGCCGACTCGTAAATCGCCCAATCTTTCCCAGCACCGGCATCAGTGACCGGAAAGGCGCTGTTGCCCCAGGCCACCAAGTGCCATGACACTCCCGCCATGGTGTACAAGTGCCGAGCCCAGACAGCCGATGGAACGTTATGCAAAAACCGGGTACGCACCCCCGACACGCGCTGCCACCTCCATCGAGGTCAGCCAGCCGGACGCGCATCCACTCCCAGACAGCAACGACACGCCCCAGCGGCGACCCCGGCACGCCGCAGCCCGCCCCGTTCGGCACAGCGCCAGCGAGCCACTCCCGCCGCTACCGTGGCGTCGCGTGCTTCGAACAGTCAGGCCCGCCAAGACCGGCAAATGGAGCAGATAGTCAACTTCTGTCTGAACACGATCAGCGAAGGCGGGGCTTCGGCGATCGCCGACCGGGCCTCGGCATATGTCACTGACGAGACATGGAACGCCCTGGTGGAGCGACACCGCAAGAAGGGCTGTGACGACCTCGCCCGTTTGGCACGGAAGATTCTGTTGGGCAAGGAGAAAATCCATGACTTTCTCGCAAAATCCGCAGGGGTCCTTATGGGCTTCCTGGGCCGCCCTCGAATCGAGCGCATATTCATCCAGGAAGTGGTTCGCCGCATCCCACTGCCCACGGATGTCAAACTGTCCACAGCGGCCCGCGCGCTGCAGATAGCCGGAATCTAAGTGTGTCTTACCGGAAACCAGGACCTGGCCGATTGCGCGTGTCTGAGAGATGTACTCAGGGTTGAGGGACAGGCCCAAGTACAGAAGCTTGTTCTCGGCTCTGTGCGGGACTGGAGAGAACTGCCCACTCGGATGAGCAGTTGAGCATCAGCCCATACGCCGGGCGGCGCTTGACGTAATGACTACGTCAATCTATTGTCGGATGCATGCTCTACCCGACTCCTGCCCTCAGCCCTGCCGACGCTCGGGTGCTCGGCGAGATCGATCGCATGCGGGAAGCGCTGCGGCACCAAGTGCGCGCTGCGCCGTCGAAGTGGACTGCCGGGCTCAGGAAGTTCCTTACGGCCGACGCTGTCGCGGCCTCGAACTCCATCGAGGGGTTCAAGGTGTCCACGGTCGATGTCGAGGACCTAATGGAGGGCGAGCGCGATGTCGAGGTCTCCGAGGAGAACCGCGAGGAGACCCTCGCCTACCAACGGATGATGACGTACATCCAGACACTCCACGACGCTCAGGACTTCAGCTACAGCAAAGGCCTGCTCAACGCACTGCACTGGATGCTGCAAGGCCACCGCAACACCGTACGCAAGCCGGCCGGACAGTGGCGTCGCGGTCCGGTCTACGTCACCGACGCCCGCGACCCCAGCATCGCCGCCTACACCGCCCCCGACGCCGACGCTGTCCCCGTACTGGCGCAGGAACTCGTCGACTGGCTCAACTCTGAAGACGACACCCATCTGCTGGTGCGAGCCGCCATGGCGCACCTACATCTCGTGTCCATCCACCCCTGGGCCGACGGGAACGGCCGGATGTCCCGTTCGCTGCAGACGCTCATGATCGCTCGCGAAGGCGTCCTGGCCCCGGAGTTCTCCTCCATCGAGGCGTGGCTGGGCCGCCCCGGCAACACCTGGGACTACTACCGCGAGCTCGCCGACCGAGGACCTCACTACTCTCCCGATCAGGACGTCTCCAGCTGGATCCGCTTCAACCTGACCGCCTACCACCAGCAGGCGCAGACCGTCCAAGGCCGACTCGACCGCTCCGGCCGAACTTGGGGCAAGCTCGCCGAATTCGCCGACAGCAGCGGCTTGGACGAACGTGCGGTGACTGCCCTGCACGATGTGGCCATGGCCGGACGCGTTCGCCGCTCACGCTACGAGCACGCCGAGGGCCTGAGTCTGCAACAGGCGCAACGCGACCTCCGCGACCTCGTCACCGCGCAGATCCTGGAACCGGTCGGCCGAACCCGAGCCCGCTACTACACGGCGGGCCCGCGCTTCCCCCAGCTCGCACTGGACATCGCGCGCACCCCGATGACACTCCGGAATCCCTACGCCAACTGATCGATATTCGGCACTCTTGATCAACTCGTGCGAGGTCCGCGGCTGTGACGTACTGCGGCCTGGAAAGCACGCCGACCGGTGTCAGACCGCCAGAACCCTGACCCTCGTAGAGTTACCCGTTCGCCCGGCGCCGGCGCGGTCCAGTCGATCGCCGAGCAGGGTGGAGATGTCGTCCACGTCCGAGGTCAGCACGGTTACCGGCCTGTCTGCTGCGGCCAGTGCAGTGGCGACGACCATAGCGTCGATGGCGTACTTGCGCCCGCGCAGACCCGCGCTCTTCAAAAGGTTCGACGCCGCTCTGGCGAGATCCTGAGTGAGAGGGATGGCCACCAGACGGGAGAGGGCCCAGTCGAGCCTGGCGGGATGCACTGCAAGGTAGTCGGCCTCGACGATGGTGGCAGCCGCGATCACGACCCGAACGTCGTCCTGGGCGGCCACTGCCAGACGCGCCGTCATCTTCCGATCGGCACGCAGGTAGAGCGAGAGGGCCTCACTGTCGAGTAGCCAGGTCCCACTCACGCGACCTCGCCGCGCGGCACCGCGCCGTAGATCTCCTCGCGAGCCGCCTGGATCTCCTCAGAGGTGAGCGAACCGTGGATCTCCTCATTGGCCTGGATCATCGCCTGGAGATTGTCACGCTCTATCTGGCGCCGCACGGCCGCCTCGACGTACGGCGAAACGCCGCGTTTCCCCACACGGTCGCGGACCGAGTCGATGACACTGGCGTGAAAGGAAACCGACACGGAAACGGTCGGGTCCTGCTCGGGGGCGGGAGCGCTGTCAGCCATGTCACCACTCTAGCAAAACTTTTGCCAGAGCAGGGATCAAGAGCGAGCCGGGCTGTGCCGTCACCGGTTCGAGGTATTCAGGAAAGCAATCGGGGGCTTCCGCGCCGTGCGCCCCCTCACCGACCACCCTGCCTTCCGGTTGCTGCCGGACGACCTGGGCTAGGTATCGACCCGCCGGCAGTTGCGCAGTGACCGGCGCCTGACCGCGGTCTGCCCGACATGGACGGCCGGGTCACTCGACCCCGGCGGCCCACCGGCTATCGGGCGGATCCGATGCCGGCCAGGATGAGGTCGATACCGGCGAGGAACTGCTCGCGGTCGTCGTGCTCGATCAGCTGCGTCGCCACCTGATGCACGAACGGGTACTCCGCGGGGTCGAACTGCACCCACCGTGCGGCCACTGTGCCGAGAAAAGCCGTCCGGTCACTCTCCTGCGTGTGCAGGCGGGCGTTCGCGGCGTTCTGTCCGGCGACCCCGAGGATGTAGTTCACGAGTGCGGAGGCCGCGTCGAACTGCGCCCGGGCGGGAACGCCGAGTGCCGGGAGCCGCCCGCCGATGCCTTCAAAGATCTGCACCATCGCCGACTGCCACGGCTCGCGGGAGAGCTGGGTACCCACCCAGGGGTGCGCGTCGATCGCGTCGAACACCCCGATGGCGATGGCTCGGATCGCCTCCTGCGGCTCCGCACCGCTGACCGCACCGCTGACCACGCCGGTCATCACGCGGGCGATGACGTCGTTGGCGGCCGCCGCAAGCAGGTCGTCCTTGTTGGCGACGTGCCAGTAGATCGCCCCGCTCCCCGTTGCCAGGCGCGCCGAGAGCGCGCGGAAGGTCAGAGCGCTCTCGCCGTCGGCGTCGAGGATCTCGATCGCCGCCTCGACGATGCGCTCCTTCGAGAGCGCGTCCGTGCGCCGTTTGGTCCGCTGCGTCCTGGTCGCCATGAGGACCATGTTGACACGAATGGAACTCTGTTCCAAAGTGGGCTCATGGAACAGTGTTCCAGTCGCATTCCGAAAGGAGTATCTGATGACACCGGTCACGATCGTCGGTGCGGGCCTCGGCGGCCTCACCCTCGCCCGCGTCCTCCACGTCCACGGCATCCCCGCAACGATCTACGAGGCGGAGCCCTCGGCGGAGGCCCGCACCCAGGGCGGCCAGCTCGACATCCACCAGGACGACGGGCAGTTCGCGCTCGCAGCGGCCGGCCTCACCGACGAGTTCCGCGCGATCATCCACGAAGGCGCCGAGGCGCTGCGCGTGCTCGACCAGCACGGCGCGGTCCTGCTCGACGCCCCCGACGACAGCACGGCGAGCCGTCCCGAGGTGCTCCGTGGCGACCTGCGTCGGATCCTGCTCGACTCCCTGCCCGACCGGACCGTCCAGTGGGGACGCAAGGTCGCCGATGTCCGGCCGCTCGGTGACGGCCGGCACGAACTGACCTTCGCCGACGGCTCCACCGTGACCAGCAGCCTCCTCGTCGGTGCCGACGGCGCCTGGTCGAAGATCAGGCCACTGCTCTCCGACGCCAGGCCCGAGTACGTCGGCACGACGTTCATCGAGACCTACCTGTACGACGTCGACGAGCGGCACGCCGCGACGGCCAAGGCGGTCGGCGACGGCGCCATGTACGCGCTGACCCCGGGAAAGGGGATCGTCGCCCACCGCGAGGCGGGGAACATCCTGCACACGTACGTCGAGCTGAACCGCCCCGCCGAGTGGATCGCCGGCATCGACTTCACCGATGCCGCCGCCGCGGCCGCCCGGGTCGCGGCCGAGTTCGACGGGTGGGCCCCGGAACTCACCGCGCTGATCACCGACGGCGAGACGGCGCCGGTCCCGCGCATGATCCACACGCTCCCGGACGGACACCGCTGGGACCGCGTGCCGGGGGTGACACTCCTCGGTGATGCCGCGCACTTGGCGCCCCCGTCCGGCGACGGCGCGAACCTGGCGATGTTCGACGGCGCCGAGCTCGCGACGGCGGTCGCCGCACACCCCGACGACATCGAAGCGGCACTCGCCGCCTACGAAGCGGCGCTGTTCCCGCGCAGCGCGTCGGCCTACGCGGACGCACACGAGGTCCTGGACCTCTGCCTCGGCGACCGCGCACCGTTCGGACTCCTCGACCTCTTCAACGGCGTGCGCGTGGGCGGCGCCCCTGGGTCGCGGCTGGAGACCGCAACGCCTGTGCGTCACATGTGAGATGCCTCGGCAAGGCCCGGGCGTTCCCCGGCGGCGTCGCGGGATGGTGCGGGCTGACGTACGCTCGGGCGGAGTCGGGCTGCGGCGGGGCCCGCCGGAGCGGTGCACCCCTGACGCGGCCCCTGAAGGCGGGGATGTCTCTTGGCACTTGACGTCGGTGAGAGCGGTGCGGTCGGTGGCGGTGCGGTCGGTGGCGGTGCGGTCGGTGGCGGTGCGGTCGGTGGCGGTGCGGTCGGTGGCGGTGCGGTCGGTGGCGGCGGTGCGGTGGTGGGTCCGGGCGTCGAGGTCGCCCCGCTCGGCGGCCTGCGGAGAGTCACCCGGCCCTGGCACCCCGGGCTGCGTCCCTTCCTGACCAGCTACGCCGGCTTCTGGGACTCGGCGACCTCGCCCTACCGGGTGCGACTGGTCCCCACCGGCCGCGCCGTGCTGGTGATCAACCTGGCGGAGCCGTTCACCCAGCGCCGCAGGCTGGACGCGCCGGGCGCGGCCGGCGGGAGGATCGGTTCGCTGATCACCGGCCTCGACGACGTGCCCGGCGTGTGTGAGCACCCCGGGGGCCAGGAGGCGATCCGGCTGGAGTTCACGCCGCTGGGCGCCTACCGGCTGTTCGCGGTGCCGATGGGCGAGTTGACCAATCAGGTGGTCGAACTCCGCGACGTGCTGGGACCCGAGGCCGGGGTGCTGATGGAGCGGCTGGCGGCCGCCGGGGACTGGACGTCCCGGTTCGACCTGCTGGACGCCGCGCTGCTGAACCGGCTCGGCCGCGGACCGGACCCCTCGCCGGAGGTGGCTCATGCCTGGCGTCTGCTGTCCGACACGGCCGGGGCGATCCCGGTCGCCCGGATCAGCGCCGAAGTGGGCTGGAGTCAGGGGCACCTGATCCGCCGGTTCACCGAGCAGATCGGCCTGACGCCGAAGACCTGCGCCCGGGTGCTGCGCTTCCAGCGCGCGCTGGGGATGCTCGCGCGCGGGGCCGAGAGCCTTGCTGCGGTCTCCGCCGCCTGCGGCTTCTACGATCAGGCCCACCTCAGCCGCGAGTTCCGCGCCCTGGCCGACACCACCCCCCGCCAGATGGCCGCCGCCCGCCAGGTGGAGGGAGCCCTCGCCTTCGGACGGCGAGGGCAAATTTGTCCAAGCCAGGCGTGACCGCGGACGACTACGGTCATGAGTCGTAGGCCTGATCGCCGCACAGACAGGGCTTCGTGACGCGACCACGCTCGCTCGCGCCGCGGAGTCCTCCACGGGGGTTGTCTGTGCGGCGTCCTCAGGTCGACCGCCTCCGGCGGCGGGGATCAGGCGGCGGGCAGGGGGGTTGGGCCGCCGGTGAGGGTGACCCGGAGGGCCGTCGGGAGCAGTTGCACGGAGGTGGCCCTGAGGCCGAGCGGGTAGGTCTGGCGACCCGAGGAGAGCCCGGATCCCGCACCGCCGCCGAGCCCGCCGAGGCTGGCGGAGGGCACCGACCGGCCGAAGACGGTGAGGCCCGCGACGGTGAGGGAGACCCGGCCGTCCGCGAGGACCGGACGCAGCGTCAACTGCCCCACCCCGCCCGGGCCGATGGCGACCACGATCGTCCCCGCGGCCGGCTGGGTGGTGACCGAGGTGACCGCCATGGACGGGACGGCGGCCTGCACCGCCACGCCGATGGACCGCGTGGGAACGGTGACCTCGGCGTGGGTGGCGGAGACGCTCGCCGCTCCGCCGCCGAGGCGGATGCCTTCGAGCCGCGCCTGGACGGTGACCTGCGGCAGCGGCCCCACCTGCGCATCGTCGCTGCTGATCTCCAGCCCGGGGATGCGCCCGGTCACCACGTCCCACAGCACCGGGCCGCCGTCCTCGTGGACCGTCACCGCGCCGCCGAGCGCGGGCGCCGCCTTGGCGACGCGGTCCTGGATCACGGCGCGCACGGTGAGTTCACCCGTGCCCGCCGCGACGACGGCGGTCAGCGCCAGCACCGAGGTGACGGTGACGACCCGGCGCCTGCGGAGCACCACCCACAGCCCGGACAGACCGGTGGGCCCGGACGGACGGGTGGGCCCGGACAGGCGGGTGGGCCCGGACGGACGGTCGAGACCGGAGGGCCGCTTCATCGCACCGCCTCCAATTCCCGCGCCTCGGCAGGCCCTTCGGGGTCGAGGTGCGGCAGCAGGCGGTCCAGCCAGCCGGGGAGCCACCAGTTGGCGCGCCCGAAGAGGTACATGGTCGCGGGCACCAGCAGCAGGCGGACCACGGTCGCGTCGATGATGACGCTGACCCCGAGCCCGAGCGCCAGCATCTTGACGACGACGTTGGTGGAGAGCAGGAAGGCCAGGAACACGCTGGTCATGATCAGTGCGGCACAGGAGATGACCCGGGCGGTGGCGGCCAGCCCCGAGGCCACGGCCAGGTGGTTGTCGCGGCGCTGCAGCCAGGACTCGCGGATCCGGGAGAGCAGGAAGACCTCGTAGTCCATGGAGAGCCCGAAGACGATGGCGAACATCATCATCGGTACATAGGACTCGACCGGCACCTTCTCACCGACACCGAACAGCGAACCGCCCCAGCCCCACTGGAAGACCGCGACGACCACACCGTAGGCGGCGGCGATGGAGCAGAGGTTGAGCACCGCGGCCTTGACCGCCACCAGCAGGCTGCGGAAGACGGTGAGCAGCAGCAGGAACGCGGCGACCACGACCACGCCGATGATCAGCGGCAGGGTGGAGACCAGGGTGTCGGTGAAGGTCAGCCCGGCGGCGGTGGTGCCGGTGACATAGCCGGTCGCGCCGGTTCCGGCCAGCACCTTCGGCAGCGTGTCGTTCTGCAGGGTGTGGAACAGGTCGGCGGTGGCCTGGTCCTGCGGGCCGGTGGTCGGGGTGACCGTGGCGATGAGCAGGTCGTGGTCCGGGCTGGCGACCGGGGTGGACACCGAGGCGACGCCGCGGACGGCGGCGAGGTCGTTCCGCAGGCTGGTGGCGAGGTCCTGACGCCGGCTCTGGTCGGCGACCTGCTCGCTGTCGAGCTGGGTGACGACGGTCAGCGGGCCGTTGGCGCCGGGGCCGAAGCCCGCGCTGGTCAGGTCGTAGGCGCGCCGGTCGGTGCGGCTGGTGGGCTGCGCCCCGGCGTCGATGTGGCCCAGCCGCAGCGAGGCGAGCGGGATGCTGAGGACGCCGAGCAGGAGCAGACCGCTGACCAGGAACAGCCAGGGGCGTCGGCCGACCGTGGCGGCCCAGCGGTGCCACACATCGGAGTCGCCGGTCGGTTCGGCGACCGGCGTGCGGACGTACAGGCGGTCGATACGACGGCCGAGCAGCCCCAGCAGCGCGGGGGTCAGCGTCACCGACGCGGCTCCGGCGACGATGACGGTGAGTCCGGCGGCGGCGCCCAGGCTGCCGATGAAGCTCATGCCGGAGGCGTAGAGCCCGGCCAGAGCCATGGCGACGGTGGCGGCGGCGACCAGTACCGCGCGGCCGCTGGTGGCGACGGTGCGTCCGACCGCCTCGTACGGGTCCTGACCGTCGTGCAGCAGGGCGCGGTAGCGGGTGGCGAGGAACAGGGCATAGTCGATGCCGACGCCCAGGCCCATCATGGCGGCCAGGGTGGGGGCCGACTGGCCGAAGCTGAAGTGGGCCGCGAGCAGGCCCAGCCCGCTGATGCCGACGGCCAGGCCGAGCACGGCGGTCAGCAGCGGCAGTCCGGTGGCGGCGACGCTGCCGAAACCGATCAGCAGCACCAGCACGGCGACGCCCAGACCGATCGCCTCCGAGGTGCGGTCGGCCGACTTGGGCGCCGCCAGCTGCCCGAGCGGGTCGCCGTAGTCGACGGTGACGTGGTCGGCGCGCAGCGGCTGGACGGCGGTGTCGACCCGGGTGAGGTAGGAGGGGTCGAAGCCCGCCGGGTTGCTGCTGAAGTGGACCGCGACGGAGGCGATGTCGCCGTTGGCCGACACGGCGCCGGGCGTGCTGAGCGGGTCGGTGACCGCGAGCACGTTCGGCAGGTGCCGCAGGCTGGTGACGGCCGCGTCGATCGCCGCCCGGTGCGCGGTCAGCGCGCCCTGGCCGGTGCTGAGCACGATCGGCGCGGTCACCCCGCCGGCACCGCTGCTGCCGTGCGCACTGAGCAGGTCGGAGCCGGTCTGGGAGCTGGTGCCGGGCAGCGAGAAGCTGTCCGCGAAGGTGCCGCCCCAGTGGCCGTCGGCCACGCCGAGGCCGACCAGGAGGACGATCCAGAGGGCGACCACGCGCCAGGCGTGCCGGGCGCACCAGTGGCCCAGCCGGTACAGCAGTCCAGGCCCGTCGGCCGTTTCGGTCTTCATGGGGCCTCACTGTGGGCGACGCGCGTAAGGACCGCGTTGGCACTTTGTTCGGGGAGTGTACGGGCGGCGGGGCGCCCACCGGCGGCCGGCCCGCGGCTGGTTAGCATCAAGCAGTTCCGGCGGGCGGGAAGGCCGGGCGACGGGACACGGGACGGGACGGCGACAGGTGGGAGAGGCAGGGATGAGCGGGTCCAGGGGCCTGGTGCTGGTCGTCGAGGACGAACGGCACATCGCCGACGTGCAGCGGCTCTACCTCACCCGTGAGGGGTTCGGCGTCCACGTCGAGAGCGACGGGGCGGCCGGGCTGGCGGCCGCCCGGCGGATGCGCCCGGTGGCGATCGTCCTGGACATCGGCCTGCCGGGGCTGGACGGCATCGCCTTCTGCCGGGCGCTGCGCGACGCGGGCGACTGGACACCGGTGCTGCTGGTGACCGCGCGCGGCGAGGAGGCCGACCGGATCCTCGGGCTGGAGCTGGGCGCGGACGACTACCTCACCAAGCCGTTCTCACCGCGCGAGCTGGTCGCCCGGGTGAAGACGGTGCTGCGCCGGGCGGACGGGCCGCCGGGAGCGCCGGGAGCGCCGGTCGGTGGCATCGGCCGGATCAGCGTGGACCCGGTGACCCGCACGGTGCAGCGGGACGGCGAGCCGGTGGAGCTCACCGCCACCGAGTTCAACCTGCTCGCGCACCTGCTCCGGCATCCGGGGCAGGTCTTCGCCCGCGAGCAGCTGCTCGCGCAGGTCTGGGGGTACGCGGGCTACCGCGACACCCGGATGGTCGACGTGTTCGTCTCCCAGCTGCGCGCCAAGCTCGGCGACGCCAGCCCGATCCGCACGGTCCGCGGCGTCGGCTACAGCGCGACCGCGCCGGACCCGAACCCGACGCAGGACTCGGACGCGCACGCCGACGCGGCCCCGGGCCCGGCCGTGGATCCCGGTCCGTGAGCCGCGAAGCTCCCGGGCGCGGGTCCCTGGTACGGAACATCGTGGTGCTGACCACCGTGGTGGCCGCGCTCGCGGTGGCACTCACCGGGCTGATCGCCTGGCAGACCGCGGCGCACGGCGCCGAGCAGCGCGAGCGCGACCAGCTGGCGCGCCACGCCACGGTCCTCAGCCACGCGCCCGCGCTCTCCGAACTGTTCTTCAACGGCGCCCAGGCGCTGGCCGGACCCGACGGCGTCGAACTGGCCGTCATCTCGCCCGACGGCTCGGTCCAGGGCACCGCGACCCCGGCCGTGGACACCGTGTCGAAGGCCGCGCTGCTGGCCGGACGACCGGTCTCGACCAGCTCCGTCCTCGGGGGGCAGGACGTCCTGCTGGTGGGGCAGCCGGCCGCGCGCGGCGGCGCGGTCGTGCTCACCGAGCCCTACAGCACGGTGGCCCAGGAGACGAACCGGATCCGCGGCAACGTGATCGTGCCGCTGGTCGTCGGGATGCTCGGCGCCGCGCTGGCCGGCGCGCTGCTGTCGCGCCGGATCGCCCGGCCGCTGGTGGCGGCCGCCCGGGTGGCGCACCGGCTGGCCGACGGCGAGCGCGGTCTGCTCGCTCCGGTCGACGGCCCGCGCGAGGCCGCCGACATCGGACAGGCCCTCAACGTCCTGGACCGGGCGCTGGCGCGCAGCGAGAACCGGCAGCGGGAGTTCCTGCTGTCGGTCTCGCACGACCTGCGGACCCCGCTGACCGCGTTGCAGGGCTACGCGGAGGCGCTGGCCGACGGCCTGATCGAACCGGACCGGCTGCCCGAGGTGGGCCGCGTCCTGGCCGACGAGACGCGCCGCCTGGACCGCTTCCTCGGCGACCTGCTGGCGCTGGCCCGGCTGGAGTCGGACGACTTCCGCCTCGACACCGCCCCGACCGACCTGACCGCGCTCGTCACCGAGGCCGCGGCGTTCTGGGCCGACCCCTGCGCCCGCCACGGGGTGGTGCTGCGGCTCGAACAACCGGGGCCGACCGAGCCGCCCGTCGTCGTCGGCACCGACGCCTTCCGGGTCCGCCAGCTGCTCGACGGCCTGGTCCAGAACGCCCTGCGGGTCACGCCCGAGGGCGGACCACTGGTCCTCGCCGTCCGCGGCGCGGACGGCCACGCCGGCGGTGCGGCCGAACTCCAGGTCCGTGACAGTGGACCCGGACTGACCGAGGACGACGTGCGGGTCGCGTTCGACAGCGGCGTCCTGCACGAGCGCTACCGGGCCACCCGCCCGGTCGGCAGCGGGCTGGGCCTGGCCATCGCGCACCGGCTGACCGGACGCCTCGGCGGCACCATAGGCGTCGAGGGGCACGGCCCCGAGGGCGGCGCCGCCTTCACCGTCACCCTGCCGCAGGCGCCGAACCCCGCCGGGTGAACGCGGCGCCGAACCTCGCCGGGTGAACGCGGCGGTGCACGAAGCGGGCGGGCCGGCCCGATGACCCGATCCGGCGGGACCCGATCCGGCGGGACCCGATCCGGCGGGCGAAGCGGGCGTCACTCCGCGCCGGGGGCGTCCTCGGTGCTGTCGACCAGGCCGAGTCGCAGGTGCTCGACGTGGTAGATGGCCTGGTCCAGCAGCTCGGCGACATGGTTGTCGTACAGGGCGTAGACCATCGAGCGTCCGCGCCGCTCGACCGTCACCAGGCCCAGGTTCTTCAGCAGCCGCAGCTGGTGCGAGCAGGCCGAGCGCTCCATCCCGGCGGCCTCGGCCAGCTCGCTGGCCGCGCACGGGCCCTCGACCAGTCGGGCCAGGATGTACAGCCGCGAGGGAGTGGCCAGGGCCTGCAGCAGGGTGGCCACACCGGCGCTGCCGACGTGGTCCAGGCGCTCGCGTGAGGTGGCGCGCTGCTTTTCGACGATTCCATGGCCCATGACGGCATCCTACCCACGATGCGTGAAAGATTGTTCAATCAATCCGGTATGGTGGTCCCGGTCGCCCCCTCCGCCCCGGGCGATCGCCGTCCCGCGAAGGAAGAACGCCGCCATGTCCACGACCCTCACCGAGCGCCCGGCCCCCGTCGCGGCCTCCCGCGACGCGCTGGCCCCCCGACGGCGCACGCGGGTGTTCGCGCTGGCCGAGGCCCGGTGGGCCGCCGCGGCCACCGTCGCCTTCCTGCTCGCCCTGTCGCTGCAGCTGACCGGCGTGCCCGCCTGGGCGTGGGTTCCGCTCTACGCGGTCGCCTATGTCACCGGCGGCTGGGAGCCCGGCTGGGCCGGGCTCCAGGCACTGCGCGAGAAGACCCTCGACGTCGACCTGCTGATGATCGTCGCCGCCCTGGGCGCCGCCGCGATCGGGCAGGTCATGGACGGCGCGCTGCTGATCGTCATCTTCGCCACCTCCGGCGCGCTGGAGGCGCTGGCCACCGCCCGCACCCAGGACTCCGTGCGCGGGCTGCTCGATCTCGCCCCCACCACCGCCACCCGGCTGCGGGACGACGGCACCGAGGAGACGGTCGACACCGAGGTCCTCGCGGTGGGCGACACCGTGCTGATCCGGCCCGGGGAGCGGGTCGGCGCCGACGGCCGGGTGCTGGACGGCGCCAGCGAGGTCGACCAGGCCACCGTCACCGGCGAGCCGCTGCCCGTCGCCAAGCAGGCCGGCGACGAGGTCTTCGCCGGAACCCTCAACGGCACCGGCGCGCTACGGGTCCGGGTCGAGCGCGACGCCTCCGACTCGGTGATCGCCCGCATCGTGGCCATGGTCGAGGAGGCGAGCGAGACCAAGGCGCCCACCCAGCTGTTCATCGAGAAGGTCGAACAGCGGTACTCGCTGGGCATGGTGGCCGCCACCCTGGCCGTCTTCCTGGTCCCGCTCGCCTTCGGCGCGGCGGTGACCGGGTCGCTGCTGCGGGCGATGACCTTCATGATCGTCGCCTCGCCCTGCGCGGTGGTGCTGGCCACCATGCCGCCGCTGCTCTCGGCCATCGCCAACGCCGGACGCCACGGCGTCCTGGTCAAGTCGGCGGTGGTGATGGAGCGGCTGGGGCAGGTCGACTCGGTCGCGCTGGACAAGACCGGCACCCTGACCGAGGGCACGCCCCGGGTCACCGACATCCGCCCCCTCCCCGGCTGCGGTCTGGACGAGGACGGCCTGCTCGCCCTGGCGGCGTCCGCCGAGCACCCCAGCGAGCACCCGCTGGCCCGCGCGGTGGTCGACGCGGCCCGCGAGCGCCGGCTGGACCTGTCCGCCGCCGAGGACTTCCGATCCGCCCCCGGCATCGGCGTCACCGCCACCGTCGACGACGTCCCCATCGCCGTGGGAGCGCCGGCCCGGCTGCTCAACGGCGGCACCGATCCCCGGTCCGGGCAGGCGGCCGCGGTCGCGACGGAGCTGGAGGACGGGGGCCGCACCGCCGTACTGGTCGAGCGCAACGGCCGCCCCGTCGGCGTCCTGGGCATCGCCGACCGGCTCCGCCCGGACGCCGCCCGCACCGTCGCGGCGCTCACGGCGCTGACCGGCACCGCCCCGGTGCTGGTCACCGGCGACAATCCGCGCGCCGCCGCCCGCCTCGCCGCCGAGGTCGGCATCGCGGGCGACGACGTGCACGCCGGGTTGCTCCCGCAGGACAAGGTCGAGGCGGTACGCCGGCTGGAGGCGCGCGGGCGACGGGTGCTGGTGATCGGCGACGGCGTCAACGACGCCCCGGCGCTGGCGGCCGCCCACACCGGGATCGCCATGGGCCGGGCCGGCTCGGACCTCGCCCTGGAGACCGCCGACGCGATCGTGGTCCGCGACGAACTGGCCACCGTGCCCACCGTGGTGGCGCTGTCCCGCCGGGCCCGCGCGCTGGTGGTGCAGAACCTGGTCATCGCCTCGGTCTTCATCTCCGGCCTGGTGGTCTGGGACCTGGTCGGCCATCTGCCGCTGCCGCTCGGCGTGCTGGGCCACGAGGGCTCGACCGTCATCGTCGGTCTCAACGGCCTGCGGCTGCTCCGCGACGCCGCCTGGCTGCGCGCCGCACAGACCGGGGCCGCCGCCACGAGCGGGAACGGCGCGTGAGCCGACGCGGCCCGCGCCGGGCCAACTCCACAGCCAACTCCCCCGCGGGCTCCACCGCGCGCCCCGCGGCGGGCTCCGCCGGGGGCTCGTCAGCAGGCGTGGCGCGGCCGACGGTCACCGTCTGCCGGGGCTGCTGCTGCGGCACCGCCAAGATTCCCCGACTGGACCACGAGGCGCAACTCGCCGACCTGCGCGCCTCGCTGGCCGAGGTGGCCATGGTGCGGCGGGTGGACTGCCTGGACGCCTGCGACCACGCCAACGTGATCGTGGTCCAGCCCTCGGCCGAGGGACGCCGGGCCGGCGGCCGGCCGGTCTGGCTCGGCCTGGTCAACGACCGTGACGCCGCAGCCGACATCACCGCCTGGGTCGACGCGGGCGGCCCCGGTCTGGCCGATCCGCCCGGCGTCCTCGACCTCTACGCGTTCACCCCGTCCCGCCGGGTCCGGCACGAATTCGAGGAGTGATCTGATTCGGCGTCAGGCCCGGGCTACTCCCGCGCGGTGAGGAAGGCGGAGAGCAGGCGGTTCAGCGAGCGCTCGAAGGCCCGGTCGGCGTCGAGCGGAGCGCTGCCGGCGCTGTCGGCAAGGGTGGCCGCGAGGTAGGGGTACCGGCCGGTGGCGATGACGCCGCCGAGGTAGGTCACCAGCTCGGCGTGCCACTCGGCGGTGGCGCCACCGGCGTTGCGCTCAAACTCCGCGAACTGGCAGACGAAGCCGTTGAGCTGGGCGAACATCTCCATCTTTGCGCCGCCGCCGAGCGGGGTGCCGGCCAGCGCCCGGAGGAAGAACTCGGTGCAGCGCAGGGCGTTCGGGCCCATCGAGGGACGCGAGAGGGCGAGCCCGGCCATCCACGGATGCCGGCGCATGGCAGCCAGTGCCTCACCGGCGAACCGGGCGAGGTCCGCCCGCGCCTCCCCCGACGGCTCGGCCGGGAGGACGAACTCACCGACCGCGGCGTCCAGCATCAGGTCGAACAGGTGCTCCTTCTTGGGCACGTAGTTGTAGAGCGACATGGTGCCGGCGCCGAGGGCTGCGGCGACCTTGCGCATCGAGACCGCGTCCAGACCGTCGGCGTCCGCGAGGGCGATCGCCGCCGCGGCGATGGCGGCGCGGCTGTGGGCCGGCTCCGGCCCCCTGCCGCTGCGCTCGGGGCGCAGCCAGATCATCCCCGGGGCGCCCCTGGCGGACGGCGTCTTGGCGGGCGGCGTCCTGTCGGGCGGCGTCCTGTCGGGCTGCGTCCCGTCGGATGCGGGCTTGTCGGATGCGGGTCGGCCGGACGGCATGGATCATCACCTCTCCCCGGCAGTCTAGACACGTACACCGTACGTAGTAGTACTCTGGCGGCACGCACTTCTACGTACACCGTACTTAGAGAGGTGGCTCCATGAGCCTGCCCCACCACGACACCTCCCGTGACGGCCCCGGTCCGGCCATCGAGGCCGAGGGCCTGCACAAGCGGTTCGGCCGCACCGAGGCCCTGCGCGGCCTGGACCTGTCCGTCCCGGCCGGGACGGTCTGCGGCGTGCTCGGCCCCAACGGCGCGGGCAAGACCACCGCGGTGCGGATCCTGGCGACCCTGTCCGACCCCGACTCCGGACGGGCCCGCGTGGCCGGGTTCGACGTCGTCCGGCAGGCCGAGCAGGTGCGGCACAGCATCGGCTTCGCCGGTCAGCACGCCGCGGTCGAGGAGGGCATCACCGGCCGGGACAACCTCCACCTGGTCGGCCGGCTGCACAAGCTGGGCGCCCGCGGCGCCCGCCGGCGGGCGGAGGAACTGCTGGAGCGGTTCGGGCTCGACGAGGCCGCCGACCGGCTGGTGCGCACCTACTCCGGCGGGATGCGGCGGCGCCTGGACCTGATCGCCAGCCTGGTCACCCGGCCCGCCGTGCTGTTCCTGGACGAGCCGACCACCGGTCTCGACCCGCGCAGCCGCAACGAGATCTGGGCCATCGTCAGAGAGCTGGTGGCGGACGGCACCACCGTGCTGCTCACCACGCAGTACCTGGACGAGGCCGACCGGCTCGCCGACGCCATCGCCGTGGTCGACCACGGCCGGGTCATCGCGTCGGGGACGCCGCAGACCCTCAAGTCCGCGATCGGCACCCGGGTCGAGGTGACGCTGGCCGAGGCCGACCAGCAACTCGCCCGCGCCGCAGCGATCCTGGCCGCGCTCACCGGCGGCTCCCCGGTCCTGGACGAGGCCGAGCGCCGGGTGCGCGCGATCACCGCGCCCGGCCGTGCGATCGCCCTGCCGCAGCTGGTCCGGGAACTGGACGCCGCCGGGGTGGCCGCGCAGGACGTCGCCCTCGGGCATCCCTCCCTGGACGACGTCTTCCTGACCCTCACCGGCCGCTCCACCACCGACCCGACCACCGAACCGAGCACCGACCCGAGGGAGACCGTGACCCGATGAGCGTCCTCACCCCGAGCGCCCCCAGCGTCCCCCACAGGCCGGCGCCGGCCACTCCGCGCCGCCGGGCCGGGAACGCCGTCTCCGACGCGTGGACCCTCACCCTGCGGATCCTGCTGTACTACCGCCACTCCCCCGGTCTGGTCGCGGCCTCGCTGATCGCCCCGCTGGCCATGCTGCTGGTCTTCGGGTACATCTTCGGCAGCGCCATCAAGCTTCCCGGCGGCGGCAGTTACCGCGACTACCTGATGCCGGGGATGTTCATCCTGGTCGCCGTGAACGGGATCATGCCCAGCATGAACGGCGCCGCCCGCGACGTCGGACGGGGCGTCACCGACCGGCTGCGCTCGATGCCGATCTCGCGCTCGGCGGCACTCTTCGGCCAGACCCTGGCCGACCTGGCGGTCAGCACCGTCGTGCTGGCGATGATGGCCGGCGTGGGGCTCGCGCTCGGCTGGCGCGCCCAGCACGGGGTGGCGCACGCGGTGACGGCGTTCGCCCTGCTGCTGCTGTTCCGCTTCGTGGCCAACTGGATCGGCATCTACCTCGGCCTGCTGATCGGCCGGGAGGACATGGCCGGGCAGTTGTCCGTGCTCGTCTTCCCGCTGAGCATGGTCACCAATGTGTTCGTCACCACCGGCGGCATGCCCGGGTGGCTGCGCCTCGTCGCGAACTGGAACCCGATCAGCGCGGTCGCCGCCGCTGCTCGGGAGCTGTTCGGCAACACGGTCCCCGCGATGCCCGGCGAGGTGCTGCCCCTGCCGCTGCGGCATCCGATCGCCGCGACGCTGGTGTGGTGCGCGGTGCTGCTGACGGTCTTCGTCCCCCTCGCCGTACGCAAGTTCACCACCCACGGCCGCTGAGCGCCTGCTGCCGCCCAGCACCCCCGTCCCGGCGCGGCGGCTACGGGGACGGGGGCCGCCGGGACGGGGGCTGCTCCGGTCAGCAGATGCGCGGCAGCAGCTCGCCGAGCGGCAGGTCGACGACCCGGGTGCCGCCCAGGCCGGTTCGGGCGACGACCATGCCCGGGTGGGCCTCCACGCACTCGCCGATGATCGCGGCACCCGCCCCGAGCGGGTGCGCGCGCATGGCGGCGAGCACCGCGTCCGCGTCCGCGCGCGGGACGAAGGCGACCAGCTTGCCCTCGTTGGCCACGTACATCGGGTCCAGGCCCAGGAAGCCGCAGGCGTTGGCCACCGCCTCCGGGACCGGCACCGACCGCTCCGTCAGCACCACTCCCACGCCGGCCGCCGCGGCGATCTCGTTGAGCGCGGCCGCCAGCCCGCCCCGGGTGGGGTCGCGCAGGACGTGCAGGTCGGGGGCGACCGCGAGCATCGCCTGGACCAGTCCGTGCAACGGCGCGCAGTCGCTCTGGATCTCGACGCCGAACTCCAGGCCCTCGCGCACGCTCATCACCGCGATGCCGTGCACGCCGATGTCGCCGCTGACGATCACCACGTCCCCGGGCGCCGCGCGCTGTGGGCGCAGGTCGACGCCGTCCGGGATCAGGCCGATCCCGGCGGTGTTGATGTAGATCCCGTCGCCGTGGCCCCGCTCGACGACCTTGGTGTCACCGGTGGCCACCTCGACACCGGCGGCCCGGGCGGCGGCGCCCAGTGCCTGCGCGACCAGCCCGACGACCTCGGTCTCCACGCCCTCCTCCAGGATGAACCCGCAGGACAGGTAGGCGGGCCGGGCCCCGCTCATGGCCAGGTCGTTGACCGTGCCGTTGACGGCCAGGTCGCCGATGCTGCCCCCGGGGAAGAACAGCGGGCGCACCACGTACGAGTCGGTGGAGAAGGCCAGCCGCACCCCGCCCAGCGAGAGCCGCGCGGCGTCGCCCAGTTCGGCCAGCGCCGGACCGCCGTAGGCGGGGGCGAAAACGTGCTGGACCAGTTCGGCGGAGAGCACCCCGCCACCGCCGTGGCCGAGCACCACCCGGGGACTGTCCCGCAGCGGCGCGGGACAGGTCCAGCCCTGGATGTCCAGGCCGGTGGGCCCGGTCGCGGTGGGCCTGGTGGTCGCGGTGTCAGCCAACGGGGGTCGCCTCCTTGACGGCGCCGGGTCCGTCGATGCGCCGGTAGAGGTAGTAGGCCGCGCAGGCGCCCTCGCTGGAGACCATGGTCGCGCCCAGCGGGTTGCGCGGCGTGCACAGCGTGCCGAAGGCGGGGCAGTCGTGCGGCTTGAGCAGCCCCTGCAGCACCTCGCCGCTGCGGCACTCGGCCGGTTCCACGGTCCGGATGCCCTCGACCGAGAAGCGGTACTCGGCGTCCTGCTCGCGGTAGCGCTCGGAGAGCCGCCAGCCGCTGTCCGGGATCACGCCGATGCCGCGCCAGGGACGGTCGACGACCTCGAACACGTCCCGGAGCATGGCCTGTGCCTGCGGATTGCCCTCCGGGCGCACCGCACGCGGGTAGGCGTTCTCGACGCGGTGCTCGCCGCGCTCCAGCTGCAGCACCGCGCGGTGCACGCCCTGCAGGATGTCCAGCGGCTCGAACCCGGTCACCACGATCGGCACCCGGTAGCGCTCGGCCAGCTCCGGGTACTCGGCCGTGCCCATCACGCTGCAGACGTGGCCGGCGGCCAGGAAGGCCTGGACCCGGCAGCTCGGCGACTGCATCAGCGCCTCGATGGCCTGCGGCACCCGCACGTGCGAGACCAGCATGGAGAAGTTGCTGATGCCGAGCTTGCGGGCCTGGTAGACCGTCATGGCGTTGGGAGGCGCGGTGGTCTCGAAGCCGATGCCGAAGAACACCACCTCGCGGTCCGGGTTCTGCCGGGCCAGGGCCAGGGCGTCCAGCGGGGAGTACACCACCCGCACGTCCCCGCCCTCGCTCTTGACCCGGAACAGGTCCCGGTCCGTGCCGGGCACCCGCAGCATGTCGCCGAAGGAGCAGAAGATGACGCCGGGCCGGGAGGCGATCTCCAGGGCCTTGTCGATGGTCTCCAGGGGGGTGACGCAGACCGGGCAGCCGGGGCCGTGGATCAGCTCGATCTCCTCGGGGAGCAGCTGGTCGAGGCCGTGCCGGATGATGCTGTGGGTCTGGCCGCCGCAGACCTCCATCAGGGCCCAGGGACGGGTCACCGCCGCCCTGATCCCGTCCAGCAGCTTCCCGGCCAGCCCGGGGTCCTGGAACTCGTCGATGTACTTCACCGCTCCTCCTCGCTTCCGTGCCGGGCCATGCCGTCCGGATCCGCGGCCAAGGCCCAGGGGTCGCCGAACTCCTCCTGGAGGGTGCCGAGTTCGGCGAAGAGTTCGAGGGTCCGTCGGGCGGACTCCTCGTCCAGGCGCTGCAGCGCGAAGCCGACGTGGACCACCGCGTACTCCCCGACCTTCAGGTCAGGGACGTACTCCAGGCAGACGTCCTTGATCACGCCGCCGAAGTCGACCTGGGCCATCCGGGTCCCGTCCCGCTCCTCGATCTGCATCACCCTGCCGGGTACGGCCAGGCACATGCGCTTCTCCGTCCTGTCGTCGCTGCTGCTGCGTCCTGCTGTGGTGGGTGTGGAGTTCGGCCCGTCAGCCGGGGTCGGTGCGGGCGGCCACCAGGACCTGGCCCAGGGCCAGGCCCCCGTCGTTGGGCGGCACCTGACGGTGGCGCAGCACGGTGAACCCGGCGGCGCGCAGTCCGGCCGCGCACCCGACGGCGAGCACCGTGTTGGCGAACACCCCGCCGCTGAGCACCACCGGCCGGGGGCCCACCCGCTCCCGCGCCGCCTCGCACACCCGGACCACCAGGTCCGCGACCGCGGTGTGGAACCGCGCCGCGATCAGGCCGACCGGCACGCCGGAGCGGGCCTCGGCCAGCGCCGCCGCGAGCACCGGCCCCGGGTCGGCCAGCAGGTCCGCGCCGCGCCCCGTCCCGGTCACCGTTCCCGTCCCGGCCGGGTGCCAGGGGCTGGGGCCGAGGCCGAAGGCGTAGCCGGTGGCTCCGGCCGACGGCCGCGCGGCGGCCTCCAGCTCGACGGCGGCTCTGGCCTCGTAGTCGGCCAGGTGGCAGATGCCCAGCAGGGAGGAGACCGCGTCGAAGAGCCGGCCCATGCTGGAGGTCGGCACGCAGTTCAGGCCGGTCTCCAACTGGCGCCGCAGCAGCCGCAGTTCGGTCTCCGGGCAGGCACCGGCAGAGGGCAGGCCGGGGTCCCAGTCCAGACCGGCCGCGTGGAGGTGGGCGAGCGCCATCCGGTACGGACGCCGGACGGTGGCGTCCCCGCCGGGCAGCGGCGTGTAGCGCAACTGCCCGAAGCGGCGGAAGCCGTCGTAGCCGGCCAGCAGGAACTCGCCGCCCCAGACCGCCCCGTCGTCGCCGTAGCCGGTGCCGTCGAAGGCGACGCCGATGACCCGGGCGTCCGCGTCCAGGCCGTGTTCGGCCATCGCCGAGGCGATGTGCGCATGGTGGTGCTGCACGCCGACGAGACGCCGACCGTCCGCGTTGCGCTTGGCCCATCGGGTGGAGTGGTAGCCGGGATGCCGGTCGGCGGCCAGGGTTTCCGCCCGCACGCCGGTGATCGCGGACAGCTGCTCCACCGCGCCGGCCAGCGCGGTCTGGGTGGCCGGGTCCTCCAGATCGCCGATGTGGCCGGAGAGCCAGGCGCGGGTGCCCTCTGCCAGGCAGACCACGTTCTTCAGGTCACCGCCCATGGCCAGGGTGGCCGGGACCGGCACCGGCAGGGTGACCGGCAGTGGCGCGTAGCCGCGCGAGCGGCGCAGCAGCAGCGGTTCGCCGTCGCAGATCCGCACCACCGAGTCGTCGCAGGGGACGTGGATCGGCCGGTCGTGGACCAGCCAGGCGTCGGCGATCCCGGCAAGCCGCTCCCGGGCGTCGGCGTCGTCGGTGGCGATCGGCTCTCCGGAGCGGTTTCCGCTGGTGAGTACGAGCAGCCGGAACCCGCCCGGCTCGCCGGGCAGTCCCAGCAGCAGGTGGTGCAGCGGTGTGTAGGGCAGCATCACCCCGAGGTCGGGACTGCCGGGCGCGACCCCGTCGGCGAGCTCGGGGGCCCCGGGCACCGGCAGTGAGCGGCGGCGCAGCAGCACGATCGGCCGGACCCGACCCGCGAGCAGCTCCCGCTCGGCAGGGGACACCTCGGCCAGCGCCTCGGCGTCCTCGACGGACCGCGCCATCAGCGCGAACGGCTTGCCGCCCCGGGCCTTGCGCCGCCGCAGCAGGGCGACCGCGTCCGCGTTCCCGGCGTCGCAGGCGAGGTGGTAGCCGCCCAGGCCCTTCACCGCGAGCACGGAACCGGCCGCCAGCAGCCGGCGGGCCTCGGCCAGCGCCGCCTCGGCTTTCGCCGTGCTGCCGTCGGCGCGCACCAGCGTGTGCCGGGGGCCGCAGTCGTGGCAGGCGATCGGCTGGGCGTGGAAGCGCCGGTCGGCCGGATCCCGGTACTCGCTCCGGCACGGCTCACACAACGGGAAGTCGGCCATGGTGGTGGCGCAGCGGTCGTAGGGCAGCGCGCGGATGATGGTGAACCGGGGTCCGCAGTGGGTGCAGCTGATGAACGGGTACCGGTACCGGCGGTCGGCCGGGTCGGCCAGCTCGGCGAGGCAGTCGGCGCAGGTGGCGACGTCGGCGGGGGCGAGCGTGCCGCCCGCGCCGCCCTGCCGGGTGGCGACGATGGCGAATCCCCGCGCCCCGCTGGCCGGAGCCGCCTCCTGGTCCACCGACTCGATCCAGGCCAGGGGCGGCGCCTCGGCCCGCAACCGCTCGGTGAACCGCGCCACCCGCGCCGGCGGCCCCTCGACCTCGGCGACCACGCCCGCCCCGGTGTTGGTGACATGCCCGGCCAGCCCGAGTTCGGTGGCGAGCGTGTGGACGAACGGCCGGAAGCCGACGCCCTGGACCACCCCGCGCACCACGAACCGCCGCCGTACCGCTGTCGCGGACGCCGAGGGCTCCAGAGACTCCGGGGGCTCCAAGGGCTCCGAGGTCTGCAGCAGATCGCCGGTCATCTGGACGGATGCCCGGGCAGCGGCCGTACGGGCGTCGGCGCGTCCTGGCGGTGCTGGCTGCCGCCGCCGTGGCCGTGGCCGGCGTGGCCGTGCTCAGCGTGAGCGTGGCCGTCGTGACCGTGCCCGTCCTGGTGGCCGTCGTCGTGGTGGTGGCCGTCGTCGTGGGTGTGGCCGTCGTCGTGGTGGTGATGGTGCGTCAGGGCAGGGTCCTGGGTGCGGGCCATGACCGGGCGGTGCTGCGGCGTGCCCTGCTGCGCGGCCAGCGCGCGGTCCAGCAGCACGCCCGCGCCCGCGCCGGTCCGTGCCGAGGTGAGCACGACCTCGACCCCGGGGTTGACCCGCTCGACATGCGCCCGGAACGCCGCCTCGTCGAAGCCGACCGCGTCGGCGAGGTCGGCCTTGGTGACCAGTACCAGCTGCGCCAGACCAAAGGCGTTCGGGTACTTCAGCGGCTTGTCCTCCCCCTCGGTCACCGAGGCGAGGGCGACCCGCAGCGTCTCACCGAGGTCGTAGGAGGCCGGGCAGACCAGGTTGCCGACGTTCTCGACGAACAGCACCCGCGTCTCCGCCGGCAGCCAGCCGTCGATCGCCCGCCGCACCATCGCGGCCTCCAGGTGGCACAGACCGTCGGTCAGCACCTGCAGCACCGGGACGCCGGCCCGGGCCAGCCGGGTGGCGTCGTTGTCGGTGGCCAGGTCCGCCGTGATCGCGGCGACCGGAACCGCCCGGGTACGCGCCAGCGTCAGCTCCTGCTGCAGCAGTTCGGTCTTGCCGCTGCCGGGGCTGGAGAGCATGTTCACCACGACGGTGCCCCGCGCGGCCAGTTCCTCCCGCAGCGCCTGCGCGCCCGCGTCGTTGCGGGCCAGTACGGCCTGCCGCAGATCACCCGTCCGGCACATGGCGTCATCTCTCCTCGGGGACGGCGGCGCAGGCCGGATCACCCGACCAGTGCACCGCGGACACTTCCAGCTCGCGCCCGGAGAGCAGCACCACGTCCGTGCCGCTGCCGCAGCCGGGGCAGCAGAGGTCGGGCGGCATGCCCGGGTGCCACTCGCGCGCGCACGGCTCGCAGCGGGCCAGTGCCGTGACCGGCTCGACCAGCAGCCGCGATCCGCTCAACGGGGTGCCGGCGCAGGCGAGGTCGAAACAGAAGGACAGCGCGTCCGGGACGACACCGGCCAGTTCACCGACCCGCAGCCGGACGCACTCGGCCGTGGCACCGGGCGGGGCCTTCTCGGCCACCTGCTCGATCACAGCGAGGGCGATCGACATCTCGTGCATTGGACCAGGCCCCCAACTGCAGTCGGCCGACCGGGTACCGGCCGCAGGCCCCATTACAGGACCGGCGCGGCCGGCGTCTCCGCTGCCGCGCCGCGCCGGCCCCGCCGCTGTCATCCGTTTGCAGCCATCGGCCGGGCTCACATCCGGCGCAGCTCCAGGTAGCGCTTGAGGTCCGGCAGCAGCTGCACGGCCGCGCAGGCTGCCGCGGCCAGCACGGCCGTACCGATCAGGGCCTTGAACATGGGGTCCTCTCCTGTCCTCCGGGGTTTCCGGTCTGTCTGGACTGTGCGGTGTGTACGGTCTGTCAGTTCTCCGCGACGCCGATGACGGCGTCGGGAGCGGCGTCGGCGGTGACCGTCGGCGGTTCGGCGAGCAGGCGCAGCACCATCCGTACGGCGTGGTCCACCGCCGCCTCCACCGGCGGGCTCAGCCCGATCCCCTCCTCGACGGTCTCCGGTTCGCAACCGACGACCAGCACCCGCTCCGGCGCGCCGGTGCCGAGCCCGGCGCTGAGCGTGCCGAGCAGCGCGAGTACGGCGTCCGGGGTCATCCGGTGGCCGTCCAGGCCCATGCCCGGCTGCGGGGTCGCGGACAGTGCGGCCCTGGCGTCGATGAGGTACACCGTCCCGGGCAGGCCACCGCGCACGGTGGCGTCGATCAGGACGGCGGTGCGATAGCCCTCCAGCAGCCGGTACGCGAGGTCCACGCCGCGCACGCCCGAGTCCACCACCGCCACGCCGGGCGGGAGTTCCTGGGTGGCGAGCCGGCGGGCCACCTCGACGCCGAAGCCGTCGTCGCCGAGGAAGATGTTGCCCACCCCTGCGACGAGCGTGCCGCCGCCGGCCTGGTCCGCGCCGGTCATCGCCGCTCCTCCGGGTCCACGGTGTCACCGCTCGCGGCGTCCGCCGCCGGCGGTTCGGCGAGGGCGAGTTCGTCCGGCTGGAAGTAGAGGAAGCGGCCCTGCTCGCGCCAGAGGTCGGCGCCCGGGTCGTCCTCGACGGTGACGGCCAGGTGGACCGTACCGTCCACGTCGTGCACGACCGCCTCGACCAGGGCCGTGCGCCCGCGCAGGAACAGGTCCTGGGCGTCGGTACGCCTGCGTCCCGGCCGCAGCACGACCCGGCTGCCCGCGCCGACCAGTACGCCGTCGACGTGGACCCGGTCGGTGGAGGGATCGACCGACCGGTCCGCCGCCGGGTCCCACCAGGGCAGCTCGGGGGCGGACGGGGCCCCGGACCAGTCGTCCAGCGGCTGCGGGTCCGTCAGTTCCCGGATCGAGCGGACCACGCCGTGCAGCCGTTCCAGGACCTCGGGAGGCATCGAGTCGGCGAGGTCGACCACCGAGGCGGCCCGGTCGTCGGTGCCCCGGGCCTCGCGCTTCTCCTGGTCGGTGAGGGTGGCGGTGCGCAGCGCGAGCATCTCGTCGATCTCGGTGGCGTCGAAGAAGCCGCCCGGACTCTCCGGCGCGATGCGCGGGTGGTCCTCCAGGATGATCGCGCAGGCCAGCATGACGTCCTCGGCTCCGTCGGAACCCGCCAGCACCGGCCAGGCATGCCGGTTCCGGCACTGCTTCACCTCGTGGGCCGCCCACTCCGGCGGGTCGGTCATCGAGAGGAACCGCCCGCCGTCCGCCGCCAGCAGTACGTGGACGCCGATCAGCGCGTGCGGCAGCGCCGCCTCGCGGTCCCGTCCGGACGGCTCGGGCCGCCAGGGGCTGGTGTTCTCCACCTCGACGGACAGCCGGACCACCCGCGAGGGCCCGTCCAGGGCGACCGCGCGGACCCGGAGCTCGGCGTGGACGGCCTCCCTGCGCCGCAGCAACCGGCCCACGGTGGCGTCCTGCTGACGGACCAACTCGGTCTCCTCCACCGCGGCCCGCTCGACCGGGATCCGCACCCCGTCCGGGGCGAGCAACCGGTCGAGGGGCAGCTCCAGCGGGATCCGCTCCTCCACCCCCTCGTCCCAGGGCACCAGCACCCGGTCCGGCAGTTCCAGCGTCGGCACCGCGCGGAAGGAGCCGCCCGGGCCGGCGGCCTCGACGGTGCGGCGCTGGGCCCGCAGAAAGCGCACCTCCAGCGACAGCGCCCCGGCCCGCCGGGGCTCCAGCAGGCATTCGGTGCGCTGCAGGCTGGGTTCGCAGCCCGCCTCCACCCAGGCGGGCGGGACCAGGACGCCGAACTGCCAGCGGGCCCGGTTCTTCGCGGCCGAGGCCCGGTAGGGGTAGAGCACGTAGCCCTCGAAGAGCATGGTGTCCGCGATCCGGCGGGCGTGCTCCAGGCGTGCGTCCAGCCCGGTCGGACCGGCCGGAGCGAGGGTACGGTCGGTGGTGGTCACGGTCGGCTCCCCTGCAGCAGCGGGCCACCGGCGGTGGCCAGCAGCGCGCGGACGGTGGCCTCCCAGGACGGCAGGCCGTGGCGGGACCGGTAGTCCAGCAGCGCGTCCATGTCCTCGCGGGGCAGCCGCAGCCAGTCGCAGCCGGGGAAGTGCTGGTCCATCATCTGCCGCCAGACCGCGACCGGCATCCGCGCCACGGCCTCCCGGTCCCAGGGCACCGGGGAGACCTGGAAGCCCCGGTCGCCGGTGAAGGCGGTGCCGGAGAAGAGCAGCAGCAGCGGGGCCTCGCCCTCCTCCAGCGCACGGAAGTAGCGTCCGGCGCAGACGTCCAGGTCGTAGCTGCACGGCACCGACAGGTCGACCTCGGTGCGCCCGGTGAAGCCGGGCACGGTGAGCGAGACCTGGGCGAACTGAATCGGGTTCAGGCTGCTGCCCCACTGCGCGGGTTCGCCGAAGACGTCGCGCAGGGCGGCCTTCTCGGCCGGGTTGTAGCGCCGGCGGGCGGGTTCGATGCGCAGCTGGCACTGGAGCACCAGCGCGTGCACCCGGACCTCCGCGCCCGCGTCCAGGGCCAGCCGGAACACCAGCGTGGGGCCCGCGGCGTAGGGCTCGGCGCGGACGCCGGTGCAGCTGAAGCTGAAGGCGACGCTCATCCGGCGGCTCCCGGTGACCCGGTCGCCAGGGCGGCGGCGACGCCGGCGGGCCGGGATCTGGCGACCAGCCCGGCGAAGAAGGTGTCCAGCTCGCGGCGGGCCTCGCTGCCGCCGTCGAATCCCTGCCAGTGCAGCCGCATCCGGCCGACGAGTTCGTAGCAGGCGTCGATCGGTACCAGGAAGCACTCCCCCGGCGCCGGGACGCGGCGCACCAGCAGTGCCTCCACGTCGTCGGCGAGCAGTCCCGCCAGCGGCGTTCGGCCCAGGACGTCCTGCCACAGTCCGGGGTCGAGTTCGCTCTCGGTGGCGCCGGCCGGGCTGGGGTAGAGGGCGATCAGGCGGTCCAGTTCCGCGTTGCGGAAGAAGAAGGCCATCGAGACCGGGATCTGCAGGCTGTCCCAGGCCGCGTCGTCGACGGTGTGACCCGGGTCGCGCAGGTAGCGGTCGGGGACGGTCCGGTAGCGGGATCCGGCGCCGTCCCCGCGGTCGAACAGCAGCGCGCACGGGGGGCAGGCGCAGGCGAGGGAGCGGGCCCTGGTGTCGACCAGGTGCCGGTGGCGCGGGGCGACCGCCGTGCCACAGAGCTCGCAGCGCTCGACCCGGGAGGCGGGCTCCAGGAACCGTCGCAGCCCACGGTGACGGACCGTCTGCCGCTGGGGTCCCTGCTGCTGGAGGGCACTCACCGCGGTTCCACGGACAGCGGCGCGTCCGGCCGGCTGCCGATCTGCAGGAACGTCGGCGCCCGGTCCGGGGCCTGGAACTCGACGCTGCCGACCTCGGGGGCGGCCGAGGTGAGCGCGTCCTCGATGGCCTCCTGGTCGGCGGCGGCGCTGCCGCAGCCGCAGCCGGTACGCTCCGGCAGCCGCAGCCGGACGGTGCCGCTCTCCTGGTCGAAGGAGAGCAGCTCGGCCGGGTGCTCCGGGGCGATCCGCCGCAGGGTGTCGGTGATCCGGCGCTCCGCGTCGTGCGGGTGCAGTCCGTGCAGCGCGAGCAGGGCGGCGACCAGTTCGTCGCCGAGCAGGCCGTCCAGCGCCGGGCCCAGCAGCGTGGTGATCCGCGCCAGGCCCGCGCCGTAGAAGTCCATCAGGACCCGCACCATGTCCTCGGCCACCTGCGCGCTGGCCGGGTCGGCGCCGGCCGCCAGCCGGTCCAGCAGTTCCTCCACCCGCCGCGCGGTGACCCGCGCGTCGGGTGGTGCCGTCGTCGGTGCCGCCGCCTTCGCGGTCGCCTTCGAAGTCGCCGGTGCGGGTGCGTCCGTGGCGCGGGCGGTGGTCGCGGTCATCCGCCGAGCCCGCTCAGACCGGTGGGGACGTGCATCTGCTGCAGGGTCTTGCCGTCGCCCAGGTACATGTGCACGCCGCAGGGCAGGCAGGGGTCGAAGCTGCGGACCGCCCGCATGATGTCGATGCCCTTGAAGTTCTCCGGAGAGTTCTCCTCGAAGATCGGCGTGTTCTGCACCGCGTCCTCGTAAGGACCGGGTGTGCCGTAGCTGTCGCGCACGCTGGCGTTCCAGGGGGTCGGCGGGTAGGGGTGGTAGTTGGCGATCTTGCCGTCCCTGATCACCATGTGGTGCGACAGCACGCCGCGTACGGCCTCGGTGAAGCCGCAGCCGATGCCCTCGTCCGGCACCTCGAACTTCTCCCAGGTCTGCGTGCGTCCGGCCCTGACCTCGGACAGTGCCTTCTCGGCGAAGTGCAGGGCCACCGCGGCGCTGTAGGCCTGGAAGTAGGTGCGCGCGCGGTTCCGCTCCAGCGCGTTGCTCCACTTCGGGATCTTCCACTCGAAGGTGGTCTCCGGCTTGGTCAGGGTGCGCGGCAGGTTGATCACGACGCTGTGGCCGGTGGCCTTGACGTAGCCGCAGTCGACCAGCCCGGACAGCGCGGTGGACCACAGCCGGGCGATCGGGCCGCCGCCGGTGTCCAGCGCCAGGTGGTCCTTGCCGTCGAACCAGCGCGGCGACATCACCCAGCTGTACTTGTCGTCGAAGTTCCGCTTCTGCGGGGCCGGGATGGTGTGCTGGTTCCAGGGGTGGCGCGGGTCGACCGGGTTGCCCAGCGGGTCGTGGGTGACGAACTGCTCCTTGCCCTGCCAGTCCTCGTAGTAGGAGCTGCCGAGCAGGATCCGGATGCCCAGGTTGATCTCGGTGAGGTCGTTGGTCACCAGCTTGCCGTCGACCACCACGCCGGGGGTGACGAACATCCGCCGGCCCCAGTCCGTCATGTTGCGGTAGGTGAAGTCGCAGTGGTCCGGGTCGTTCAGGGCACCCCAGCAGCCGAGCAGGACCCGGCGCCGGCCGACCTCCTCGTACCCGGGCAGGGCCTCGTAGAAGAAGTCGAACAGGTCGTCATGGAGCGGCACCACGCGCTTCATGAACTCCACGTAGCGCATCAGCCGGCTCAGGTAGTCGGTGAACAGCTGCACCGTGGCGACGGTGCCGACACCGCCCGGGTAGAGCGTGGACGGGTGCACATGGCGCCCCTCCATCAGGCAGAACATCTCCCGGGTGTAGCGGCTGACCTGCAGCGCCTCGCGGTAGAACTCGCCCTCGATCGGGTTGAGCGAGCGCATGATGTCGGCGATGGTGCGGTAGCCGTGCTCGCCCGCGTGCGGGGCCTGGGTGCGCTCGGCCAGCTCCAGCACCCCGGGGTTGGTCTCGCGGACCATCTTCTCGCAGTAGTCGACCCCGACCAGGTTCTCCTGGAAGATGTTGTGGTCGAACATGTACTCGGCCGCCTCGCCGAGGTTGATGATCCACTCGGCGAGGTGCGGCGGCTTCACCCCGTACGCCATGTTCTGCGCGTAGACCGAGCAGGTGGCGTGGTTGTCACCGCAGATCCCGCAGATGCGGCTGGTGATGAAGTGCGCGTCGCGCGGGTCCTTGCCGCGCATGAACACGCTGTAGCCGCGGAAGACGGAGGAGGTGCTGTAGCACTCGGCAACCCGCTTCTGCTTGAAGTCGATCTTCGTGTGGATGCCGAGACTGCCCACGATCCGGGTGATCGGATCCCAGGACATCTCCGTCAGACCGCTGGGGTCGCCGCCTGCCTGTGTCGTCGTTGACATCGCGCGTGTGTCGCCCTTCATGAAGGGATGGGGGTGTGGTTGCCGGAAGAGGTGCCGTGCCGGACCCTGCTCGCCGCCGGGTGCTGGTGGGTGCTGGTGGGTACCGGCCGGCGCGCGGTGCGCGCGCCGGCCGGCGTCGGGGGGTCACCAGGGCGGCTGGTAACCCGTCGTCAGCGCGCCCTTGTGGCGCCACTTGGGTTCCTTGTCGACCGTCTGCTGGGTGATCGCGCGCAGCTTGCGGATCACCTTGCCGTAGCCGGTGCTGAAGCCACTGGAGACGCGGCCGCCGGGCGGCTCGTCCATGAACGGCATGAACTTGTCGGGGAAGCCCGGCATGGTGCAGGCGATGCAGATCCCGCCGACGTTCGGGCAGCCGCCCACGCCGTTGATCCAGCCCCGCTTGGGGACGTTGCACTTGACCACGGGGCCCCAGCAGCCGAGCCGCACCAGGCACTCCGGCTGCCCGTACTCGGTGGCGAACTGGCCCTGCTCGTAGTAGCCGCCGCGGTCGCAGCCCTCGTGCACGGTGGCGCCGAACAGCCAGGCCGGGCGCAGCTTGTCGTCCAGCGGGATCATCGGCGCCGCGCCGGTGAGCTGGTACAGCAGGTAGACCAGGGTCTCGGAGAAGTTGTCCGGCTGGATCGGGCAGCCCGGCACGCAGACGATCGGCAGGCCGGCCTTGGACTTCCAGTCCCAGCCGAGGTAGTCGGGCAGACCCATGGCACCGGTCGGGTTGCCGGCCATGGCGTGGATACCGCCGTAGGTGGCGCAGGTGCCGATGGCGACGATCGCGGTGGCCTTGGGCGCGAGCCGGTCGACCCACTCGCTGGTGGTGATCGGCTGGCCGGTCGCCGGGTCGTCCCCGAAGCCGCACCAGTAGCCCTCGTCCTTGATCGCCTCGTTGGGGATCGAGCCCTCGATGACCAGCACGAAGGGTTCGAGCTCACCTCGTTCGGCCTTGAAGAACCACTCGACGAAGTTGTCTGCACCCTGGACCGGACCGCACTCGAAGTCGATCAGCGGCCAGTGCACGGCGACCTTGGGCAGACCCGGGAGCACGCTGAGCGCGATCTCCTCGATGCTGGGCTGGGTCGCGGCGGTCAGCGCGACCGAGTCGCCGTCACAGCTCAGACCCGCGTTGATCCACAGGATGTGGACCACGGGGTCGTCCGCTCCGGCAGGTCCACCGACGGTCTCGGGGGACGTGGACGTGGACGTGGAAGACATGCGCCGCCTCCTCTACTGGCAGGCACGACAAGGCCCAGGACGGAACCTTCTGTCATCTTCCTACCCCGCCCGCCATGAGACGGGGATGCTAATACACCCGAACCGGTACATTTCCCCGATCCATGGTCACACTGAGCGACGACGGCCGGGGGGCGGCGGGGGGGGGGGGGGGGGGGGGGGCCCGCGGCGGGGGGGGGGGGGGGGGGGGGCGGGGGGGGGGGGCGGGGGGGGGGGGGGGGGGGGGGCGCGGGGGCGGGGGGGGGGGGGCGGGGGGCGGCGCGCCGCCCCCCACGGGGGCGGGGGGGGGGC
>NZ_JBGCCS010000055.1:0-34113 GCF_041262645.1 Streptacidiphilus sp. EB129
TCAGCCCCGTCGCCTACGAGCAGCGCCAATCAGCTACCCTGACACTCGCCGCATAACCACACAAACCCGTGTCCACCATCCGGGGTGAAGCCCCGGACGCCAGCGCCGACAGCCGCGCCTCGAACAGCGACAGTTCCATGCCGCCCTTCAGGTCGATGCCGACCAGGGCTACCTTCTGCCGGGCCCACGCTGAGACGAGCGCGGCCATCAGGGTGGACTTGCCAGACCGTGTCGCGCCGACGATCAGCCAGTGCGGCACCCGGCGCAGGTTCACCATCCACGCTGCGCCGTCCTCCCACTGCCCGACCACCGCTGCCAACAGCTCCGTCAGCACCGCGTGCGGCAGCGACGGGGCCGCCAACGGGTCCCAGGCGAGCGCGGTGACTGTCACGAAGCCGCGCACGTCGGAGGTGATCCGCACCGAGAACACCCGCCACGCGTGCGCGAGTGCTTCACCTGCGGCGAGGTACTGCTCCGGGGTCTGGCCGGGGTGAAGCCTCACCCGGACGGTCAGGCCGCCGCGTTGCCAGTGCGGCAGGCCGATCCGGGGCGGGATCAGTCGCAGCGCGCGACCGCGCACCACCATGTCCCCCAGCAGCCCGAGAGCCGGACGCTTGGACACCGACAGATCCTGCAAGTCGGTGACCCTGCGCCAGGTCCAGCGCACCCGCACCACCGCGACCGGGAACCCGCACAGCACCCACCAGGCGTGCGGAGCCCTGCGCCGCAGCACCGGAGACACCACCGCCAGCACCAGCGCCACACCCGCCAGGGCGACCAGGAGCCACACGCCGTAGGGGGTGTGGCGCACCACCGGCGCTGGAGTGCCGGAATGCTCCTGCAACGCGCAGGCCATCCCGACCAGCGCGCCGCAGCCGTCCGCCAATGCGTTCATGGCCGCACCTGCGCAATGGCGTTGATCGTCTCGACCTTGACGACGACGGTGCGGCAGATCTGATCCGCCCAGGTCTGCCGCCGGTACTGGAACAGCGGACGCACGTACCCGAAGAACACCGGGGCGATGTCCACCACGTGCAGCACGCTGCGCACGATCGAGCGGGCCGGGCCGATCGGAGCCCCGGTGTCCTCGTCCACGGTCACGATCCGCAGCAGCCGTTGTCCCAGGGACTGGCCGGTGCTGCCGCGAAGCGCCCACTGCCACACCAGGAACGCCACGCCCAGGCCCCAGTACAGGAACCCGAACACCGGCTGCAGCCCCACCCCGGCCAGCAGCGCGACCGCTTCCACCAGGGCGAAGACCGGGCGCGCGAGGTACAGGGCGTAGCCGTAGGCGGTGGCGATGCCGCCGACAATGCTGATCTCGATCAGCGTCGCCGACGCGCGTGCGCTCCAGTCCGCCAGGCCCGGAATCGGCACCCGGGGCCGCCGCTCACCCCTGGCCGGCGGAACCACGGCAGCGGCGCCGGGCACCCACCAGTCACCGGCGCTCATGGCGTGCTCCCGTCGGTGTCGCGCGGGGGCAGGACCACACCGTTCTCTGCCGCGTCGTTGCGGAGTTGGGTCTCCAGGTCTTCCGCCAGGCGGGCCGCGTCGGTGGCCATGGGGGCGATCACCGCGTACAGGAACCGGTAGTTGCCCACCGGCATGCCCGGCAGCAGCTCGGCGCCCAGGTCGGCCAGGTCCATCAACCGCTCCCGCAGCGCCCGCCAGTCACGCGCGGCGCTCACTTCGCGGCCCCCTTACCCACCGACGGGGCCGCAGCCGGAGCCGGAGGGGCTGCGCTCGGGGTCGGCGTGGGAGCGGGGGCGGGGTGGATGGAGTCGGCGCGGAACGACAGTCCGGTGCGGCCGTTGATCTCCCACAGGAACGCCTCAAGGTTGGTGAACTGCACGAACTGGCCGATGCCCAGGCCCACCGGCTCCCCGGACACCGCCACCTCGATGATCGCCGCCTTGGTGCTGCCCTCGGGGCGCACGGCCACGCCGACCGCCCACACGATCAGGCCGTCCTTGTCCGCCTTGGCCTCACCGGTCCCGAACTCCGTCTTGATCTCCAGGGAGACGCACAGTGCGGCTCCGAGCTTGCCCGCGTTCAGCGGGAGGTTCTTGATCGTCACTGCAAGGCCCCTTCCAGGCCCACGATGGCAGACCGAGTAGGTCAGTCATCATGATGAATGTTGGCGATTCCGAGGATGCGCCCGCTTGACCCGGAAGGCAAGGAGATTCATGCTTACGTCTGACGAACTAGGGCAGTCGCACTGCGTCTGATCAGCGCGAACAGATTCGAATATTCGTTCGAGGATTGTCGACAATGGCGGGCTGGACCCGCGTGAGGGGGCAGGAGCCATGGCAGTCATCAAGACCGAGGCCCTGTACAAGCAGGTCGCCAACGAGATGCGCAACTCCATCACCAGCGGCGAATGGCCCCCCGGCAGCAAGGTCCCCACCGAGGAGCAGCTCAGCGCCCTGTATGAGGTATCCCGCCCCACCGTGCGCCAGGCCGCCGCAGCCCTGCGCACCGAGGGACTGTTGGACATCCGGCAGGGCAAAGGCACCTATGTACGCGACCGCAGCACCGGCGCCGCCGCCATCATGAACCGCAACATCACCCGCACCGCGACCGGGTACGCGTTCGACGCCGATGCGTGGACCCAGGCCGAGGAACCCACCAGCGTCCGACTGCGCATCGACCCGGACTCCGCCGCCCTGCTGGACATCGCCCCGGGCGAGGCCGCCTACGGCATCGAGCGCCCGCTGATCCACCAGCCCACCGGCACCCGGGCACTGCACCGCATGATCCTGCCCATGGAACGCATCACCGGCACGCCCCTGGCGAAGAAGCCCACCATCCAGGTTTCCGATGTCTTCGCCGCGCTCGCCGCAGCACACGGCGAACTGGAATGGCACGAGACCGTGGACGCGCGCATGCCGCATCCCGACGAGCGCGCCAGCCTGCACCTGCCAGAGGCGGTGCCGCTCCTGATCGCCCAGCGCCTCACCCTCACTGAGGCCGACCAACGCCCGCTAACACTGGAGACCACCAGCCTCGGAGCCGGACGGGCGAGATTTGCATACACCATCCAAGCTGGTGGCGCGGTAGGGGAGCAGCTCTGACTGCAACTTCGCAAACGATCTCGGGTGAGCTTTAATCCGCTGCTGCCGGTCCACTGCGCCAGGCTCAGGTGGAACCGCTGGCACCGCTTATGAAGGCGTTCGGTGGGCAGGTTCGGGTTGACTGCCGTCCCTTCGCGACCCTGAGAGCTACTACAGGATTAATCGGATAAGCGCATACAATCTCCTACAGCCGAGGCCCTGTTTCCGACAGGAACATCAGAAGGAGTCTCAGTGGCATGCGATACGCCATACCTTTTTCAGCTGCCCGCGTGCACGCAGCACATCGTGCTAAGAAGAACTCTGCATGAAGCCCATCTTCACGTAGCCTTTTAGTACGAATAGGTCAAGCTAGTTGGCAGGAATTTCAGCAAGTAGCGCACTTGCTGCAGCGGACCAAGTCACCTTGCCGGCCAATCGGAGTCGCAAATCGTTCGCCTGCTTGAAAGAAGTAGGAAGATCACGCAGCGCAGCGTCAATGGCCCGAGCCCAAGTAGAGGCGTCTTCGTCATCGTTTCCTGACATCGGTACTATGCAGCGACTTGACGTGTCGACGTCCAGCACTTCGCGCAGCAATTCTGCCAGTCCACTTGACTCGCTGACTAGGACGGGTACGCCCATGGTAATGGCCTCCACGCCAACGAGGCCAAATCCTTCGGACCGCGATGGCATAATGACAAGTGCCGCTCTCTTTATATCCCCTGAAAGAAGCAGCTGATCGGCCGAATAGGAGCGAACTATGATTTCCAGCTTGGGGTTCAAGGCCCAATCTACAAGCGCGGCCCGTTGCGCGTCGGCAATATCGGCTGGTGCCCCACGCATGACCAAGCTGATTGGTGTCGTGCCGGCACGCTCCCGCCAGGTGTGCACTAGCCCACATGCGCGGGCAGCGAGGTCGATGCCCTTCAGTTGTGCATCCTCAGTTCGCCCTACAAGGAGCACCTTCAGGGGCGAACCACCTGGAGGCCTTCGTAGAGCAGAGTCCTCCAGATCGAATCCGGGATTGATCCTGAGTGGCGTCGGGTGCTCTTCGGAAATCTCCCCGATAAACCGATTGTGAAGTCGGGGGCCAACAGCAACCAGCCTGTGGGCCTGCTCGCCAAGCTCTCGCTCAATAGTGGTTCTTTGCTCGGCTTGAACTGCCCTATCCGTGCCCCGATCCAGCTTATGCCATTCAATCTCATCGGGTGCCATATGAATAAAATGAAGGCGTCTAGCCCTTTCGAAGAAATCTCTGCCAAGCGACAATGCAGCTGGGCCAGTTATCCGACTATGGCCGATAATAAGATCCGGAACAATACCATTCGGAAGATTCGGGCGTCGGATTAGCTGAGAGTACTCAGGAGCCCCCGGCACGGAAGCTGAGCGCACGAGAGTGACTCCTTCTGCTCCAGCTGCAGCGATCTCGACTTCATCAGCAGTGAGAACTAGACAGAATACCTGTGCCCCAGCCCTCGCCAACGCTATACATAGATTTCGGTTAAATGTACTGAGTCCGCCATGAGTAGATGACCACTCCGTTGCAACGACCAGGACGATCCCATTGCGGGAGGGCATTTCCATCTTCGGAGAAGCTTCAGCGGAGTCCCCCAGGTTTGATGGTGAAGTAGGAGTCAAAGAACCCGAACTCACTGCCCGAAGGGAAGGCATGTCTTGCCCCTTTAATGCAGATCCGGTCACGGGGCTGACGAGAACAGGCTCGTCTGTACCTATTGACCCTAGGGCCTTTAGCGCTCGCTTAATCGAGAAGACTAGATCAGTACGCGGCTCCTCCTTCAGGGAAACGCCTGCCCTGCCCATGAGAGGAACCACCATCGCACGCATCTGGTAGCGGCTGAGCGGCGCTGATTTCACATCTTCGGACGCCTTCATCAAGAGTTGCCTTGCAGTTCCATATGAGCGATTCAGCAAATGTGCCATTGCTGCATTGTACGACGTAAGTGCTACATTCTCTGGAGCACCTGACAACTTCAATCCAACATCTGCCCACAGCAGGGCGGAATCGGCATCCATAAGAAGAAGGCTAACGTAAGCGGCATTGTTGGCCGCAGTCCAGCTTGGGTCCAGTTCGAACGATCTCTCAAAATACGAAAGAGCGGCGTCAAATAGGCCACTCTCATATGCCGAAAAAGAGGCGGAAATATAGCTATGAGAAAGGGAATGCCGAATTCCTGCCGAACGGGACCGTTCCCATTCGCTAATTTGAGCGTGCGTCTTTAGCTTGACCCTCTGTACGTCGATGCTCAGCTCCCCATTGAGGGAGCGCACGCGGCGAGCGAACTCGCAGAAATTCGCATCCTTTGAGAGATCAAAGTCATTCACCCCAGAAGAACAGACCCACTGAACGGCAGTAGTCTCTTCGAAAGTGCAATGGACTGCCGCTATATCGAGAAGTTTGGGAACCCCGGCCGTCAAAATCTCATAGTGCAGACTTTGGGCTACGATGGGGGTGCGTAGCCCATCTTCAGTAGAGTCGGCGCTGAAAATCTCGATTGCTATTTCGAGCTCACGGGGCTTCATATTAACGCAACATTTTTCCAGCAATCTGGCAGGGGCGGCCTTTGCAGATATTTCGGCAAGCGCCACAGCGAGATTCGCTGTCAACAACTGCTTGAAAGTCCTGCGCCCCATCAGCTGTTTACGACCGCGCTTTCCCTTGCTGATTGTCCATAGCCTTGCGTAGACTTCATCGAAAAGCTCAGTCTCATCGGTCAAGTCAATCACATCGGAGTCAACAAGGACATCGTCCAAAATTTGTTGATTCCGGAATTTATAAAAGTATTCCTTTGAAACTTCCGCGTCCCCAAGGAGGCGGTAGGCAAACCAAGCTTCGTCCACAGTCACGTGGCCAAGCCCTGCGCATAGGGCATTGAAGACGTCGAGTCGTTTTGGCGACAGGCTACGCGCCAGGCGAATTAGTGGACGATCTAGAATGTTTCGACCGGCCTCCATTCGAGATCGAACGCCCTCTAGCAATTCAGTTGTCAGCGACATGTTGGATCCAGGATCCATTTGATATCGGGCAAACATCTCGTGACAATAGAGTTGAATCTCGTATGGGTTGCCATCAGTCAGCCTAGAAACCTCCGAAACGACACTCCTGAAATCTTCGAAGCAACCGCCATTCAATCCAATTTCCTTCAATGGCTGCAAAATGCAGCTGGAAATATCGGCGTGCTCAACGAAGCGCTCAATCTTGATCTCGCGGAACTGCCGCAGAAGCGGCGAAAAGACGCCAACAATGCGCCCGAGGAGATCGGAAGTTCCGGCTAGAACTATAACGAATCCATTGAGGCGATTGCCAAGGGCGCGCAAAATTGAAAGGACGTCTGGGTCCCCGGCTATTAGATGAGCCTCATCAATTAGAAGTACGATGGGCATCTTTATGCTTTGCACAAAATAGGTCAGGTCGGCCCGTAGCGCCGACTCGGGAACGGCGCCGTCAGGACCAGCCAGAGCAAGAGCTTCAGGGAATTCGAGGGGAAAATCGACCGCAGGGCTTGTTCCCCCCAGTATGCGTCTAACCGTAGTTGGCGTAACCGGTGTAGGCATATCAATCGTACTCGCGGCCGCAATAGTCGCGACAAGTTCCTCGTAAACTTTGCGATAGAAGGCAATGGGCGTCGTGTCACTTGGAACCAACTCAACACGCACCGGAAGTATATTCATACTTCTTGCTATGTGCTCAGCCTGATTTAGCAAGCTGGTTTTACCGGCGGCTCGCTGGCCGTGTACGGCTACGTAACTAGTTGGTTGGTCAACTGTAGCCTGTTGAAGCTCATACTTAATAGCTGATATCTCACCTGTGCGCCCGGCAAAGAGTGCTGGCTTGCGCACCGGATTTCGGTAATTGTATGGGTTCGGAAGACTAGCAAGATCCACGACGTCCACTCACCTCAGACTCAACTCTAGCGCCGGCGCCGCACGGTGTGCAGGCTGTACCAGCAATCGATCATGTGGGTTCTGGATCGATACACACCGTGGCTGAGGATGTCGCAGAGTCTCTTTACTCACTCAAGGGCGGCGCTGCCGCGCCGCCGGGCGGCCCCTGCCGCCCCGGCCGGGCATGCGGCCTGCCGGCCGGTCCCGGCCGGTCGGCAGGCCCCGCCCGGCACACGCCGACAGATGACTCCTCCGGCAGACGGGATGGCGCCCCGGGGTCCGTCGTGGTTCCCTCGGATCGCGACCCGGCCCATGTCACGCCGTCTGAGGGTCGCCCTCCATCCGCTCCAGGGCCCGCAGCAACTTGCGTGCCCCCAATGGCGACGCCTCCAGGTAGACAGTTCCCTGTCCGTCGTCCGCCCAGCCCGCCTGAGCGCGCATCAGCGAGGCCGTGAACCCCAGCTGCGCCAGTACGGCGTTTAGCACGTCCGCCGCCGACCGGGCCATCAGCCACTCGCGCTCGTAGTCAACCCCCGGTAGCAAGGGCCCCCCGCCCAGCTCGAACCTGGCCGCGTCCCAGCCGCCATCGTCCACATTCCCCCCGCGCTCCGACATGACCCGACCCTTCCCGTTCGATGTACCAGCAGCGCCATTCACTCCCAGCAGGCGAGCGCACTCTCTGGGGCACGGCCACCTACCCCGCTCCCGTTCCACACCCCGGAAGACAGCTCCGCGCCGGTTCCAAAGCCAGGAACGGGCGAACTCGCCGTTGCTGAAACACCCTTGGACTTGAATAAGTCCAGACATGTCGAAGCACCCGGGTACCATCGGCACCGGGTTCACACCCACCGGACCACCCTCCTCCCTCACAAGTCGGGGGTGGTCCGGCACCATGTTCGGTTGTTGATCGTCATAGGTTCCCGGATCCGGACGGGACAGACCGGAACCGGGAACCCGCTGCCGCAGGGTGGGTCCGACACTGACGAAGACAGGACGCACCCCGCGTGCCACAGCTGATCAGTCGCCCAACTGTGGCAACCCGCCCGTGGTTGAGACCGGCGCGCCGATGATCGGCAAAGGGCCGGATGCAAGCTCAGTGCCCGGGCGGGAGTCCTTCACGGATCAACCGTGGCTCACTTCAACGCACGCGATGCCAGGCGTGGACGTACAGGTCCTGGCCGAGCATCCGCACCAGCCTGGCCCGCCTCAGCGGAACCCGGCCACCGCATATGCTGCAGCGGACCACCGCCGTCTCGACCTGCCGCCGCTCCGCAGGCGATAGCCGCCGCTTCCTACCGAACATCGCTCTCCCTCCAGCGCCCTTCCGTGACGTCCCGTCGAACCCTTGCTGCCGCGTCGCGCTGTTCCTCGGTCCCGTTCAAGTTCCCGAACAGGAAGCTCCCAATGGGCGCCCTGGACCAGAAGTTCTCCCAGGTCGGGGTGGCAGTCGTCCAATCGCCCTCGCCGTCGGACACTTCCACCGTGCTCGGGTCCTCTTCGCCAATCATCTGCACACCTCGTTTTCGGATTCGTAGTACCTGCGGGTGTCCAGCCGGGCGTAAACGTACTTTCCGCCCGTCCCTCGTCGCCTCCACCACAGGTCATCAGCCAGTTCCCGGACGATCAACAGCCCCCGCCCATCTACAGCGAGCATGCTTTCAAGATCGTCATCCGCCTCGGACGGGAACCTGGGAGCGTTCGAATCGCAATCCCCGACCTCTACGAAGAGGCACGTTCCCGGGAAATGCCGTAGCCCCAGGACCACTTTGTCTGGCATCAGACGATCAATCGGCGCTCGCGCGTGGGTTAGCGCGTTGGCCATCAGCTCGGACATGCACAGCGCTACGTCGTCAGCCATCAGGTCGAGCTGCCAGTCTGCGAGAGTCTCAAGCGCGACCAGCCGGGCAGCGTGCACCACAGATAGCTGACCTCCAGGCCACACCCAACCTCGGTACCGATGCCATTCCTGTAACCCGCTGTGCCAGGCCCGTTCGGGCGGCTGCGGATCCATCGGGCCAGAGCGAGACGGAGCCGTCAGGCCACGCGTGGCAAGCCGGACGCCCGCAGCTTCGCCCATGATCGTCTCCTTCCGTGCGACAGGCCCCAGATCCAATGGCTTGGTCCGGTTTCTACTGATCAGAGAACACCCACGGGACGTCAGGGAGTACCGTCTGTAGGGGTGTTGAAGGGTGTTGAACGCGCCACGGGACATGATCAAGGGGCACGGGAATGAAGACGCCGAATAGCTTGCTTAGTGACTGGCTGCAGCGAACTGGCTGGTCACGGGGTGAACTTGCACGCCGAGTCCACGCCAAGGCCTTGGAATGGAAGCATCCGCACGTATTCGCCGACGCCTCAAGCGTCAGGCGTTGGCTTCAAGGGGAGAGTCCCCGTTGGCCCGTGCCGGACATCCTTGCTGACGTGTTCTCCGCGCACTTCGGCACCCGGGTCACGGCTTACGATCTTGGACTTGACGCAGAGACCGTGACCGATCGGGCCCTTGTCTACAGCCAGTCCTTTGCAGATACCGTGGAATCGGTTGCTGACCTGGGGAGAGCTGACGTGGACCGACGCAAGTTCCTGACCGGATCGACCTTCGCCGTCGCAGCGGCTGTGGGCCCGTCACGCGACTGGCTGTTGCAGACCCTCGACCAGACGCCAGAGCCCGGACGCAACGTCCGGTTCGAGGACGTCACCGCCGTGAAGAACATGTTCGGCGTGTTCCAGCAGATGGACATCTTCCAGGGGGGCGGGTCTGGCCGGCTGGCGTTGGCGGCCTACATGAGCGAGCACGTCTATCCCTTGCTGCGTCAGGCGCATGCCGACGACGTCCGGCAGGCCTTGTGCGAAGCCGCGTCCGAGCAGACTTACCTACTCGGATGGATGGCCTACGACAACGGGGAGCATGGCACCGCCCAGCGCTACCTGATCCAGTCCCTCCGGCTCGCCGAAGAATCGCGCAACCCTGCCCTTGGTGCACACGTTCTCGCAGGCATGGCCGATCAAGCCACTCTCCTCGGGCATCCGGAGGAGGGACGTAAGCTCGCCCAAGCAGGCCGCAACGGCCTGTCGAAGATCGCACCGGAGTCGAACGCGTGCCTAGCCGACCTCTGGGCACTCGAAGGCCGGGCACTGGCACGGCTGGGCGACAAGCGATCGGCCGCTCATGCCGTGGTCGCTTCCGAGCACGCCTACAGCAACGTCGACCAGGACAACGAGCCCGAATGGGCCCGGTTCATCGACCCGGCATACCTCAACGGCGAGCACGCCAACACCTTCCGCGACCTGGACGACAACGCCCAGGCGGCCGAATTCGCACGACGCTCCATCGCGCACGCCAAGTCCCAGCAACGCGCACGCCGAGGAGCGATGTCGCAAGCAGCACTCGCCGCGTCTCACCTGCAGAACCGCGACCTAGAGGCAGCGCATGCCGCCGGTGTTCGCACACTCAACCTGTCGCAGCAGGTGAAGTCGTCTCGCTGCGTTGAAGCCGTCAACGACCTGCGCCGCCGGATGGTCCCCTACGGCCACCACCCTCTGGTTGCCGACTTCAACGAGCGAGCCCGGACCCTACTCGCGGCGTAGCTCCAGCTGGGCCTCTACCGCCCTCACGAGCATGGCCAAGCCCCCCACTGCTGATAGGTCGGCGGTGGGGGGCTGTTGCTTTTCAAGCAGCTTTGGGCCGGGGCCGACCAAGGTTTTAAGCGGAAGCCGTCCGCGCAGGGCCCTCGCGGAGCAAGACCAGGGGCCGAGTGCCTGCTTCGCAAGGTGAGGGCCCTGCCCTCTCCATTTTGGCCAGCGTAATGGCCCCTGGTCATGCTCCGCCCCTACGCGGACGGCTTCCGCTCAAATCCTTGGTCAACCCCTCCGTCCAGTAGCCACGGTGGCGGGTAGTCAGGGGTGCCCGGCACACCCCGCCGGCCGCGCGGACGCCACCCGAGATCAGGGCGGAGTCAGGCCCGCTCCGGCGCAGGTCACGAGGGGTGTTTGGAGGATTCTTACGAAACTACATACCGCATTCCATTGTGGCGCGACGATGCTTCAGTACCCGCCCACGGTCTTCGCCCGCGACCTGGTCCGGGGCACCGTCTACGGGGTGCCGCTGGCCTTTGTGAACTGGCTGCCGGCCATGTACCTGCTGGACCGCCCGGACGCTCTCGGCCTGCCCGGGTGGCTGCGGTTCGCCTCGCCGCCGGCCGCGCTGCTCTGCGCGGCAGCGGCCGGACTCGCCTGGCGCGCGGGGCTGCGCGCCTACCGCAGCACCGGAAGCTGACCGCCGTCGGCGGGAACCGATGAGCAGGGCAACCGATCAGCAGAGAAGCCGATGTGCGGACAAGGAGACATCTGTGGGAATCATCGAGGTCGAGAACGTCGCCAGGACCTTCACCGTGCGCCGCAAGGCCGGCCGGCTGCGGCGCGAGCGCACGGTGGTGCGCGCCGTCGAGGGATTGAGTTTCAGTGTCGAGGCGGGGGAGATGGTCGGCTACATCGGGCCCAACGGCGCGGGGAAGTCCACCACCATCAAGATGCTGACCGGCATCCTGGTGCCCAGCGCCGGGCGGCTGCGGGTGGCCGGGGCCGACCCCTCGCGCGAGCGGGTGCGGCTGGCCCGCCGCATCGGCGTCGTCTTCGGACAGCGCACCACGCTGTGGTGGGACCTGCCGCTGCGGGACTCGTACGAGCTGGCCCGGCGGATCTACCGGATCGAGGACGCCCGGTACCGGCGCAACCTGGACCGCTGCGTCGAACTGCTGGAGCTGGGACCGCTGCTGGACGTGCCGGTGCGTCAGCTCTCGCTCGGCCAGCGGATGCGCGGCGACATCGCGGCGGCGCTGCTGCACGATCCGGAGGTGCTGTACCTGGACGAGCCGACCATCGGCCTCGACGTGATCAGCAAGAACCGGGTCAGGGAGTTCCTCGCCGAGGTCAACGCCGGGTCGGGCACGACCGTCCTGCTCACCACGCACGACCTGACCGACATCGAGCGGCTCTGCTCGCGGGTGATGGTCATCGACCACGGGCGGGTGGTCTACGACGGCGGCTTGGACGGGCTGCACGAGGTCGGTCGCAGCGAGCGGGTCCTGGTGGTCGACCTGGCCGCGCCCGGAGCGCCGATCGAGGTCCCCGGCACCCGGGTGGTCCGGGTCGAGGGGCCGCGCCAGTGGCTGGCCTTCCCGGCCGCGCAGAGCGCGGCGCCACTGGTCGCCGCAGTCGCGGCGGCCTACCCGCTGGTGGACCTGTCGGTACGGGAGCCGGCCATCGAGGACGTGATCGCCCGGATGTACGGCGGCGAACCGACGCTGGAGCGGGTCGCCCCGTAGCCGTACGGCGCGGGGGTGTGCCCGGGCGGGTGCCCGGGCAACTCCGGTGTTCCTGTTTGTCCTTGGGTGCGCCATTCGCGGATAACGGGTCGGCATCCATCGGGGGCGTGCGGGATACCGGCCGTCGGCTGTCGGCGGGCATCGATAGGGTCTGCACGTTCGGATCTCAATTGTCTTTTCGACGGGGTAGCCACACATGACCACACCGCCTCCTCCCGGATCATCGCCCTCGCCGCTGCCGGGGAACCCGTACGCGCAGCCGACGGGCGGTCAGAACCCTTACGCCGACCAGGTTCCGCCGCAGGGCAACCCGTACCAGCCGGCGCAGCAGCAGCAGCAGCCGTACGCCGCCGCGCCGCCCGCCCCGCAGCAGCCGTACCCGGCCACGCCGCCCCCGCCGCAGCCGTACGGCCAGCAGTTCCAGGCGCCGCCGCAGGCCCCGCAGCAGCCGTACGGGCAGCAGCAGTCGGCCCCGCAGCAGCCCTACGGGCAGCCGCCGGCCGACCAGTCGCCGTACGGGCAGCAGCCGCAGCCGGCCTTCGCGCCCGAGCCGGGCACGCTGACCTGCCGCTTCTGCGGTGGCTACCCGGCGGTCGACACCACGGTGCGGGGGCACCGCGGCATGATCGTCATCATGCAGTGGCGCAGCATGCGCGGCCCCTTCTGCCGCACCTGCGGCACCGCGGCGGTGCGCGACATGTCGGCGAAGACGCTGTGGCAGGGCTGGTGGGGCTACGGGTCGTCGATCATCACGCCGATCACCCTGATCAGGAACCTGTTCGCGCACAACAAGATCAAGGCGCTGCCGGCGCCGGCTCCCGGCCAGCCGGGCCCGCAGATGGACCCGGGCAAGCCGCTGCTGCAGCGTCCGGCGGCGATCATGTTCCTGGTGCCGGTCGCGGTGCTGGTGGTCATCATCGCGGCCGTGGTCGCCGGCAGTTCCGACGCCACGTACGCCTCGGTCGGGGACTGCGTGGTGAACAAGGGGACGGATGCCAACCCCGATGTCCACGTGGCCACCTGCGGCCCCGGCACCTACCTGGTGGACCAGAAGCTCAGCGGCACCACCTCGGACACCAACTGCCCGCAGAGCGACCCGGCCTCGTACACGCAGCAGGAGGGCAGCGACGAGTTCGTGCTCTGCCTGAAGCCGTACGGCGGATCCTGACGCGGCGCGTCAGATCCGGGTGAGGTGGACCACGGCGCTGGACCAGTCGCCCGCGGGCAGCGGCAGGTCCAGGCCGCGTTCCAGCAGGACCGCGCCGTGGTGCACGGTGTCGGTCGCCCGGTCCCGGTAGCGGGCCACCGGGTCCAGCGCGGCCAGCCGCAGTGGCGGCTGCGGACGGCCGAACCTGGGCTGCTGCAGCCAGCCGAAGACCACGGCCTCGGACGCGTCCGGCGCGGTGTACTGGACGGCGGTCAGCGCGTGGGTCTGCGGCGGCCGCAGCCGGTGCAGGACGCCGTGCTGGACCAGGTGCCGGTAGGTCTTGTACTCGGCGACGTAGCCCCCCGCCTCCTTGAGCTCGGCCGCGGTCCACTCGGCCAGGTCGCCGCCGAGCGAGAGCAGTCCGCTCATCGCGCTGTGGAACCGGAACCGCAGCGGGACGGCGCGCCCGGACTGCTGGTTGGGCACGTCGGTGACCCAGGCGGCCATGGTCCGGACCGGGTAGACCTGGGCGTAGCCGTCCTGGATCACCAGCCGGTCCGAGCCGTCGGTGTTGTCGGAGATCCACACCTGGTCGGTACGGGCCAGGACGGCGAGGTCCACCCGTCCGCCGCCGCTGCTGCAGGCCTCGACGCGCAGCCCCGGGTGGTCCGCGCGGAGCCGGTCCAGGACGTCGAGGTAGTTCCTGGTGTAGTCGATCCACAGCCGGTCCTGGGCGCCCGGCGCGGCGCCCTGCTCGGGCCAGCCGGCCTCGGTGAAGGGCCGGTTCATGTCCCACTTGAGGAAGTCGATGCCGTGGTCGCCGACCAGCCGGGTGAGCCAGCCGTACGCCCAGTCGGCGACGTCGCGCCGGGCCAGGTTCAGCACCAGCTGGCGGCGCAGCTCGGTGCGCTGCCGGTGCGGGTGGTGCAGCACCCAGTCGGGGTGGGCGCGGTAGAGGTCGCTGTCCGGGTTGACCATCTCCGGCTCCACCCAGAGGCCGAACTGCATGCCGAGGCCGTGCACCTGGTCGACCAGCGGCTGCAGGCCGTCCGGGAAGGCGCCGGGGTGGGGGGTCCAGTCGCCGAGTCCGGCGCGGTCGCTGCGGCGGGCGCCGAACCAGCCGTCGTCCATGACGAACAGCTCCACGCCGAGGGCGGCGGCGTGCGCGGCGAGCCGCTGCTGGCCGTCCTGGGTGACCGCGAAGCCGGTGGCCTCCCAGGAGTTGTAGAGCACCGGGCGGGTCTCGCCGGGGTGCGGCAGCACATGCGCGCGGATGTGGGCGTGCCAGGCCCGGGTGGTGGCGCCGAAGCCGCCGTCGCTGTAGAGGCCGGCCAGGCGCGGGGTGGTGTGGGTCTCGCCGGGTGCGAGCCGCAGCTGGACGCCGTCGTGGCCGGCTCCGGCGGTCAGCGCCAGGTGGTTGTCGGAGGTGCGCTGTACGGTGATCCGCCAGGTGCCGCTCCAGGCGAGGGCGGTGCTCCAGACCTGCCCGTGCTGCTCGTCGGCGTCGCCCGCGTCGATCATGGCCCAGGGCTGGGCGTGGTGGCTGGAGGTGCCCCGGCGGCTGGTCAGCACGGTCTCGCCGTAGGGGAGTTGCGCGCGGGTGAGCTGGGTCTCGGCGGCCCAGGCGCCGAAGGCGTGGCTGAGCCGGTAGTCGTCGCGGGGTGGCATCGCCCAGGAGCCGGAGTCGGCGCGGAGCAGTTCGACGGCGGCGCCGTCGGGTGAGTCGTCGGTGTTGCGGAGCTCGGTCCAGCGCTCGATCACATCGCTGTCCTGGCGGACCAGGTAGCCGAGGGTGATGCCGAGCGGGTAGTGCCGGTCCCGGAAGTGCAGGCGCAGGGTGCTGGCGCCGGTGTCGGGGTCCTCGTCCAGGGTGTGGCCGACGGCGGCCCACTCCAGGGCGCGGGTGCCGTCGGCGAAGCGCACCTGCAGCGAGGGCGCGCCGAAGCGCGCCCCGCCGTCGATCGGCAGTTCCTCGCCGGCGGGGGAGCGGCCGTCCCAGCCGTTGAAGACGTCCGGGCCGGCCGCCGGCATCGCCTCGGCCTGCTCCAGCGTCAGCGGGCCGCCCCAGTGCACGTGCCGGGGCGTCCCGTCGTCGTCCACCCGCAGCACGTAGCCGGTGGCCGGGGTACGGAGCAGCCAGGTACGGGATGCGGGGGCGTGGCTGACGGCGACGGGCATGGCTCTCCAGACGCGGCGGTGGAATCTGCGCGGTTGTGTGTCCTTAGGGTCGATTATGAGCGTACGGGTGGACCGGGGTTGTGGGAAGAGGCGACCTTCGCCGCGAAGCGCAGGGCGGTCAAGCGCGGGGCGGCGGAGCACGGGGCGGCGGACGGTGCGGCTAGGCGATGGAGCGCAGCGCCCGGTGGACCAGGTCGACGGTGCCGAGGGTGGTGGAGCCGTGGGCGCAGAGGCGCAACTGGTCCGGGCGCTGGGTGGCGGTGACGCCGTGGGCCTCGAAGGCCTTGGCGACCTGCGCCGGATCGGTGCGGGGCATGGTGAAGGCCACGATCCCGGCCCGCTCGTGCTCGGCGGTCGGGGACAGCACCAGACCGCCGGCGCTGCGGATCGTGTCGATCAGCTCCGCGGTTCGGTGCGCGACGTGGTCGGCGATCCGGTCGATCCCGGCGTGCTCGACCAGTTCCAGCGCCCGGGCCAGGCCGCCGGCCGCGATCGGGCTGAGGTTGGTCACCGAGAAGCGCTGGGCCCCGGTCGCGGCGGGGTGGTCCAGGTCGTCGAAGAGGCCCGGCTGCTGGACCCCGGACCAGCCGGTGAGCACCGGCTCGATCCGCTCCAGGGCCAGCTCGGAGGCGTAGACGAAGCCGGTGGCCCAGCCCGCCCTGAGCCACTTCTGGCCGCCGGTCACCAGCAGGTCGGCCGCGGTCCAGGCCATGTCGGCGACGCCCATGCCCTGGATCGCGTCCACGATCAGCAGCCGGTCCTGGCCGATCACCTCCTTGATCGCGGCGAGGTCGGCACGGAAGCCGCTGCGGAAGTCCACGGCCGAGACCGCGACCGCGACGGTGTCCGTGGTGAGCGCGGAGCGGACCTGGTCGGGGGTGATCCGCTGCTGGTCGTCCGGGGTCAGCGGCACCGGGCGGACCCGGCCGATCGCGGCGGCCCGGCGCCACGGGTAGAGGTTGGAGGGGAACTCCCGCTCGGGGACCAGGACGGTGCCGCCGGGCAGCCCCAGCGCGGCGTGGAACAGGCCGGTGCTGGTGTTGGGCAGCAGCGCGACCCGGTCCAGGTCCTCCGTGCCGATCAGCCGCGCCGCGGCCTGACGGGCCTGCAGCTCATGGCTCATCAGCTCGTCCACGGTACGGGAGGTGCAGTGCGCGGAGCGGGTGGACAGTGCGGTGGTGGTCTCGATCACGTCGGCCGAGGGCGGGCCGAAGCGTCCGAAGTCGAGGTAACCGTCCGGCTCGACGAAGTGCTCGGCGTAACCGGACAGTCCGCCCGGAGCGCTGGTGGTGCCCGGCGAGGGAGACATGCGGGGGATCACTCCAGAAGTTCGGTACCGGAAGGGCAGACTGAGTTCGTGAATACGCTCGAAGACAGTACGGCTGAGGGGCTGCCCGGCGTGCGGTACACGGCGTCGGACGAGGTGAAGCGGCGTGGCGTGCGCCGGATGAAGACCATCGCCACCGGCTTCCTGGTGGTGGCGACCATCGTGTACGTGCTGGCGAGTTGGGGGCTGCACGCGGGCGTCGGCTCCTGGGCCGGCTACGTCCAGGCGGCGGCGGAGGCCGGGATGGTCGGCGCGCTGGCCGACTGGTTCGCGGTGACCGCGCTGTTCCGGCGCCCGCTGGGCCTGCCCATCCCGCACACCGCGATCATCCCCACCAAGAAGGACGTGTTCGGGCGCAGCCTGGGCCAGTTCGTCGGGGAGAACTTCCTCTCCGTGGAGGTGGTCCGGGGCCGGCTGCGGCGGCTGGGGGTGGGCCGGCGGCTGGGCGAGTGGCTGTCCGCTCCGGGCAGCGCCGAGCGGGTCACCCGGGAGGCGTCCGCCGCGCTCCGCGGCGCGCTGGCGGTGCTGCGCGACGAGGACGTGCAGGCGGTGGTCGGCGAGGCGGTGACCCGGCGGGCCGCGGCCCAGCCGATCGCGCAGCCGATAGGCGCGATGCTGGCCCGGGTGCTGGCCGAGGGCGGCCACCGGGGGGTGGTGGACCTGTGCGTGGTGCGGGCCCACGACTGGCTGGTGGAGCACAGCGACTCGGTGATCGAGACCATCTCGCACGAGGCCCCCGGCTGGACCCCGAAGTTCATCGACCACAAGGTCGGGGTGCGGGTCTACCGGGAGCTGCTGCGCTTCGCCGAGGACGTCAGGGACAACCCGGAGCACGCCGCGCGCGGCGCGGTGGACAGCTTCCTGGAGGACTTCGCGAAGGAGCTGCGCACCGACCCGGAGACCATCGCCAAGGTGGAACGGGCCAAGGCCGAGCTGCTCGGCCGCTCCGAGGTGCAGGACCTGATCGCCTCGGCCTGGAGCGCGGTGCGGTCCATGGTGCTGGAGGCCGCCGAGGACGAGCAGAGCCAGCTGCGGGTGCGGATGCGCGACGGCATCCGCAGCTTCGGCCGCCGGCTGGCCACCGACGAGCGGATGCAGGCCAAGGTGGACGGCTGGCTGGAGGACGCCGCCGAGTACGTGGTGGACACCTACCGCGGCGAGATCACCTCGCTGATCTCCGACACCGTGGCCGGCTGGGACGCCACCGACGCCTCCCGCAAGATCGAGGCCAACGTCGGCCGCGACCTGCAGTTCATCCGGATCAACGGCACCGTCGTCGGCGCGGCGGCGGGCCTGCTGATCCACACCATCTCGGTGCTGGTCTGAACCCCCGGGTAACAGCCGCCGGCCCCTGAGTGACGGCCGCGGGCCCGCGCGCGAGAGGCGTGAGAGGGTGGCCGGGATGTGCCCGAACGAACGATCCGAACGAACGATGGAGTTGAGGAAACCGTGGCTGGAACCGAAACAGCAGCGGCGCGGATGACCGCGTTCGTGGCGGGTCTGCCCAAGGCGGAGCTGCATGTGCACCATGTCGGCTCGGCCTCGCCGCATGTCGTGGCCGGCCTCGCCGCCCGCTACGAGGGCCGCACGGCGGTGCCGACCGACCCGGTCGAGCTGGCGAAGTACTTCGAGTTCACCGACTTCGCGCACTTCATCCAGGTCTACCTCTCGGTGGTGGACCTGATCCGGGACGCCGCCGACGTGCGGGCGCTGACCTACGGCGTCGCCGAGGACATGGCCCGGCAGAACATCCGCTACGCCGAGCTGACGGTCACCCCGTACAGCTCCGTCAAGCGCGGCATCCCCGGCGAGGCCTTCATGGAGGCCATCGAGGACGCCCGCAAGGCGGCCGAGTCCGAGCTGGGCGTGGTGCTGCGCTGGTGCTTCGACATCCCCGGCGAGGCCGGACTGGAGTCCGCCGAGGTCACCGAGCGGCTGGCGCTGGACCTGCGCCCGGCCGGGCTGGTCAGCTTCGGTCTGGGCGGACCGGAGATCGGGGTGCCGCGTGGGCAGTTCCAGCCGTACTTCGACCGGGCCCGCGCCGCCGGGCTGCACAGCGTCCCGCACGCGGGCGAGGCCACCGGGCCGCAGACGGTCTGGGACGCGCTGACCCTCCTCGGCGCCGAGCGCATCGGCCACGGCACCACCTCGGTCCAGGACCCGCGCCTGGTCGACCACCTGGGCGAGCACCAGATCCCGCTGGAGGTCTGCCCGACCTCCAACATCGCCACCCGGGTGGTGGAGCGGATCGAGGACCACCCGATCCGACGCATGGTGGACGCGGGCCTGTTCGTCACCGTCAACAGCGACGACCCGCCGATGTTCGGCACCGACCTCAACCGCGAGTACGCCGTGGCCGCCGGGCTGCTCGGACTGGACGAGAGCGGCGTGGCCGAGCTGGCCCGGCAGGCGGTGCGCGGCTCGTTCCTCGACCAGCCGGGCAAGAGCAGGATCATCGCCGAGATCGACGGCTACCTGGCGGCCTGGAAGCCGCAGGCGTAACCTGCCGTGAGCTGACGGCCAGTCAGCTACCCTCTGCAATCGACTGACGAGCAGTCAGTTTCCCGGCGGGGGGATCACGGTGAGGGGGCGGGGCCGGTGCTGTCGCTGCGTCGGGTGCTGCTGGGGATCGGCGAGTTCGCGGTGACCCTGGGCCTGGCCGTGGTGCTCTTCGCGGCGTACGAGCTGTGGTGGACCAACCAGAGCGCCGACTCGCAGGCCCGGTCCGCCGTGGCGGGCCTGGAGCAGCAGTGGCAGGCGCAGGCCCGGGCGCGGGCGGCGGCCCCGGGCGCCGGATCCTCCGCCGGGCCCGCCCCGGCCGCGTCCGGGTCCCCGGCCGGGCCGGCCGTCGGCGCCGCCGACCCCGGCCGGGTCGGCGGAGCGGTCGGCACCGGCATCGACGGCATGGCGCGCGACCTCACCGCCTTCGCGGTGATCCGGATCCCGGCACTGGGCATCGTCTTCCCGATAGCCGAGGGCGTCGACAAGTACGCGGTGCTCAACCACGGCTACGTGGGCCACTACCCGGGTACGGCGATGCCCGGGCAGCCGGGCAACTTCGCGCTGGCCGGGCACCGCAACACCCACGGTGAGCCGTTCCGCTACCTCAACCGCCTGGGCGTCGGCGACACCGTGATCGTCGAGGACGCGGGCGGGTACTACGTCTACCGGATCGACTCGGTACTGCCGCAGACCTCCCAGTTCGACGCCGACACCATCGCGCCGGTCCCGCACAGCGCACTGCACCCCGGCCACGGGTACGGCTACACCGTCCCCGGCAGCTATCTGACGCTGACCACCTGCACGCCGGAGTTCACCTCGCTGTACCGGATGGTGCTGTGGGGTCACCTGGTCGGGTCGCAGCCCCGGCCGGTGGTGTGACCGGGGTGCGGCCGGTACCGCCGTGACCGGTACTGCGTGTGCGGTGGCGTGGTGTCCGGTGCGGCCGTGACCGGGCGCCGTCCCGGCCGGGCGGTCGCGGTGATCGGGCCCGGTACGGTTGCGGGGTGACCGCCGCTTCCTCGCACGTCCCACCGGGCACCGCACCGCCCGCCTCCGCCCGCCCCCGCTCCGCCGCAGGGTCGGCCGGGCTGTCCGCCGCCGCCTCCGGCGCCCCCGCCGACGACGCGCCCGCCGACGACGCGCCCGCCGACGACGCGCCCGCCGACGACGCCCCGGTCGAGGGGATCCTCGGCGGGATCCTGGGCTCGCCGGTCCGCGAGGGCGTGCCGGAGCACGGCCGGATGCCCAGGTACTACGCGGCCAAGGCACAACTCGTGGAGCTGCTGCAGGAGTTGGGCGAGGGCGCGGTGCTCCCCACGGAGCGCGAGCTGGCCGAGAGCTGCGGGGTGGCCCGGGAGACGCTGCGACTCGCGCTGCGCGAACTGCTGCTGGAGGGCCGGGTCCGGCGCCAGGGGCGGGGCACCGTCGTCGCCGGACCGAAGATCGAGCAGCCGTTGTCGCTGTCCAGCTACACCGAGGGGGTCCGCCGCCACGGCCGGATGCCCGGCCGCAGGCTGATCGGCCTGGACGACTTCGCGGCCGGCCCGGACGTGGCCCGGGAGTTCGGGGTGGAGGTGGGCGCCCGGATCTGGCACCTGGAGCGGGTACTGCTCGCGGACGAGGAGCGGGTCGGCCTGGAGAGCACCTATGCCCCGGTGGCCCTGCTGCCCGGCCTGGACCGCGACTTCGACCCGGCGTCCTCGTTCTACGCCTACGCCCGCGAGGCCTGCGGGCTGCTGCCGGGTGGCGGCCAGGAGCGGATCGAGACGGTGCTGGCCACCCCCCGGGAGGCGTTGCTGGTCGGCACCCCGCCGGCGCTGCCGATGCTGCTGCTGCACCGCCGCAGCTGGGACGAGCTGGGACGCCGCTTCGAGCGGGTGCGCACGCTCTACCGGGGGGACCGGTTCAGCTTCACCGCGGAACTGGGCGCCGCCGCCGAGTGACCGGCGGGTGGGCCGTGAAAGGCCGATTCTGTCCCGGTTGGGATATCGAAACGGTAACGGGTCTAGTCCAAACGTGCTGGGGTGTTCATGCTGGGTTCACCGGGACGGCCCCGCCGGAACATCTACGCGATCGAAGGTCTGACCTGTGAGAGTCATCGTCGTAGGAGCAGGAGCGCTGGGGACCATGCATGCCTGGCATGCCGTCCAGCGCGGTCATGAGGTCGTCCACCTGGAGCGGGAGCAGCAGGCGCGCGGCGCCTCGGTGCGCAACTTCGGTCTGGTGTGGGTCGGCGGCCGGGCCGAAGGCCCGGAGCTGGACACCGCGCTGAGGGCGCGTCAGCTGTGGGAGGGCATAGCCGCCGAGGTGCCCGCGGTCGGCTTCCGGGCGAGCGGGTCGCTGACCGTGCTGCGCACCGAGGCCGAGCACGCGGTCGCGGCCGAGGTGGCCGCCCGGCCGGACGCCGCCGTGCGCGGCTGGGAGCTGCTGGACGAGGCGGAGACCCGCAAGGCCAACCCCGCGCTGCGCGGTGACGGGCTGCTCGGCGCGCTGTGGAGCCCGCACGACGCCCAGGTCGAGCCCCGGGTCACCCAGCGTGCGCTGCAGGACCGGCTGCGCGAGTCCGGCCGCTACACCTTCCTCGGGGGCCGCGAGGTCCGCGAGATCGTCGGCGAGCGCTCGGTGCGCGACGACCGGGGCGAGCTGCACACCGGCGACCAGGTGGTGCTCTGCACCGGCGCCTGGCTCGGCGGACTGGTCCGCGAGCTGGCCCCGGAGCTGCCGGTGCGCCGGGTCCGGCTGCAGATGATGCAGACCGACCCGCTGGACGAGATGCTGACCACCTCGGTCGCCGACGGCGACAGCTTCCGCTACTACCCCGCCTACGCGGGCGGCGCGCTGGAGGCCCTGAACGCCGGCCAGCCGCAGCACCCGACCGCCGCCGAGCACCGGATGCAGCTGCTGATGGTGCAGCGCGCGGACGGTTCGCTGACCATCGGTGACACCCACGAGTACGACCAGCCGTTCGGCTTCGACACCGTCGAGGACCCGTACACCTACCTCGCGGAGCTGGCGGAGCGGGTGCTCGGCCGTCCGCTGCCGACGATCCGGCGCCGCTGGGCCGGCGTGTACGCGCAGTGCCGGGACACCACGCAGGTGGTGCACCGCGAGCGGGTGCGCGACGGCGTCTGGCTGGTGACCGGCCCCGGAGGCCGGGGAATGACCTGCTCGCCGGCGATCGGCGAGGCCACCTGTGACGAGATGGGGCTCTGATGAGCACGCAGCAGACCGCGACCAGCCTGGTCGTACTTGATATGGCCGGTACCACGGTCGCCGACGACGGACTCGTCGAGCGGGCCTTCGAGGCGGCGGCCGCCGAACTCGGCGTGCCGGCCGGCGGCGCCGAGCACCAGGGCATGCTGGACTACGTCCGCACCACCATGGGCGAGAGCAAGATCTCGGTGTTCCGGCACCTCTTCGCCAGTGAGGAGCAGGCCCAGCAGGCCAACCAGGCCTTCGAGAAGGCGTACGCGGAGCTGGTCGACCAGGGCCACTGCGCCCCGCTCCCCGGCGCCGAGGACACCATCCGGCAGCTGCGGGCCTCCGGCCTGACGGTCGTGCTGACCACCGGCTTCTCCGGCCCGACCCAGCAGCGCATCCTGGACGCGCTGGGCTGGCAGGGCCTGGTCGACCTGGCGCTCTGCCCGGCCGACGCGGGCGGCCGCGGCCGTCCGTACCCGGACCTGGCGCTGGCGGCGCTGCTGCGCACCGGCGGCGCGGACGACGTGCGCGCGATGGCGGTCGTCGGCGACACCGGTTACGACATGCTCTGCGGCGTCCGCTCCGGGGCCGGCGTGGTGGCCGGAGTGCTGACCGGCGCGCACGACGCCGACCGGCTCTGGGCGGACGGGGCCACCGACGTGCTGGCCTCGGTGGCGGACCTGCCGGCGCTGCTGGCGTCCCGCCAGGCGGGACGGGCGGCGCAGTAGCGGGTCGCGCCGATAGGCTGTGATCGTCGGGGCAGCCATTCCTAGAGGTACGGAGATACGGACGTGGCGGAACGCAAGCCGATCGAGTCCTGGCTGACGGACATGGACGGGGTCCTGGTCCACGAGGGGACGCTGATCCCGGGCGCGGACGAGTTCATCACCGCGCTGCGGAACTCGGGCAAGCCCTTCCTGGTGCTGACCAACAACTCCATCTACACCCCGCGCGACCTGCACGCCAGGCTCGCCGGGATGGGTCTCGACGTGCCCGAGGAGTGCATCTGGACCTCCGCGCTGGCCACCGCGAAGTTCCTGGACGGGCAGCGGCCCGGCGGCACCGCCTACGTCATCGGTGAGGCCGGGCTGACCACGGCGCTGCACCAGATCGGCTACGTGCTGACGGACAGCCACCCGGACTACGTGGTGCTCGGCGAGACGCGTACCTACAGCTTCGAGGCGCTCACCAAGGCGATCCGGCTGATCAACGACGGAGCCCGGTTCATCTGCACCAACCCCGACGAGACCGGCCCCTCCACCGAGGGCGTGCTCCCGGCGACGGGCTCGGTGGCGGCGCTGATCACCAAGGCGACCGGCGTGGACCCGTACTTCGTGGGCAAGCCCAACCCGCTGATGATGCGGGAGGCGCTGAACACGCTGAACGCGCACTCCGAGTCGACGGCGATGATCGGCGACCGGATGGACACCGACATCAAGTCCGGCATGGAGGCGGGTCTGCAGACGGTGCTGGTGCTGACCGGGCTGACCCAGGAGTCCGAGGTCGAGCGTTTCCCGTACCGGCCGTCGCGGGTGCTGAAGTCCGTGGTGGAGCTGATCGGGGAAATCTGACCCCCTCCGCGAGATCTGAACCCTCGCCGCTGACCGGGTGTCAGCGTGCGCTGCCGTCGGCCCCGTTGCTCGTGCGACTACGAGTAACGGGGCCGATCGGCGTACCGGGTCACCCGAAGGGCTGGGCCCGGTCCACCGGGCGGCGGCATGTCGTACGTACGGAAGTGGATGAATCGTCATATTTTGCTCTGGTATGGGTGAACTGCCGAGATCCTGCCGCGGCTGCCCAGGACCGAGAGGAATCCCGATGGCCACGCTCTGCGCAGCCCTCACCGGTGCGGCGGTGTCCGCGCTGGTGCTGACGGCCGCCGCTCCCGCCGTCGCCGCGACGGGCGGGGGCCAGGGCGGCGCCGGTCAGGTCACCTCGCTGGTGACCACCGACAACGGCGCCGCCGACCCCGACGTGCTGACCCTGGACCCGGGCACCACCCGCCCCGGCGGGACCGTCGACCTGCGTACCTTCGCGCCCTGCGAGGGCGCCAATACCGGCACCGTCACCTCCCCGGCCTTCGGCGCCCCGGTCCTGCTGGCGCCTGCGGCGGACGGCGGGCTGTTCGCCGAGGCCCGGGTCGGCGGGGACACCGAGCCGGGCGGCTACCGCGTCGTCGACAGCTGCGGCGGCAAGGTCGTCGCGGTGGGCACGCTGCGGGTCGCGGAGCTGGGCGGCCTGGACACCGGCGGCGGCTGGGGCGCCACCCGGGCGGTCGCCCGGGTGGCCGCCGGTACGGAGGCGGGCGGCCTCGGCGCGGCGGGGCTCGGCAGCGCGCGGCGGGGGACCGCGCGGCTGGAGAGTGCGCGGCTGGGCAGCGTGCCGTTGGGCAGCGCGCGGCTGGGCAGCGTGTCGTGGGGTAGTGAGCGGCTGGGTAGCGTGCCGTTGGGGAGTGTGCGCTCGGCCGGCTCGCTCGCGCTGACCGGCACGGCCGCCGTCGGCGGACTGCTGCTGCTGCGGCGTCGGCTCCGTGGAGCGGGTCGTGGCTGACCGGCCGGGACCGGCGCAGCCGCCGGGACCGTTGCGGCGGCCGGGGCTGCTTCGGCCGTTCGGCATGGTCTCGGCGGCGCTGCTCGCGCTGTCGCTCGGCGGGTCCCTGCTCGGCGTGGCCGATCCGGCCGCGGTGGCCCCGGTGGGAGCGGTCCTGCCGCTGCATCCGGCGGCGGTGGCCGGCTCCGACGCGGTGCCGGCCGGCGCGGTGCCGGCCGGCGCGCGTGCGGCGGGGGCGCGTGCGGCGGCGGCGCACGCGGCGCGGGGCACGTCCCGGGCCTCCGCCGTGGCCGGTGCCGCCGGCAAGGGCGGTCCCGGCCAGGGTGGGCCCGGGCGGGGCGCGCCAGGCCAGGGTTGGCCGGGCCCGGGTGGGCCCGGTAAGGGTGTGGCAGGGCAGGGCGCGCGGGGCCCGGGTGGGCCCGGCCAGGTTGCGGCAGGGCAGGGCGCGCCGGGGCAGGGCGCGGCAGGGCAGGGCGCGGCAGGGCAGGCCATGGCCGGCAGGGGTGCGCGCGGTGGGGCTGCTGCGCCGAAGGCGGGACCGGGCGCACCTCCGGCCGGTGCCGGGCACGCGCCGGTGGCCCGGTCCACGCCGATCCAGCTCGCGGTGCCCTCGATCGCCCTGACCGCGCCGCTGCTCGGCCTCGGCATGGACAGCGCGGGGCGGCCCGAACTGCCGCCGTTCTCGCAGCCGGGCACGGCCGGCTGGCTGCGCGACTCGGCCACCCCGGGCGAGGCCGGCACCGCCGTCCTGGTCGGGCATGTCGACACCGCCACCGGCCCGGCCGTGTTCTGGAACCTGTCGGCGCTGAAGCCCGGCGCCGCGATCGAGGTCGCGCGGGTGGACGGCAGCACCGCCGTGTTCACCGTCGACCAGGTGCGTTCCTTCCCCAAGGCGGCCTTCCCCGGGGCCCAGGTGTATGCGCCCGCCCCCGACGCCCAGCTGCGGATCATCACCTGCGGCGGCGGCTTCGACCGCGCGCACGCCGAGTACACCGGCAACGTGGTGGTCTTCGCCCACCTCAGCGCGGTGCGCAGCGGCTGAGATGCGTACCATGTACGCACTACCCACGGGTCGACGCAGCGAGGAGGCGCCCGGTGGCCGCGCAGAAACCGACGCCGGTGCCCGGTGCACCGCGCCCGCCGGTCTGGGGCCGGATGCGGACCGGCGGACGCGGGCCGCAGCCGTCGCTGAGCCTCGACGCCATCGTCGGCTCCGCCGTCGCGCTGGCCGACGCGGAGGGTGTCGAGGCGGTGTCGATGCGCCGGATCGCGGCCGAGCTCGGCGTGGGCACCATGTCGCTCTACCGCTATGTCGAGACCAAGGATGACCTGCTCGACCTGATGACGGATCAGGTCATGGGTGGGGGAGGCGGGTTGGGGGACCCGCTGACCGACGACTGGCGCGCGGACCTCCGGGGCATCGCACACGGCTACCGGCGGCTGATGCTGACCCACCCCTGGGTCCTGCCGATCTCCGCCAGCCGGCCGCCGCTGGGGCCGAACGTACTGCGCCGTACCGAACGTCTGCTGGGTGTCCTGGACGGCCAGGGTCTCAGCATCGACGAGATGTCCCGGCTGACCGGGACGCTGATCGCCTGGGTGCGCGGCGTGGTGCTGACCGAGATCGCCGAGGCGGAGGCGGCCCGGCACACCGGCCAGACCGAGGACGAGTACCGGGGTGTTGTCGGCCCCTATCTGATGACGGTCCTGGCCGAGGGCGAGCACCCGCTGCTGGCCCGCTTCGTCGCCGAGGCGGACGACCGCCCCGACCCCGACGAGGGCTTCGCCTGGGGGCTGGAGCTGATCCTGGACGGGGTCGAGGTGGCCTTCGAGCGCATGCGTGCGCAGGACCGGGCTGCGGAGCCCGGCCTGCGGGCGCACGGGAGTTGAGCGGTCCGTTTGGGGCGTTGTCAGTGCGGACCGATACGGTCGGTGCAGTCGGATCGAACGAGTACCGCGGAGGCCATCCACCATGTCGTCACCTGACCAGACCGCCCTCGACGAGTTCGTGCTGCCCGAGTCGTGGCGCGGGGTGCTCACCGAGGAGACGGCCAAGCCGTACTTCCACCAGCTGGCCGGGTTCGTCGCGGGGGAGCGCGCCGAGCAGCAGGTGTTCCCGCCGGTCGGCCAGGTGTTCTCGGCCCTGGAGTCGACCCCCTACGACAAGGTCAAGGTGCTGCTGCTCGGGCAGGACCCGTACCACGACGACAACCAGGCGCACGGCATGTGCTTCTCGGTCCAGCGCGGGGTACGGATCCCGCCGTCGCTCCGCAACGTCTACAAGGAGCTGGAAGCCGATCTGGGCATCCCCGCGCCCGCGCACGGGAACCTCCAGTCCTGGGCGGACCAGGGGGTGCTGCTGCTCAACGCGGTGCTGACGGTCCGCGCGCACCAGGCCAACTCGCACAAGGGCAAGGGCTGGGAGCAGTTCACCGACGCGGTCATCCGCGCGGTCAACGACCGCGCCGAGCCGGCCGTGTTCGTGCTGTGGGGCAACTACGCCAAGAAGAAGCTTCCGCTGATCGACACCACCCGCCACGTGGTGGTGCAGGGGGCGCACCCGTCCCCGCTGTCCGCGAAGCTCTTCCTGGGGAGCCGGCCGTTCTCGCAGATCGACAAGGGCCTGGCCGACCTCGGGCTGACCCCGGTGGACTGGCGGCTGCCGGCCTGACCCGGCCACGGCTGTCGACGATGTCCGTCCCGGCGGTCAGGCCGCCGGGAGGACCGCTTCCTCTGCCTCGTCCGTCTCGGTGGCGGTGCGGGCGGCGCGGATGGTGCGGCGTTCGCGCTGCACCCAGCGGGCGATCAGCGCGCTGACCACCGTCGCGGTGAGGCAGGACACCCCGAAGCTCAGCCAACTGGTGTTGAAGGTGTGCGCGTTGAGGTAGCCGAGGCCGACGATGTAGCAGGCCCAGACCGCCGAGGACACCGCCGACCACTGGATGAAGCGGCGCAGCGGCCGCGTGGTGGTTCCGATCGTCAGGTCCAGTACGGAGCGTCCGCCGGTGACGAAGCGGAGCGGCAGCATGGTGCGGGCCGGCTTGGTCTCCAGCAGTTCCAGGATGTGGGTCGCCGCGCTCGCGGCCCCCGGCCTGCGGTCCAGTCGCCGCTGGGCCCAGCCGGCGCCGCGCCGTGCCGCGCGGAGCAGCAGCAGGTCCCCGGAGAAGGAGGCCAGCGCGACGGCGAACGCCATCAGCACCGGCGAGGGGGCCGAGCGGGAGGTGTCCAGGGTGGCGGCGATGACCAGCGACCCGTCCGGGATCAGCGGCATGAAGGCGTCGGCCAGCACGGCGAGCAAGGCGATGATCAGGAGCCACGAGGAGCCGAAGAGGGCTGCGTTCGCGCTCAAGGGGACTCCTGGTGATGATGGCTCATTGGCCGACGGTCGACCTGTCTGCTGCGGGGCAACGCTATCCGGTGCAATGATCACACCCCCAACCGCCCCCGAGTGACCGGGGTAACACAACTCTTACTTCCCCTCGGGCGGTCTCATCAGCCGTCCCCGGCCGGGAGCCGGGTCGTCGTTCGGTCCTGTGACAGTCCGTTCACCCTCCGTCTCCCATCGGGTCGGCGGGCGGTCGCCGGAACTTCGTAGCGTTGCCGGAGTGACTGCGACCACTGCATCCGCTCCGGCCGCCGTGTCCGCACCGGCGTCGACCGTCCCACCGTCATCCGTCCGGCACGAACGAACGCCGCAGTCCTTGGGGGGCCGCTGGCGGCGCCGGCAGCGCGGGGGCGGGCCGGTGGTCCGGCTCCGGGTCCAGGCCGCCGCCGCGCTGCTGCTGATCGCGGCACTGCTCGCCTGCGCGCTGATCTCGTTCAGTACGGCGCAGTCCGATCTGCACGAGTTGGCCTCGGTGTCACGGCCCCGCGCCGCCGCTGCCGCAGATCTTTACCAGACTCTCGCTGACCTCGACGCGCAGCACGCCAAGTCGCTGGTGGTCGGCTACTCGGCGGCCCCGCCGGCCGACGGCCAGCCGCCCACCCTGGTCGACGACGGAGTGCTGGCCTCGCTCACCGCCCAGGCCGACCGCAGCCGACTCGGCGGCGACCTGACGCTGCTGGCGCAGACCTCCGACACGGCGGGCCGCTCGGCGGTCCAGTCGCTGCTGGACAGCCTGTCCTCCTATGACGCCCTGACCGGAACCGAGGAGTTCTCGGCGACCAGCCAGACCGACCCGGTGGTCGGCCGTCCGCCGGTACTCGCCCTGGACTACTACGACCAGGCGGAAGGGCTGCTGCAGCAGACTCTGCTGCCGACCGTGCGCGGACTGCTGGCCGGCGCGGACCAGCAGGTCTCGGCGGACCGCTCGGCGGCGGCGGACCATGCCCGGCTGGGGGCGCTGCTGCTGGGCCTGATCGGACTGGTCGCGCTGGTGCTGATGGTCTGGTGGCAGGTCGATGTGGCGAGGCGGCATGGCCGGCTGCTGAACCCGGCGCTGCTGGCCGCCACTGCGGCGCTGCTGGCGGTGGCGCTGGCCGGGGGGCTGGCACTGCTGGGAGCGGCCGGGCGGATCGTTGGCGCCGTTCATGACGGCTACGCCCCGGCCGCGGCCGTGGCGCAGGCGCAGGTCTCGTCCGCGAACGCCGAGGCGGTGGAGAGCCGGTGGCTGGTGGACGGCGCCTACCGGCCGTCCCTGCAGCAGCAGTTCGACGTGATGACGCGGCAGCTTCCCGGCGAGCTCACGGGCGTCCCGGGCTCGGGCGTGGCCTCCGGCCCGGAGGCGGCGTTCCTGACCGCCGACTCCACCCTGCGGTCGCTGGCCCAGGGCGGGCAGCCGGACCAGGCGGCAGTGCAGCTGACCGGTGTGACGCGTGGTCAGATCGCCTTCGCCTACTTCGACTTCAGCAGCCGACTGGGTGACCTCGCGGCGCAGCGGGCGGCGGTCTTCGACTCCGGGGTGCAGGCCGCCGGCGACGACCTGTCCGACTGGACCGCCATCGCGCCGGTTGCGCTGGGGCCGGCGCTGCTGCTGGTCGTGCTGGGGGTGAGGCCGCGCCTGGCGGAGTACTCCTGACGCGTCGGCCGCCCGAGGCGAGGCCCCGGGGTGGCAGTCGCCCGAGGGGACGGCCGGTGCACGGTCCGTCGTTGACGGTGTCGCCGCATTGCGTATACCTTACGCAGTAGTGCGTATGGCATACGCAATTGGCGTGCGGCCACAACGAGGGGACGAGCAGCGATGACCAGGACGGCACCAGCACGGGAACCCGCCACGGCGGGACCGGCCGAGAACCCCGCCACCGACGGGACCCCGGCCCGGACTTCGAACGGCCCCGCGGCGGCCGGTACTGCCGCGGCCGGCACCGCGGCGGGGCCCCGTGCGGGGCGCCGGGAGTGGGCCGCCTTCGGCGTCCTGGTTCTGCCGCTGCTGCTGGTCTCCATGGACGTGTCCGTGCTCTACTTCGCGGTCCCGTTCATCGGCGGCGCGCTCCACCCGAGCAGCACCCAGCAGCTGTGGATCCTCGACATGTACGGCTTCGTCCTGGCCGGCCTGCTGATCACCATGGGTGCCCTGGGTGACCGCATCGGCCGCCGGAAGCTGCTGCTCATCGGTGCGGCGGCGTTCGGCGCGGCCTCCGTCCTCGCCGCCTACTCGACCAGCGCCGTGATGCTGATCGGGGCCAGGGCACTGCTCGGCGTCGGCGGCGCGACGCTGATGCCCTCCACCCTCGGCCTGATTCGCAGCCTCTTCAAGGACGAGGCCCAGCGCGCCAAGGCGGTCACCGCCTGGACCGGGGTGATGACCGGCGGCATCGCCCTCGGCCCGGTGCTCAGCGGGGTCCTGCTGGAGCACTTCTGGTGGGGTTCGGTCTTCCTGGTCAACCTGCCGGCCATGGCCCTGCTGCTGGTCCTCGGCCCGCTCCTGCTGCCGGAGACCAGCACCACGAAGACCAGGAGCACGCAGACCAAGCGCACGCAGACCAAGCGCACGCAGACCAAGAGCGCGCAGACCAAGAGCACGGACCGCGAGCCCTTCGACATCGTCAGCTCGCTGCTGTCGCTCGCCGCGATCCTGCCGACCATCTACGGCATCAAGGAACTGGCCAACAACGGCCTCGCCGTGCTCCCCGTCGTCGCCCTGGTGGCCGGCCTCGCGGTCGGCGTGGTCTTCGTCCGCCGCCAGTACAGCCACCCCGGCGCGCTGCTGGACATGGCGCTGTTCCGCAGCCGTGCCTTCAGCGGCGCCCTGCTGATGAACACCCTGGCCATGGTGGCGATGGTCGGCATCGCCGTGTTCACCACCCAGTACCTGGAGGCCGTGCTCGGACTGAGCCCGCTGGTCGGCGCGCTGTGGAGCCTGCTGCCCTCGGTCACCGTCGGCGGCTGCGCACCGCTGGCCGCGGTGCTGGCGAAGACGCTCGACCGGGCCGTCGTCCTGGCCATCGGGTTCGTCGTCGCGGCGGCCGGCCTCGGGGTGATGACGCAGGCTCAGGCGCACTCCGGAGTCTGGCTGATCCTCCTCGGCGCCAGCCTGGAAGCGGGTGGCCTGGTCATGGTGATGTCGCTGGTCTCCACGATCCTGCTCAGCGCGGCCCCCGAGGAGCGGGCCGGTACGGCGGCCGCCCTGATGGAGTCCTTCACCGAGTTCGGCGGAGCCTGCGGCATGGCCCTGCTGGGCACCATCGGTGCGGCGGTCTACCGGGGCGACGCACGGACGCTGCTCCCCGCCGCGATCACCGGAACGGCGCGGCAGACGGCCCAGCAGACCCTCGGCGGCGCCGAGTCGGTCGCCGCACAGCTCCCCGGAGCGGCACGTGCCCAGGTGCTCGACGCGGCCCGGGAGGCGTTTGTGCACGGGATGCACGCGGCGGCCCTGGGCGGTGCGGCGCTGATGCTGCTCTCCGCACTCCTCGCCGTCACCCTGCTGCGCCGCCGCCCGGCGTAGCGGGAACGACCGCGACGGTGGCGTACCCGGCCGACACCGGGCACGCCACCGTCGCGGTCGTCCGCGCGTCAGCGGCTGCGGCGCAGCAGGTAGTCGACCACCGGGACGGTCCCCTGCACGCCGCCGGGTGCGATGAACGGTGAGGTCCGGTAGGTGCCGCCGATGATCACGCTGGGCATCTCGTGCACCTCGTAGCGCTCCCGCAGGGCTGGTGCGGCCTGCACCTCCTGCTGCACCTCGGGCGAGTTCCAGGCGTCCATCAGCTGCTGCTCGTCGATGCCCTGCAGCTGCGCCCACTCGCTGAGCGCGTCGGGCTGGGTCAGGTCCCAGTGCTCGTCCCGGACCGCGTGGAACACCGCCTGCTCCATGCTGTCGGCCAGCCCCAGCCGGTCCAGGGTGTAGTAGACCCGGGCGTAGCCCATCATGTCCGGCCTGTCGGGCCAGGCTGCCGGGATGTGGCGGATCGTCACCGGCGGGTTCTGCCGGGCCGCCCAGTCCCGCAGCGGCTGCGCGAGCAGGTAGGAGTGCGGGCAGTTGTACCAGAAGATCTCGGTCACCTCGCGCGGCGAGGCCGGCACCGGGTGCTGGAGCTGGACGTACTGGACACCCTGGACGTACTGGGCACCCGCGATCGGCGGGGCGGCCGCGGTACCGGCCGGGGCCTGCAGACCGATGAGGGTGGAAGTGAGGGCCAGCGCGGCCATCGCGCGGACCAGCGGCTTCGTGAACGAGGTCATACCGGCAACGGTGGCGACGGACGGCCCGGTCGTGCCGTTGACACGACGGCGCGGCGGGCGCATTCGCCCGTACGAGGGGCGGACACCACGCCGCCCGGCGCACCGGCTCCGGGCGGGAGCCGGACGGTGCGCCGGGCGGGCGGGTCCGCTACTGCAGGTCGTAGGTGGGGGTCGACCGTGTCGCCGAATTGGCGGTCGCCGGGCTGTCAGCAGCCGGTTCCGGTTACTGGCCGGTGCTGGCCGTACTGGCGGCCGGCAGCGTGATGGTGCTGGTGAACCAGCCGAAGTACACGCCGCAGGACACCAGCACGCCGAGCAGGCCGAGGGCCAGGCCGGCCCAGGCCACCGCGCGGACCCAGTTCGGCAGAGGCCGGGTGGCCAGGAAGCGTCCGGCGAACAGTACGGCGACGCCGACGACGATGGCGACCAGGGCGAACATGCCGTTGAACGCGGCCATCATGTGCCACGGCTTGGTGTAGCCCTCGGAGAGCTGCACGGCCGGCGACTTGCCGCCGGAGTTGATGCTGCCGATCAGCTTCTCGCGATCGTTGACCTGGCTGCCGAGCCAGGTCCCGGTGATCGACGCGAGGCCGAGCACGCCGCTGACGATCGCGGCGGCGCCGCCGAGCACCCCGGTGGAGACGGAGTCGGCGGTCAGAGCCTCCAGCTCGTCGTCGGTCAGGTCCGTGAGGTCCTTGTCCTCCGGGCTGAGCTGCTCGTGCGGACGGGGCGTCCAGACCGGCGCGGTGGGCTGCGGCGGAACCGGCGGCTGCGCACCTCCCGGGACCTTCGTGATCGCGACAGTGGGGGCCGACTCGACCGTCGGCGTCGTGCCCGGCACCGGCCCAGTGGGCTCGGAGGGCTGGGGGAAGTCGGTGGGGCTGGAGGTGGGCATGACGCGAACCCTAGTGCTCTTTTGTGAAAACCGTCTGAACCTTCCAAAGATTGTTTTCGACCAAGGACCCGCAGGTCGGGGGCGTGCGCGCAGGTGGAAGGCGTGCGACGGGGGCGGCCTCCTGTCCAGCCCCACCAGCTATTCGCGCCAGGTGTTGTACGAAACCGACCCCCGTCTCCGTGACGTGGGCCTCGTATCGTCGGACTGTGGGCTGGTCCGCCTTCTCGGCAAGCTGTCGAACGGGCGTTCGGGCGGGCATTCGGACAGACTTGGAGTGCGGACAGATGACCGTTGTGCGTGAGGCGCGTGAGGCCGAGTCGGCCGGTGGCGACAGCCGGGGGCGCGTGGCGGAGCTGGGTGCGATCCGGGAGTCGGTGCTGGCGGGGCCGAGTGAGCGGGCGACCGAGGCGCAGCA
>NZ_JBGCCS010000056.1:0-32974 GCF_041262645.1 Streptacidiphilus sp. EB129
GCCCCCCCCCCCCCCCCCCCCGGCCCAACCCCAGCGGCCGGGCCCGGGGGGGGGGGGGGGGGGGGGCGGGGGGGGGGGGGGGGGGCGGGCCGGGGGGGGCCCCCACGCCCGTGCTAGGCAGGGCGGTTGTCACACGGGATCCCTCTGGAGTCGGGGACGGCGCGGAGACCATCGATAACCCTTCGCAGTACGGAGACGTCGTGAGCGGTGCTGGCCTGCGGCACGTGGACGGTCAACTGGCCGGCGCCACGCAGGTCGTCGGCGATGACCCGGACCACGTTGAGGTGCAGCCGCAGGCGGGCGGCGAGTTCGGCGAGCGACTGGGGAACCCGGCAGGCCGCCACGATCGCCCGGTGCTCGAAGGCGAGCGCGTCCGGCCCGTCCAGGGCGGACAGGCCCTCCGCGGTGGCGACCACCTGGGTCTCCAGCGGAAGCGGGGGCGTGGCGGCGCTGTCCGAGCCCGCTCCGGCCACCCGGCCGGCGGTGAGCAGGAACGGCCGGACGGCCAGGCTGCTGCGGTCCGCCGGCGGCGCCGTCGGCACCGGTGGTGCCTCCGGCCCGGCCGGTACGGGCTGCTGCGGTACGGATGGCTGCGGAACGGGTGACTGCGGCGGCTGCGGTACGGCAGGCTGCCGCACGGACTGCGCCGGCTCCACGGTCGGCTGCCGCACCGGGTCCGGCTGCTGCGCCGGGTGCGGTTCGGGAGCCGGGTCGTCCGCCATCACATACGGGCGCAGCGGACGTACGAGCCCAGGCTGTGGGGCTTCGTACCCGCCCTCGGTGGTCGCTGTGCCACCCACCATGCTCGTCCTTTCCGGCTCGCTCCCGGTTGATGATGATCCGTCATGACTATGAGTATGACCGGACTATCCGCCCGCTGGGGCGCCTACGCCGTTCTTCAACTCGATGATCAGCTGCGGACTGAGGGCGGCCCCGGCCCGGTTGGCGAACAGCGTCATCTCGTAGGCGATGTTGCCGAGCTTGGCCTCCTTGGACGCCACCACGCCGAGCACCGAGCCGTTGCCGATGGCCGAGACCAGCAGGTGCCCGCCCTCCAGGTCGATGATGACCTTGTTCAGCGCGCCCAGGCCGTAGTTGCCCGAGGCGCCGGCGGCCAGGCTGGTGATGCCGGAGACGATGGCCGCGAGCCGCTCCGAGTCGGCCGGGTCACGCAGCCGGGAGACCGCGATCAGCAGGCCGTCGGAGGAGACGGCGATGGCGTCGACCACGCCTGCGGTGTCCGTCGCGAACCGGTTCAGCAGCCAGGTGAAGTCGGCGGCCGCGGTGCGGAGGTCGCTCGGATCCGCCGGCGCCCCGGCTGTGGGCGTCGTGGCGGCTGCGTCGTCGGTGGGCGTGCTCACGGGCCCACTCCTTCCGGAAGTTCGAGGTGCGGATCGGTGTCGTGGTGCGGATCGGTGTCAGGGCGGGGTCGTGCCACGGGCGGGGTGATGCGCAGATCGGTGAGGGTGCTGTCGCGCTCGGCGCGGTCGACGGCGGCCTCGAACTCCTCCAGCGAGGAGCGCACGGCCTCGGCGTCCACCTCGGTCCGCGGTGCGGTCGGGATGATGTCCGGCCGGGCGGTGCTCCCCGGGTTGAGCGTGGCCCCGCGTACGCGGCGCCGCAACTGGCTGCTGCCACCGGGGGGTTGCGGGGCCGAGGGCCGCGCGGTGGCCTCGTCCGGCGCGGGTGCGGCCGGCGCGGAGGTGTCCGCGGCGTGCGCGTGGGTCGCGGCGGCGGGTGCGGGCGCGGCGGCCGATGCGGCAGCGGCGGGTGCGGCGGGTGCTGGCGCGGCAGTGGGGGTGGGGGTGGATGCGGGCGCGGCGGCGGACCCGGCGAGTGCGGGCGCGGTGGGGGTGGATGCGGGGGCGGACCCGGCGGGGGTGGGCGCGGCGGCGGAACCGGCGGCGGGGGCGGCTGCGGCGGGGGCCGGCGGCGTGGGGTCGTCGGCGGTCCGGCGCGTCGGGGTGCGGCGTGGCAGGCCGCCCGGCGCCGTGGGCGCGGGCTCGGGGTGCGGCAGGGGCGTCGGACCGGTGAGCGCCGGGGGTGCGGTGGCGGCGGGGGGTGCCGCTGCCGGGTGGGCGGCCGTCGGGGGTGCGGCGGCGGTGGCCGGGGTCTCGGTTGAGGTCGCCGTCGCCGGCGCGGTGGCGGGGGCCTCCCTCGTCGGTGCGGCGGCCGTCGCGGTGGCGGCCGCGGCCGGAACCGGGGCCGATGCGGCGGTGAGCAGCGCGGCGGGGACGGAGACCAGGCTGGTCACGCCGCCGCCGGTGGTCCTGGTGAGGACGACGGTGACGCCCCAGCGCCGCGCCAGGGTGCCGACCACGAACAGGCCCAGCACCTTGGTCGGTACCAGGTCGAGCCGCTCGCGCCGCACCAGCCGGGCGTTCTCCTCGGCCAGCCGTTCCGAGCCCATGCCCAGCCCGTGGTCCACGATCTCGACCAGGGCCCGGCCGTCGGGCGACACCCGTACGGCCACCTCGACGGTGCTGTGGGCGGGGGAGAACGAGGCCGCGTTCTCCAGGAGTTCGGCCAGCATCAGCACCAGGTCGCCGACGATGTCGGGGGAGACCGTGGCATCGGTCTCCACCCGCAGCTGGACCCGCTGGTACCCCTCGATCTGCCCGAGCGCCGCCCGGACCACGTGGGTCACCGACGCGGGCCGCCCGTCCAGTTCGGACTCGCGGATGCCGGCCAGCAGCATCAGGCTGTCGGCGTTGCGCTGCATGCGGACGGCGATGTGGTCGATCCGGTAGAGCTGCTCCAGCAGGTCCGGGTTGGTCTCCTCGCGCTCGACCGCGTCGATCAGCGTGAGTTGACGTGTGGTGAGGTTGCTGACCCGGCGGCCGATGTTGCCGAACATCTCGGCGATGTTGCGCCGGCTGGTGACCTGGCGCTCCAGCAGGCCGGCCGCGGTGACCTGGACCTGGTTGAAGGCGGTCGCCAGCTCGCCGAGCTCGTCCTGGGCCAGCACCGGTACGGCCTCCAGCCGGGCCGGGCTCTCGTCGACCGCGTCGTCGTCGGCGACCCGGGACAGTTCCTGCTCGGAGACCGCCGCCACCTTGCGGGCGGCGCTGGTGAGCCGCTGCACCGGGCGCACCACCGAGTGCCGGATCAGCACCGACAGCACCAGCCAGGTCGCGAAGATCAGCAGCGCTGCGGCGAGCAGGGAGATGGCCCACCACCAGGCGGTGCTGGAGGTGTCGTCGGCGCCGGCCGCGATCTGCAGGGTCAGCGACTCGGTGATCTGCAGCCGGGTGGCGGCCTCGCCCAGGATGTGCGGCGAGGTCTGGTCGACCTGGGTGGCCGCGTCCGCCATCCCGCGCTTGGTGGTGGGGGCCTCCAGGACCGCCGGGTCCACGTCCAGCATGGCGATCTGGCCGTCCAGGTAGGACTCGTCCCCGTTGTGGTCGATCCCGTCGAGCTGGACGGCCTGGTCCGCGGTCGCCAGCACCCCGAATCGCTGGGCGGAGTCCGTGTAGGCGCGCTGGTCGCCGACCGCCGCCAGGAACTCGATCAGGGCGTTGGAGTCGCCGGTCTGCGCGGCGACCAGGCTGGTCTCGAACGCGGCGTGCGCGGTGTCCGCGTGCAGCAGTGCGTCCAGCGTCTCGTTGGTCCTGGCGTCCCGGCCGGTGCTGGAGGTGAGCCCGAGGCCGTCGATGAGCGCGTCGGCGGTCGGGCCGTAGGCGGAGTCGATGTTCTCGGGCGGGAGGGTGCCCGCGGTGATCTGGGCACGGACCGAGGAGAGGCTGTCGACCTGGGCCAGCGCCGAGGCCTCGGCGTCGGGGAGCGCCGAGCCGAACGCCGCCCGGACCGCGGCGGCCTGGGCGTCGGTCTCGCCCTGGGTGCGCTGGTAGGCGTCCAGCGAGGGCGCCGCCTGGTAGTCGGCGCGCCGGTCGTACCCGGCCCAGAGCAGCAGCGCGTTGCGGTGCTCGGCCTGCACGTCGTCGACCAGCTGGGTGACCTGCGCGCTGGCGCGGATCAGCTGGGCCTGGTCCCCGGCCGCCCTGGCCGCGGCGATCTCGTTGGCCACGATGAGGACAAACAGCAGTGACATGACCGTGAGCGGCACGACGACCAGGATGTTGAGCTTGTTCCGGAACCGGATCCGGTCCAGTCGGCGCGCGGCTCGCGCGCGCAGTCCGGTGGCGTCGGGCAGACCGGACGGGTCGGCCGGGCCGGTGGGGTCGGTCGGGCCGGTGGGGTCGGGCAGGGGTGTCGAGGGTGCGTCCGTTATCGCTGGGCGCGCGTCCTGGCGGGACAAGCGATTCTCCTCGATCGGCTCCGGGCCGTGAGTTGACATGGGGTGACGCCGCCTGCCGGCCCGTGGGCGTGGACCAGACCCGTTCCCCCGTCGAACGTGCGACCGTTCGGGGAGAGTACCCCGACCCGGGCGTGCTTGTCAGAGCTGGTTGTGAACATTCTGATACGAACCGGCCAAGTTGCTTCCGGAAGCCGGTACGGGGGTCGCACTATGCCTAGTTGTGCGGCAGTTGTGACTGCCGGTCAGCAGCGGAAGCCCGGTCTGCGGGCTCCGTCCGGTGACTGGATGTCAGTTGACTGTCCTTGACGTGAACATATTTGATCGTCCGTGAGTCATGGCTCCGCCGTTCACCCGCGCACAGCACGCTCCTCCTCAAAATTCTGGAATGGAACAGTGACCACTACCGGTATCAGCGGCCGTCCCACTCGTATAGCCGCAGCCCTCATCGCCTCTGCCGCAACCGTCTCGCTCGCCGCCTGCGGCTCCTCCTCCTCGGCCGGCAGCAGCAATCCGCTGGCGGGATCGTCCGCCTCGGCGGGCGGCACGATCGTCATCGGCTCCAACAACTTCGCCGAGAGCACCCTGCTCGCCGACATCTACGGCGAGGCACTCAAGGCCAAGGGCCTGACGGTCCAGTACAAGCCGAACATCGGCAGCCGTGAGGTCAGCTACGGGCTGATGAAGAACGGCTCGATCACCCTGATGCCGGAGTACAACGGCAACCTGCTCGGCTACCTGGACAAGACGGCCACGCCGACCAGCTCCGACGACACGGACACCCAGCTGTCGGCGAAGCTGGCGCCGAACCTGAAGGTGCTGAACCCGGCCGCGGCCCAGGACAAGGACTCACTGACGGTCAACTCCAAGACCGCCGCGAAGTACAACCTCACCGCCGACTCCAGCATCGCCGACCTGCAGAAGATCATGGGCGACCTGACCCTCGGCGGGGCTCCCGAGTTCCAGACCCGCCAGCAGGGGCTGCTCGGCCTGAAGTCGGACTACGGGCTCACCTTCAAGAGCTTCAAGGCGCTGGACGCCGGTGGCGCGCTCACCGAGGCGGCGCTGAAGTCCGACGACATCCAGGTCGGCGACATCTTCACCACGGACAGCACGATCACGGCCGACAACTGGATCGTGCTGAAGGACCCGAAGAACCTCTTCGGCTTCCAGAACGTGATCCCGCTGGCGCAGAAGACCCTGCCGCAGAACGCGGTGGACGCGCTGAACGCGGTGTCCGCGAAGCTGGACACGGCGACGCTGCTGGACCTGGACACCAAGATCGGCGCCAAGGGCGCGGACCCGATGACGGTCGCCGACGACTGGCTCAAGACGGCCGGCCTCAGCTCCTGACCCCGGTCCCGGCACAGCCGGGACCCCGGCACCACCCGCACCGCCCGTACTACCCGCACCACCAGTCGTACGACCAGGGGCGCGAAAGACCGTGCGGCCATCCTCCGTGGAGGGTGGTCGGCAACGCACGGTCCCTCGCGCCCCTGGTCGTACCCCGTTACGGCCCGTCAGGCGTCGAGGTCGTCGCAGCGGCCGAGCGCGTCGGGCTGGTGCTCCTCGACCCGCCGGAGCATCCGGCCCAGCTGACCGGAGAGCACCGCCCGCTCGTCCGCGGACGCGTCCCGCAGCAGGTCCTCCTCGAACACCGCGGCCATCCGCATGGACTCCAGCCAGCGCTCCCGGCCCAGCTCGGTCAGTTCGATGATCACCCGGACCCGATTGCTCTCGTCCCGGCTCCGGGTGACCAGCTCCGCCGCCGCCATCCGGTCGATCCGGTGGGTCATCGCGGCGGGCGTCAGCCCCAGCCGCTTCGCCAGCTCACCGGGCCCCAGCCGGTACGGGCTGCCGGCCAGGATCAGCGCCTTCAGCACCTCCCAGTCGGCCGAGCTGATGCCGAGCGAGTTCAGCTGCCGGTCGTAGGCCACGTTCATCCGCCGGGCCAACCGGGTCAGCGTCGAGGTGATCGTCTCGACCTGAGGGTCCACGGTGGGGAACTCGCGCTGGTAGGCCGCCACCTGCTGGCTGATCTCGAGTTCCGGCAGCGCGCTCATGCCTGCGGTGTCGCTCATACCTCCCAGTGTCGCATGACCCTAAAGACTTCCTACTTATACGGTTTCCTGAAGAAGACTTTAGTAGTGTACTCTTTCGGAGGAAACCTAAAGGGGGCGTGAGCTCACACGGTGAAGGGCGGTGCAGCATGACCCGCACGATGCGGCAGACAGACGACAGGCAGTACGGAACGGCGGCGGGGACGCTGCGCCGGGTGCAGCTCGGGAACGCGCTCAGCGCGTTCGGCAGCGGCTTCACCACCCCCTACATGTTCGTGTACGTGAGCCAGGTGCGCGGTCTGGGCTCGATGACCGCCTGGCTGGTGTTCACCGTGTTCGCGCTGGCGGCGCTGGTCGCGCTGCCGCTGGGCGGCCGTGGCATCGACCGCTACGGCGCGCGTCCGGTGCTGGTCGCCGGCGCGGTCGTGGCCGCCGCCGGCGCGCTGGCCTTCGGGCACGCCACCGGGGCCGCGCACGTGCTGATGGGGGCCTTCCTCTTCGGTGCCGGTGTGGCCACCGTGCAGCCCGCCCTGGCGACTCTGATCGTCCGCTGCTCCACCGCGGCGACCAGGGCGCATTCCTTCGCGTTGCAGTTCACCCTGGTCAACCTGGGGATGGGCGTCGGCGCCCTGATCGGCGGGCAGATCGTGGACGTGCACCGGCCCGGGAGCCTGACCCTGCTGTTCACCATCGAGGCCGTGATGTTCCTGGTGCTCGCCGCGGTCACCGGCACCGTACGGCTGCCGCGGTCCGCCTCGGTCGCGGTGCCGGCGCCGGTCGCCGTGCCGGCCGCCGGGGGCCGGGCCGCCGCCGCTCCGCGTGCGGACTTCCGGTCGCTGCTCAGGGACAAGGCGATGGTCCGGATCTGCGTGCTCGCCGCGCTGATCTTCTTCACCTGCTACGGCCAGTTCGAGTCGGGCGTCGCCGCCTACGCCACCGACGTGGTCGGCACCGCGCCGTCCGTGCTGGGCCTGGCACTGGGCGTGAACACCCTGACCATCGTGCTGCTGCAGATGATCGTGGTCCGGATGACCGCCAGCCGGCGTCGCAGCACCGCCATCGCCGCGACCGGCGTGGTCTGGCTGGCCGCCTGGGCGGCGGCCGCCGTGGCCGGGCTGGTCCGGGCGGACGCGGCGGTCGCGACCGTGGCCATGCTGAGCGTCTACGTGCTGTTCGGCGTGGGCGAGGCGCTGCTCGCGCCCACCCTCGGGCCGATCATCGCCGACCTGGCCCCGGCCCATCTGCTCGGCACCTACAACGCCGCCTACTCGCTGGTGAAGCAGGTCGCGGTGGCGATGGGTCCGGCGGCCGGCGTCCTGCTGGTCGGGGCCGGCCTGTCCGGGGCGTACGTACTGGCGCTGGGCGGCTGCACGGTGCTGATCGTGGTGCTGGCGCTGCGGCTGCGACGGCAGCTGACGCCGGCTCAGGACAACGCGGTCCAGCCGGCCCGGCTGGTGGCGGGCCCGCCCGCCCTCGAGCGGATCGACCGGGCCGAGGTGCTCGCGGCATAGCCGCGAACGACGGCCGCGGGGCTCATCCCCGCGGCCGTCGGTGAACGCTGGGGATCGTGGCGATGAACAAGCGCAGTGCGGTGGTGGAGGGTCTACAGCGTTGTAGTACTTTCAGACCGACCTGTCCCACCTCCCATGCCGAAGGCAGCAGATGTCGGTTCTCACCTATCCGGAAGCGATCGGCGTCGGCCTGCTGCAGGGCGTCACGGAGCTGTTCCCGGTCTCCAGTCTCGGCCACAGCATCCTGGTGCCCGCGCTGCTCGGCGGCTCCTGGAAGCGCGACCTCAACGTCTCCGCCGCGGACTCCCCGTATCTGAACGTGCTGATCGGGCTGCACCTGGCGACCGCGCTGGCGCTGGTCGTCTACTTCTGGCGGGACTGGGTCCGGGTCATATCCGGCTTCGTCAGTTCGGTCCGCGAGCGGCGGATCGAGACGGTGGACCAGAAGCTGGCCTGGCTGCTGATCGTGGCGACGATCCCGGTCGGCATCGCCGGGCTCGCGCTGGACAAGGTGTTCCGGGAGTCGCTCGGCAAGCCGATCCCCGCCGCCATCTTCCTGACCCTCAACGGCCTGGTGCTGTACGTCGCCGAGCGGCTGCGCCGTGGCGGTTCCGGCCGACGGCGGGCCGGCGAGGCGGTCGCGCCCGGGGACGAGGAACTGCACCCCGACGAGCTGTCGGACCGGCGGATCACCAAGCTGAGCTGGACCCACGCCCTGATCATCGGCGGTGCGCAGATCCTGGCCCTGCTGCCGGGCATCAGCCGGTCCGGCGTCACCATCAGCACCGGCATCTTCAAGGGCCTGCGCCACGAGGACTCGGCCCGCTTCGCCTTCCTGCTGGCCACCCCCGTGATCGGGGCGGCGGCGCTGCTCAAGGTGCCGTCGCTGATGGGCCACGCGGGGGACGGCATCCGGGGGCAGGTGCTGGCCGGGGCGGTCGCCGCCTTCGTGGCCGGTTACATCGCGGTGCGCTTCCTGACCAAGTACTTCGAGACGCGCACCCTGACGCCGTTCGCCATCTACTGCACCGTGGCCGGTCTGGGCAGTCTCGCGTACCTGACCCTGTCCTGACGCTCCGCCCTCACTCCTTCGAGTGATCGGCCCGCTCCCCCGGCCTCGCCGCCGGGGGAGCGGGCCTTTTCTCTGCTCAAATGATCTTCAGGATCGGGCGGGCGGCCGGATCAGCCGGCAGGAGGTCGGGCGGCATGAAGGCGCAGAGGCGGCTGCTGTGTGTCGTGGCCGCGCTGGCCGCCGTGCTGGCGCTGGGTGGCTGCGTCACCGTGGTGGGCACGGGCAGGGGGCTCCCGTCCGCCGGGCGTCCCCGCACGGGGTCGGACGCCGAGGCCTCGGGCCGGCCGCTCGGACTGGCCCGGCCCTTCCCGCCGCTGCCGTCGGTGAAGCCCGCCTCGGTCCCCGACGGCTACGACCCGAACCAGGACGCCCCGGCGGCCGTGACCGCCGCGCTCGCCGCGGCCCGCGCCGACGGGCGCCCGGTCCTGCTGGACTTCGGCGCCGGCTGGTGCGAGGACTGCACCGCCCTGTCCGCGCTGGTGGCCAGCCCCGGCATCCAGCTGATCCTGTCCCGCAACTACCACCTGGTCACCGTGGATGTGGGGCAGTACGACCACAACACCGAACTGGCGGCCCGTTATGTCCGGCTCGCCAGCAGCGGCATCCCGGCGCTGGCCCTGCTCGGACCGGACGGGACGGTGCGCCACACCACCGACGACGGGTCGTTCGCCCAGGCACGGTCGATGTCCGAGGACCAGTTCGCCAACATGCTGGTGGACTGGCTCTACCCGCCGTACGGCAACACGGAATGATCGGGTTCATCCGGTATGCCGGTATTCCCGGTCGAGTCGTAAGCCACTCGATCGAATGAGTTCGCGGGCTCTGACGGGACTTCCCCCGGTGCCTTCTGATCAGATGTCAGGCACGACAGGCGTACGCCCGCTCCGGGCCGCAGGCACCAGCACCATGCCATGACAGGACGGAGGGCTCCCGCCATGCGTTCATCCCCCGTGCGCCGGTCTCCCGCGCACGCGTCTCCCCAGCAGCCGTCCGCCCAGCAGCTGTCCGCCGGGCAGTCGTCCGCCGAGCAGCTGTCCGCCGGGCAGTCGTCCGCCGGGCATCCCGCTGTGGTGGACGGGGTGCTGGCCCGCCTCGGCGGGGCGCTGCAGCGGCAACTGCTGTGGATCATGGTGGGGATGTACGTCCTCGCCGCCGTACTGCCGGAACCGGGCGAGGCCCTGCGCCGGGTGTCACTCGGGCATGTCGGCGCGGTTGGCTTCCCGTTGCCGGCCGGGCTGCTGGCGCTGATCGTGTTCACCGCCGGACTCACCGCCCGGGCCGAGCAACTGCCACGGCTGCTGCGCCGCCCCGGTCCGCTGCTGCTGGGCATCCTCACCAACGCACTGCTGCCGACCCTGCTGCTGGCGGCGGCCTCGGTGGCGGCCGCCGGGTGGCACAACCAGAAGGAGGCGCAGAGCCTGCTGGTGGGCCTGGCCCTGATCGGGGCGATGCCGGTGGCCGCCGGTGCCACCGTCTTCGCGCAGGGCAGCGACGGGAACGCCACCCTCACCCTCGGGCTGGTGGTCGGCTCGACCCTGCTGAGCCCGCTGACCATCCCGCTCGGGCTGCATCTCGGCGGCTTTCTCACGGCCGGTGACTACGCCACCGACCTGCACGCGATCGCCCGTACCGCGAGCAGCGTGTTCGCCGTCCTGGCGGTGGTGCTGCCCTGCGCCTCGGGGCTGCTGGCCGGGCAGGTCGCGGCCCGCGTGGGCCGCGGGCTGACACCGGCGCTGCCGGTGATCCGGCTGCTGAACCTCGGGGTGGTGGTCAGCCTGAGCTATACCAACGCCTGTGGCGCGCTCGGCCAGGTGCTCGCCCGTCCCGACCCGGACTTCCTGGTCCTGGTCACCGTCGCGGCGGGGCTGATGTGCGGCTGCTCCTTTCTCACCGGCTGGGTGATCGCGAACCGGCTGCGGATTCCCCGGTCCGACGCGATCGCGGTCACCTACGCCTCGGGAATGAACAACAGCAGTGCCAGCGCGGTCGTCGCGGCGACGCGGATACCGGATCATCCCCTGGTGCTGCTGCCGATTCTGGCGTACAGCCTGCTGCAGAAGGTGCTCGCCGGATCGGTCGGCCGCCTGGTCGGTGCGGCGGACTCCCCTGGGCGGTCCCGGCGGCGCTAGCGTGAGGCCATGGGCATCGAAGCCGGGCTGGGAAGGCTGGACGAGATCGTGGTGGACTGCGCCGACCCCGCGGGTCTGGTGCGGTTCTGGGCACTGCTGGTCGGTGGCTCCCCGGTGGACCGGACGCCGCAGTGGTCCTACGTCGACCCGCCCGGCGGTCAGCCCCGACTGGCCTTCCAGGCGGTGCCGGAGGGCAAGGAGACGAAGAAGAACCGGCTGCACCTGGACGTCGAGGTGGGCGACATCGACGCGGTCCGTGACGAACTGCTGCGGCGCGGAGCGCAGGTGGTGGGTGAGGTGCAGACCGACGACCAGGGAGCATTCCAGGTGATGCACGACCCGGAGGGCAACGAGTTCTGCCTGGTGCGATGACAGAGTGTCAGTGATTGTTTCTCGTTCATGATTCAGTACACATCAAAAATGTACCTCCTCGATCCACAACTGCAGGCCCTCGATCCACAACTGCACCCCCTGGATCACTTGGATTCAAGCGGCACTAGGATTACCTTTCTATAACGCAGCGCGAAGTTCTGCCGTTAGTCGGACGGCGTCGTGCTCAGTCGCCTAATCCAGTTGGAGCCGGGGAACCACGTACGTCGGGGTGAATCAGCCGCACCTGGCTGTAGGGGACCTTCCTCTCCGAACCCGTCAGCTAACCCGGTCGGCGAAAGGGAAGGAAAGGAGCACGCCGACGGTGGCGTCGTACCAGCCCACCACCTGGGCCCCCGAACAGTCCGACATCGACGAGCCGGAAACGCCTCGGTCGATGCCACGGGCGGCAGCGCCGCAGCCCGCGGTGCCGCAGCAGCGGTCGTCGGGCATCGCCCCCTCCGCCGTGCTCGGCTTCGCGGCGATGGCGGCGGTCGGCGCGACCGGACTCGCCGCCCCGGCAAGCGCGTTCGCGGCGGAGCCGGGCAGCGCCGCCAAGGGCACGCTCATCGCGCATCAGGACCGGTCCCACCAGGACCACGGCCAGACCGTCGGCTTCGGCTCGAACACGGCGGCCAACACGGATCCGGGCACTGCGCTGGCGGAGCGGATACGGAACCAGGCAGCACAGCAGAAGACCACCGCCGAGGACACGGCCCGCCGACAGGCCGCCCAGGCGGCGGCGGAGAAGCAGGCCAGACTGCAGCAGCTCGCCGCCGAGGCGGAGCAGCAGGCGGCGCAGGCCGCCGCCGGGTCGGCCGCGCAGGCAGCCGCCCAGCGCTCCCCGGGAGAGCAGACTGCCGCGGCCGTCGAGGCCGCGCTCCGGGCGCACCGCCCGCAGGCGGTGGCACAGCTGGGCACCCTGGTCGCTCCGGTGCCCGGGGCGACCACCGGCGCGGGCTTCGGACAGTCGGACTCGTTCTGGGCCCACCTGCACACCGGGCTGGACCTCACCGCCCCCACCGGCGCTCCGGTGCTCGCCATCGGCGCGGGCACCGTCACCTCGGCGGGCTGGGCCGGCGCCTACGGGTACCGCGTGGTGGAGACCATGCCGGACGGCACCGAGCTCTGGTACTGCCACCTGTCGGCGATCGGTGTCGGCTCGGGCGAGGTGACGGCCGGTCAGCCCATCGGCCGCGTCGGCGCCACCGGCAACGCCGCCGGGCCGCACCTGCACCTAGAGGTCCGCCCGGCCGGCGGCGAGCCCGTCGACCCGGCCGGCTGGCTCGCCGACCACGGCCTCGCCCTCTGATCGGGCCCCATAGGCCCTGAAGCGGGGCTCACAGAGAGCAGGCCCGCGCAGACCAGGCCCGCACAGACCCCGACGGCCCCGGTGACATCCCCCCGACACCGGGGCCGTCGGCTTGCGCTGCGGCGGGGGCGCCGCCTGCTGTCAGGCGCGGCGGTCCACGGCGGCCCAGGAGGCCAGGGCGACACCCGCCGAGACGGTGGCCACCGACGGCCATGCGCCCAGTTTCTTCGCCAGCGGATGGGAGCCCGCGAACGCCGCGACGTAGAGGCCGGTGAGCGCCACCGCCGTGCCGGTCCCGGCGGAGCGCTTCCACTGCGTGGCCGCCACCGCGCCGGCCGCGGCCAGGGCGACCCCGCCCAACTCGCGCTTTCTGGTCGCCCGTGCGATCGCGAATCCGCCGACCAGACCGCTCGCCGCGACGAGCGATGAGGGAATCCGTGCCATGTCGTCCAACCTCCAGCAGTAGTCCGGTCTCGACCCTAACCCGGGACCGGGGCGGTCAGTTGGTGCGAGTGTTGTGGAGGTGCAGGCCTATGTAGCCGATGTAGACGCGGCCGGTACCGGAGCAGTCGTCGTGGTAGTGCAGCCGGGGAGCGGTGCCCCCGCCGCCTATGCGCAGGTGGGCGCCCATGAACACCTTGCCCGAAGGGCTGACGGTCGCCGGTACCGGCAGTTCCCGCTCGCCCTTCCACTTGCCGTTGGTGCGGACCGTCCGCGACTCGTCGCGGATCACCTTGCGCGGGGGGAAGACATGGCAGTCCGGGGGAGTGTTCTCGCACCAGCGGCGGAAGTCGCCGCCGGACTCCCCGCGCACCGCCGCCTCGGCGTAGTCCTGCAGGGCCAGCAGCGCGTCCCAGGCCATCCGGACCCAGGTGGGGTGGTCGGTCTGGTCGTCGAGCTCCTTGGTCAGGCGCGGGTCGCCGGTGAAGGCGAGCAGCGGGAACTCGTGCATCCGGTCGAGCAACTCGGCGAAGGAGACCGGGTCCTGCCGGTTGCCGTCCGGCACCACCGGCAGTGAGGTGAGCAGTTCCGGGCCGCCCGCGTCGGCGAGCCGGCCGCGCAGCGACCGGACCTCGGTGCGCGCCTCGCGCAGTTCGCTGTACTGCTCGTCGTACTCGGCGGCCAGCTGCGACTCGCGCTCCTCGGCCGCGCGGAGCCAGCGACGGACCTCCTGCAGCTCCTCGGCCCGGGCCCGCTCCTCGTGCGCCTCCTCCTCGCTGTGGTCCACCAGCAGCGAACCGGGCTGGACCCCGTCGATTTCGGCGGTACCGTCCGTGACCACGCGGGAGCGCAGCGGGGGAAGCCCCGCCAGCGCGTCGGGCAGGGGGGTCTGCACCGCGAGCCGGCGCGGCAGCCAGGCCAGCAGGCCGGACGCCCGGCGCAGGTCGGCGTCGAGGGTGTGCCGGGCCATCACCCGGTGCCGCTGGGCCTCGGGGGCCCAGGCGGGGTCGAGGCCGGGAAGGTAGGTGCGCACCGCGCCGCCGTACACCCGGTGGTGCTCCAGGGTGCGGTTGAAGTCGCGTTCGGCCGAGGGCGACAGGGCGTAGAGCACGGCCAGCCCGGCGCAGCCGCGCAGCAGCGGGTCGACGGTCTCGGCGAGCCAGTCCTCGAAGTCGACCCGGGGCGGTGTACTCGCCACCACGATGGGCATCCGCCGGTCCGGGTCGCACAGCTCGTCCAGCACCTCGTCGACGTCCCCGCGTTCGATCACGGTGGGCATCACGTGCAGCCGGGCCGCGCCCTCGTGCTCGCCCTCGGCCGGGGCCAGCGCGTCCAGCAGGCCCCGGGCCAGGGCCGGTACCGGCGCCTTGGTCGCGGAGCTGCCGCGGACCGGCAGCTGCTCGGCGTCCAGGCGTACCCAGGTGCGTCCGGCCTGCGGGGTGCTGATCGTCAGTGAGGTCTGCCAGATTCCCTGCGGAGTGAATTCCCGTAGTCGCCAGCGCGCGACCGACTCCTTCGCGCCTGCGGCTCCACGCAGCCGGTCCTTGAGCGCACAGTCCAGCACGGCCTGCGATCCGATGCGGTGGCGGCCGTCCTCGGCGCCGGGATCGTCGTAGTGCTGCGCCTTCAGCCAGTGCCTGACCTGCTGCCCCGCCAGAGAAACCGTCTCTTTGTGGACGTAACCACTGGTCACGGCCATGCGATAGATGCCATCGGTCATCCGCGGGCCTCCTGACGCTGTATCGGCGTCTCCGCACCGTTTGTGCGGGGTTAAGAGAACAACGCGAAGTGAGGCTCCGATGGTTCCGATGCGATCGGACACTGGCGTGCGGATGTTGTGCGCGCGCCCTCAGGGAACGTCGCGCGCCGCGGGCGCCTCCGGCTGCGCGGGGGCTTGCGCGGGGGTTTGCGCGGTGGGCGCGGCGGGAGGCTGGGCCTCGGACGCGGCCGGTGCGGACTGGGCCGGGGCCTGGGCCTGGGCCTGGGCCGGGTGAGGGGTTTGCGGGGCGGCTTGGGGCGGGGTGGCCGCGGGGTAGCCGTAGGGCTGGACCGGGTGGGCGTAGCCGCCGTGGCCCGGGGCCGGCTGCGCGGGAAGGTACGGCGTGGGGGCCTGCTGGGCAGGGCGGTGGCCGCCGGGGGCGCCGTACGGCGCCTGTGCCTGTGCCTGTGGCTGCGGGTACGGCTGCGGCTGGGGGTAGGGCTGGGGCTGAGGGGGCTGCGTGTACGGCTGGGGCTGGGGGTACGGCCCCGGCTCGGGCTGTGCGTACGGCTGCGGCTGGAGGTAGGGCTGCGGGTAGGGCTGCGGCTGCGGCTGCTGTGCGTACGGGTGGGGCTGCGGCTGCGGGTACGGCTGGGGCTGTGCGTACGGGTGGGGCTGGGGGTAGGGCTGGGGGTAGCCCCGTGGGTACTGCTGGGGGTAGGGCTGCGGTCGCAGGCCGTAGCCGTTCGGGTAGCCGGGGCCGGGGAACCCGTACACGGGGCGCTGGACCGGGTGGGTCCGGTACCACTCCTGTGCGCCGACCCGGCTGAACGCGTCGGTCACCAGCTCCTTGCGCTCCCACAGGTGGTGCAGCAGTTCCTGCTCGCGCTCGGCGAAGTCCGACCCCGCCTGTCCGCGCTCGGCGCGTTGCCGCAGGAACGCCAGCGAGGTCGCGAAGCTGACGTACTCGCGCATGATCTTCTCGCCCGGCCTGCCCTGGGTGAACCTGGCCAGCTCCCGGGCCTGCCGCCGGGTTCGCATCGAGGCCAGCACCAGCGGTGCCTGCGGCATGATCCACCCCGCCGCCGCGTACACCGGGAGCTGCCGCTCGACCACCCGCAGCTCACTGCGGCGCGACCACAGCACCAGCCACACCATCAGCCCGAAGACCGGCACCATGAACAGGAAGTACACGCCGATGAAGCCCAACGGGCCCAGCACCGACGAGCCGTTCCAGGTGCCGTGCATGATCATCGCGCAGACCCAGCCGCCGATCGGCGCCAGTACCGCGAGCCAGCGCTTGCGCGTCATCGCCGCGATGCCGAAGCCCACCCCGGTCATCGAGGTGAACAGCGGATGCGCGAACGGCGACATCACCTCGCGCAGCACGAAGGTGATCACGGTCTGGGTGATGCCCATCCCGTCGCGGTTCCCGTCCAGCACCGAGCGCCCGATGTAGAGGATGTTCTCGGTGAAGGCGAAGCCGGTCGCGGTGAATCCGGCGTAGACGACGCCGTCGACGATGCCGCTGAAGTCGCGCCTGCGGAACAGGAACAGCAGCAGGATCGCCGAGCCCTTCGCGGACTCCTCCACCAGCGGCGCGACCAGGCTCGCTCCGAGCGTCTCGCCGCCGCCGATCTGATGGCTGATCAGCAGCGAGGTGGCCCAGGTGTTGGCGAGGATGGCGACCAGGGTCGCCGCGCAGGCACCCCAGGCGAAGCAGAACAGCAGGTTGCGCAGTGGCTTGGGCTCCACCCGGTCCAGCCAGTAGAACGCCCCCAGTACCAGCGGCACCGGCAGCACCGCCAGGCAGACACCGACGATCAGCCCCGAGGTCCCGGTCTGCCGCTGCACCATGGCCATGATCGCCACGCCGCACAGCGCCAGCAGCACGATCAGCGCGGTCAGTCGCAGCGCCTTGCTCTCCAGCGGGTTGCGGCGCGGTTTGTAGCGAAAGCGCCCGGGCAGCTGGAACTCCGGCTGCTCCTCGGCCTGGGGCACGGGGAACGCCGGCGCTGGTGTCTCTGCCGCTGACACCTCTGCCGCTGGTATCTCTGCGGGAGCGGACTGGTCCGGCTGAGGGCTGCTCACCATATGACTCTAGCGGGGGGCCTCAGCCGCCGGTAAGGCATTCTGCCTGATCGGCCACCCTTCGGGGCGGCTCCGTCAGCGGCGGCGGAACAGCAGGTCGTGCACGATGTGACCCTTGGCGATGCCCTGCCGCTCGAACTTGGTCACCGGGCGCCACTCGGGCCGCGGTGCGTAGCCCGGGTACTCGTTCACCAGGTCGGGGGAGTCGCCGAGCACCTCCAGCATCTGCTCGGCGTAGGGCTCCCAGTCGGTGGCGCAGTGCACCAGCGACCCCGGCCGCAGCCGGGAGACGGCCAGGGCGAGGAACTCGGTCTGTATCAGCCGCCGCTTGTGGTGCCGGGCCTTCGGCCACGGGTCGGGGAAGTAGATCCGCAGCCCGGCCAGCGAGGCCGGTGCGAGCTGGTCCCGCAGCAGCACGACCGCGTCGCCCTCGGCCAGCCGGACGTTGTCCAGCCCGTCGGACTCGATCCGGCGGAGCAGGTTGCCGTGACCGGGAGTGTGCACGTCCACGGCGAGGATCCCGGTCCCGGGGTCGGCGGCGGCCATGGTCGCGGTGGCGTCCCCCATCCCGAAGCCGATCTCCAGCACCACCGGGAGCCCCGGGGTGTCGAAGAACACGTCGAGGTCGAGCGGCGCCAGGCCGTCCACGCGTATCCCGTAGGCCTTCCACAGCCGTTCCAGCGCCGCGCGCTGGGCGTCGCTCATCCGCCCCTTGCGCGGATGGAAGCTGCGGATGCGCTGCTCCTGGTGCAGCGCGGCGGAGACGGGCGCACCAGGGAGGACGGCGGCAGGGGCGGCGACGGCGGTGCCGGCGACGGCATGGGGGGCTACGGGATGGCTGGTCACAATGCCGTCCAGTCTAAGGACTCCGGCCGGGGAGACCGGTGCGCGGCTACGCCCGCAGTGCGTCCAGGGCCCTGCGGGCGACCTCGCGGCCGATCGGCAGCGAGGCCGTCGCGGCGGGCGAGGGCGCGTTGAGGACGTGGACCGTGCGCGGGGCCTGCGCGAAGGCGAAGTCGTCCAGCAGTGAGCCGTCCCGGGCCACCGCCTGGGCACGGACCCCTGCCGGGGCCGGCAGCAGGTCGTCCTGCCGGACCGCGGGCAGCAGCCGTTGCACCTCGCGGGTGAAGACCCGGCGGGAGAGCGAGCGCCGCACCTCCACCGCCTCCGCCCGCCAGTGCCGCGCGGCCAGCCGCCACGCGCCACCCCAGCCGAGCGTCCCCGCCAGCTCGCGCGGCCGGACCGTGCGCCAGTCGTAGCCCTCGCGGGCCAGCGCCGGCACCGCGTTGGGGCCGACGTGGACGCCGCCGTGCAGGTCGCGGGTGAGATGCACGCCGAGGAAGGGAAAGGCCGGGTCGGGGACGGGGTAGACCAGCCCGCGCACCAGCGACCGTGCGGCGGGTGCCAGCTCCAGGTACTCGCCCCGGAACGGGATGATCCGGACCCCCGGCTCGTCCCCGGCCAGCCGGGCGATCTCGTCGCTGCGCAGCCCGGCGCAGTTGACCAGCACCTTCGCCCGGACCTCGGCCAGCGTGGTGGCGACCGTCACCCCGTCGCCCCGGCGGGTGACGGTGCGGACCGCGCCGCCGGTGCGGATCTCGGCGCCGGACAGCTTGGCGTAGGCCGCGGCCACCGCCGGGTAGTCGCAGATGCCGGTGCTCGCGACATGCAGGGCGGCCACCCCGGCCACCTCGGGCTCGTACTCGGCGATTCCGGCCGCCCCCAGCTCGCGGACCACCAGACCGTGCTCGCGGCCGCGCTGCGCGAGCGCGTGCAGCCGGGGCAGCTCGGCGCTGTCGGTGGCGACGACCAGCTTTCCGGTCACCTCGTAGGGGAGCCCGTGCTCGCGGCAGAACTCGACCAGCTCCTGCCCGCCCTCGACCGCGTAGCGGGCCTTGAGCGATCCGGGCTTGTAGTAGAGCCCGCTGTGGATCACTCCGCTGTTGTGGCCCGTCTGGTGCTGCGCCAGCGCGGGCTCCTTCTCCAGCACGATCACCGAGACGCCGGGCGCGGCCCTGCTGATCGCGTAGGCCGTGGAGAGCCCCACGATGCCGCCCCCGACCACCACCACCTCGCAGTCGTACCGCACACTCGCTCCTCTCGCCGCCGCACCGACATGCGGACAGACCGACCGAACGAACGGATCGTCCCACGCGCGTACGACAACCGGGTACGGCGCCCAGGTTCGGAGCAGGTGAACGGCGGCCGTCGACGGGGCGTCAGGTCCGTGCGCGAGGGCGGGCGCCAGGGCGTGCGCGACGCGTGCGTACGGGGCAGTGCGCCGCTCGGTGTGCGGTGTCCGGGCGTCAGGCCGGGGCGGTGAGTACCAGCCGGGCCCGTTCCGCGAGTTCCTCGGCGGCCCGTTCGCCCGGGTAGTTCTCCAGCCGGCGCAGCATTTCCTGGACGTACTCCCTGGTCCGCTGCGAGGAGATCCGGCCCGCGACCTCGACCGCCCTGGTGCCCGCCGCGACCGCCGCGTCCAGGTCGCCGTCGTCCAGTTCGGCGAGCGCGGACACCACCAGGCGCAGCCCGTGCGAGCGGACGTAGGCCTCGGTCGGCCGGGCCAGCGCGTGCGCGGTGAACTGCCGGACCTTGAGCGGAACGCCCAGGTCCCGGTAGCACTCGGCCGCGTCGGCGGCGAGCCGGTCGTAGGAGTAGAAGTCGATCCAGGCCGGATCGGGGTCGCCGGAACGGGCGCGTTCCAGGCTGGTCTCCGCCGCGCCCAGCGCCACCGCGCAGGCGTGCGCGCTGCCGGCCCGCGCGTGGGCGCGCGCCTCCACCAGGTGGAAGAAGCTCATGGTCCGCGCCGTCGCCAGGCTGCGGTTGCGCTCTATCGCGGCCTGGGCGAGGTCGACGCCCTCCTCGGCCGCGCCCCGGTAGGTCGCCTGCAGGCTCATCGACGCCAGCACGTAGCCGCCGAAGGGCACGTCCGCCGCCGCCCGGGCCAGCCGCAGCGCCTGGATGTAGTAGCGCTGCGCGGCCTCGTGCTGACCGGTGTCGAAGGCCATCCAGCCGGCCAGCCGGGTCAGTTCGGCGGTCGCCCCGAACAGGGCCCGGCCGACCTCGTCGCTGTAGGAGCCGAGCAGCAGCGGCGCCGCGTCCAGCCGCAGGCACTCCGGGACCATCGACGAGCGCCAGTCGCCGCCCCCGTAGCGGGAGTCCCAGCGCCGCGCCTCCTCGGCCGCCTGGCGCAGCTTCGCCGCGTCGGCGTGCCCGACCCGGTGGATCCGGGCCTCCCCCGCGCCCCGCCCGGTGAGGCTGCCGGGACCGCCGGGTCCGTGCAGTCCGTCGAGTCGGTCCGGCCCGTGCGGTCCGCCAGACCCGCCGGAGCCGGGGGCGCTTGTGGTGCCGGAGCCGCTCCGGCCACCGGAGGCCGCAGGGCCGTGCGGTTCGGGATCGTCGAACCTGATCCGCGCCGCCTCGCCGTGCAGCCCGAAGTCGGAGGCCTCGCGGGCCACCGAACCGTCCACCGGGGTGATCAGCCACCGTGACACCGGCGTCGCGTACGCGGTGACCGAGAAGGTCCCGGCGAGGTTGTCCCACCAGCCGGAGCGGCGGCCGCCCTTGTCGTTGGGGCCGCCCCGGGCCGGCCCCGGGTCCAGCTGCCACAGTTCGGTGACATGGCGGACCGCCTCCGGCACCTCGCGCGGGAACGCCAGGCCGATCTCCGGTGCGGGGTCGCTGCTGCCCAGGCCGATCTCGTCCAACGGCACGCTGCGGCCCAGCTTGCCGCCGATCGCGGCGGCGATCAGCTGCGGTACGGCCCCCTGCGGGACCATGCCCTTGCTCACCCAGCGGGCCACCGAGGTCTTGTCGTAGCGGAACGTCAGACCACGCTGCGCGCCCAGGTCGTTGACCCGTCTGGCCAGGCCCGCGTTGCTGATTCCGGCGTGCGACAGCAGCGAGCCGAGCTTCTCGTTCGGCCCTCGTCCAGTGGTGGTCATGCCCTGGTGCCACCTCCCCCCGCCGCTCCCGGTTGAACCCAGAGTAGTTCCTCGCGTTCCCAGGGTTAAGGGCCTCCGTTCCGTATGGCGGGATACCGCTCCCGGAGCGTGCGCCCCTCGGTCCCCGCGGCGCCGTCGCGGCGCCGGGAGTATGCACCCGCGGCGTGTGGCAGTGCGCCCTGTCGTGCTCCCTCCCCGGCACTGGACGGCGGCGCTTGGATGACGGTGTGGGTCGGCCTGCGGTCGAGGAATCGGCAGGTCGGGGGAGTGCGCCGCCGTCAATCCCCGCGCGGCGGCCGGCCGGTCCGGGGGGTGTGCGGACACCCCCCGGGCTGAGAGAACGTCACGGAGCGCCGGGCGGTTGCCCGGCGGCCCCGGCCGAGACGCCCGGTGGGCGGGTTCGGTCGGTTTCCGGCTCGGGTACGGAGGATGCCGTAGTGGCATGCCCGGGGGTGGGCTGCCGCGCCCGGGCCGCAGAGGGGACGGTCCGGGCCGTGGCGATCGGTGGGTTTCCCGCGGCGTGCCGTGGATCTGCCGTAGGTTGTCCCGAATTGCCCCGTTGCTGACCTGTATCTTCCTGAAAGTGATCGCGTCTTCCCTGAAGATGTCTCAGCGGCCGGATGGCACGATGTCTCTGACGGTGCGACAGCAGTCGAGGAGGCGGCACCGGACCGGCTCCGGTGGCGCCCGCCGCACAGCCCGTGGAGGCGTCGATGCGTTGGTTGGTGGGCTGGAACGGTGCGTCCGCCGCGAGCGACCTCGGCCTGCGTCAACTGCGCCCGCTCGGCGGTCATCTGCTCTGGCCCGGCCCCGACCCGCTGTGGGCGGTCGGTGACTGGCGGCCCGAGGAGATCCGCACCGTCAGCGTCTTCCGCCGGCACCACCCACGCCCGGCCGAGCAGGTACGGACCGGATTCCCCGACCTGTCCCAGGATCCTGACGACCCCGCCCTCGCGGACGGCGCGGTGGCCAGGCTGGCCATCGTCGGCCACTGCGGCGCCGGCGACGCCGCCCTGCGTACCGCGCTGCTCGCCGCCAGCGGGGGCGCGCTGCGGCATCTGACCGCCTGGCCGGGAAGCTACACCGTCGTGGTCCAGCAGGGCTCCCGGACCACGCTGCTGTGCGATCTGGCCGGTGTCCGGCCGGTGTTCCACACCCGCTGGTGCGGCGGCACCGCGTACGCGACCGCGGCCCTGCCACTGGCCGACCTGGTCGGCGCCCCGCCCGACCCGTACTACCTGGCCGCCCGCCTCGCCGTCCCGGAGACCCCGGAGGCGCTGGACGACGCCAGCCCGTTCACGGGGGTGCGGCGCGTCGCGCCGGGGCATGCGCTGAGCATCCGCGCCGGGCGGCCGCAGCAGGAGTCGTACGAGGCCAAGCGGAACACGGTGGGCGGCAGTTCGGAGATCACCGAGGCGGCGGCGACGGGCGAGGTCACCCGCAGCCTGCTGGAGGCGGTCCGCTGCCGCGTCCGCACCGGCGACTCCCCGTACGGAGCGTCGGCCGAGGTCACCACGGGCCGCCGCCTCGACCGCGGCCACCCGGACGGTGCCCACCCGGACGGCGGCAATGCGGATGGCAGCGGTCCGGATCCCGGCCTCCCCGACTTCGGACGGTACGGCTCCGGCGGCATCAGCACCCGCAGCACCAACGGCAGCGGCAGCGTCAACGGCTCCCGCAGCACCAACGGCAGCCGCGGCGTCAGCGGCAGTGGCAACAGCCGCGGCGCCAACGGCATCGGCAGCTACGGCACCGGCGCCGGCGGTGGCCGTGACGCCGACGGCCACGGTTACGGCGCGGCCAACGGCGGCGCGGCCGCCGTGCGCCTCCGGCGGATCAGCAGCGACCTCTCCGGCGGCATCGCCTCCACCGTGCTGACGCTGCTCGCCGCCGAGATCCCGGTCCGCCCCGCCACGACCGCCGGCGCCTCAGGTGTGGCCACGGCCGCTCCGGCCGCCTCCGCCGCTCCGGCGCCGCCGACGCCGAGGACGCTGGAGGAGCGCTGGGGCGACCCCCGCAGCTACCGCACCCTGCACCACGGACCGCCGAGCCCGTTCCCGGACGGGACCCCCGCCCGGACCGGAGCGGTCCGCGGTTCCTGGGCCCGTCCCGTCGCGCAGCCCGCGCAGCCGGGAACGGCGCTGCTCGCCGTCACCTTCACCGACACCCCCGCCGCCAATCCGCAGCCGCCGGACCCGGCCAGGACCGCCGAGCTGGTCCGCGCGCGGGCCCTCGCCGCCTCGCACGCCAGGCTGGACCACCTGCTGGTGGCCGGGGGACCCGAGTCCCTGCCCTACGCGGACCTGCTCGACCCGGACCTGGCCGGCCCGCTCACCGACGAGCCCGGCCCGGCCCTGGTCGTCGGCCTGCGCCAGCGCCACCGCCTGGCCGACGCGGGCGCCGACCACCTCAGTGGGCACGGCGGCCGCCAGGTCCTGGACGGACATCCGGCCCGGCTCGCCGACGTGCTGATGGAGCACCGGCGGATCCCGTTGCTGCGGCCGGTCGCCGCGCTGGCCCGGGCCGACGGCTCCGAGCGCCCGGTGCACGGCACCTTCGGCACTCCCGTGGCCGTCCTCAGGGCGGCCAGGCGGCTGGCCCGCACCAGCTACGCCGAGGGACTGGAGGACGCCGCCGCGCAGCTGATGGCCCGTCGGGACCGCACCCCGGCGTCGGCCGGTGCGGCCTCGGTGCAGTCGCTGGCCTGGTGCGCGCCCGGCCCGGCCGCCCGCTGGCTGAGCGACGACGCGCTGTCGGCCGTCGCGGTACGGCTGCGGGTCGCCGCCCGGCGCGCGCCTGGCGAGGAGCGTCCCGGCGAGCGTCGTGCGCGTCTCGCGCTGTACCGTGCCGCCGCCGAGTTCCGGGTGCTCACCCATGTCGTCGAGGAGACGTACGGGCAGCGGCTGCACGCCCCCTACCTCGACAACCAGGTGATCCGCGCCTGCCGGCTGGTCCCCGCCTCCGCGCGGGTCCAGCCGGGGTCCCGGCCGGCCATCCTCGGCACCGTGCTCGCCGGTGCCGGGGTCACCGACCTGCCCGAGGGCTGGGGGGCGGGATCGCCCCCGGAGCCCCAGGCCTCGGCCGAGAGCATCCGGGCCGGGCTCCGCCAGTCGATCGACGCCCTCGACAAGCTCTTCGCCGCCCCGCTGCTGGCCGACCTCGGCCTGCTCGACGCCGACGGCTTCCGCTCGGCCCTGCACGCGGCGATCCGCAACGTTCCGGTGCCCCTCGACGGCATCGCCGAGGTCGTCTCCACCGAGCTGTGGCTGCGCCGCCTGCAGGCCCGGCAGGGATCCTGCTGGACCGGCGTGCCGCTGTCCGAACGCCGGGCCATCGACGGTGGCGAGCCCGTCGGCGTGCCGTAGCCACCCCGCCCCCGGCACGGCCGACGATGGAGGCCATGTCCACCGAGTCCTCCCGGCCCTCCGGCGAGTCCCCCCGATCAGCAGTCCGGCCCTCGCCCGAAACAGGCGCCGAAGCAGGCGCCGAAGCAGGCGCCGAGGCCGCCGCCGACCCCGCGGCGCCCGGGTTCGCCGAGCCGTCCGTCGTGCCCGTGCTCCCGGTGCTGGCGCATCTGCCCGGCAGCACCCGCCTGCCGACGTCCCGTCCGCCCGGCGTGGTGGTGGGCGTGGACGGCTCGGACGGATCGCTGTGGGCCCTGGACCGGGCCTTCGCCGAGGCGACCGCCCACCGGCTGCCGCTGTACGTCGTCGCCGTGGTCAACCCCGCGCCCGGCGGCTACACCCCGGGCATGGCCGACCTGGTCAGGGACAGCGTGGAGCGGCTGCTGCAGGGGATGACCGAGGTGGCGCGCCGCGCGGTCGAGAACGTCGCGGCCCGGCATCCGGACGCGCCGGAGCCCGAACTGCATGTGCTGCTCGGCGACCCGGTGGAGATCCTGCTGGCCGCGTCCGGGCGGCACCAGATGCTGGTGGTCGGCACCCGGGGCAACGGCGGGTTCAGCCGGCTGCTGCTCGGCTCGGTGGCCTCGGCCGTCGCCCACCACGCCGGATGCGCCGTACTGCTGGCTCCGGCGGGACCCTGGAATACCTCGCAGGCCGCTGCCGTTGGCTGAATATCTGACAAAGCAGGGAACGGATGGGACGGAATCACCGCATGAAGATCGACATCTACTCGGACATCGCCTGCCCCTGGTGCTACCTGGGTAAGCGCCGCTTCGAGCGGGCTCTCGCCGCCCATCCCCGCGGTGCCGACTTCGAGGTGACGTACCACCCGTACCAGCTGGTCCCGGATGCCCCGAGCACGCCCTCCCCGCACCGCGCCTGGCTGGCGGAGCGGTACGGACCGCAGTCGCGCGCCATGGACGACCGGGTCACCGCCATCGGTGCGGCCGAGGGCATCGTCTACGACTTCGACGCCGCGCTGCACGTCAACACCCTGCACGGGCATCGCCTGCTCTGGCTCGCCGCCACCGAGTACGGCCTCCCGGTCCAGCACGCGCTCAAGGAGCGGCTGCTCGCCGCCCACTTCAGCGACGGCGTCGACGTCGCGGACTTCGCCGCGCTCACCGAGCTCGCCGTCGACGCGGGACTGGACCGCGACCGGGTGACCGCCTTCCTGCCTTCCGGGGAGGGCATCGCCGAGGTCCGGGCCGAGATCGCGCACGCCCAGCGGCTGGGCATCACCTCCGTGCCCACCTTCGTCTTCGACGGCGCCTGGGCGGTCCAGGGCGCACAGGAGACCTCCACCTTCCTCCGCGCCCTCGAACAGGCCGTGGACGGCCTCGACCAGACCGGCACCTGCACCGACGAGACCTGCACGCCGTAACGGGCGTGCTCCCGGCCGGGAGCACGCCCGTCGTCCTGGTCCTGCCCGGCGGCCCGTCGTCCCGGCCCCCATGGGCCGATCAGTGGCAGACGAAGCGGGCCTGCGCCCAGTCCGCGACATCGCCCACCAGAAAGCGCTGGTCGGCTCTGCTGACGACGAGCCGGATCCTGGCGACCCCGGTCAGCGGCACCTGCACCGGGACGGCGGTGTCACCGCCGTTCACCACGCCGGACTGCCACAGCGTGGCCCCGGTGCCGTCGTCGACGACGGCGAAGCGCACCGCGCCCAGGCCCATGGTGAGGTCGTCGATGCCCGCGACCGCGTCGAAGGACGTGCAGCCGCGGTTCAGGTCGACGGTCACCGCGGAGGGCGCGTGGACCGTGACGCCGCGGCCGTAGGACTGCCCGCCGATCCGGACGCCACTGCTCCGCTGCCACAGCCAACTGCTGGCGTCGCCCTGGACGGTGGGACCGGTCGCGGTGCCGACGCCGCTGAAGGGCAGGGCGTCGACGAAGTAGTCGGCGACCGGCGGCGGTGGAGGCGGCGGCGGGACCACCGGAGGCTTGGGCGTCGGCACCGGCGTGGGCCGCGGCCTCGGCGAGGGCTTGGGCGGCAGCGGCCGGGGTGCCGGCTTGACCACCACGGCGGGCCGCGGTGGCGGAGGTGCGGGAGTCGGCGCGGCGGCCGGCGGCTTCGGGGCCGGCACCGGTGCGACCGGCTTCGGCACCACCTTCACCGCCCGCGGCTTCGGCGGCGGCACCGGGTGATCGCTGCCGCTCAGCGCGAAGACCACGCCGGCCACCACCGCGACGGTGACCACCGCCGCGATCCCGGCCTTGGCGGGCACTCCCAGTCCTTCCGAGGCCGCGGCCCCCGCGCCGCCACCGGATCCGCCGCCCGCCGAACCGCTCGCCGCGGCCCCGCCGACGGCGGCGCCGGCGCCGATCCCGGCCGCGGCGGCCAGCGTCGCGAAGTACCCCGTGCCGACCCACACCAGCGCACCCACCGGAAGCAGCTCCCGCAGGCTGTGGTTGAGGTCCACCAGCTCCAGGTACGCGGCCGAGCAGCGGTCGCAGTCGTTCATGTGCGCACGCACGTCGGTCGACGCCCGTTTGCCGAGCCCGCCGCGGGCGAACGCTCCCAGCTTCCGTGCGTACTCCGCGCAGGCCGTCTCCTGGGTGTCGGAGACATGCGCCTGCAGGAACTCGGTGGCGAGCCGGTCCCTGGCCCGGTGCGCCTGCACGGCGGTGGCGTTGGCGGTCTTGCCGATGAGCACCGCGACCTCGCGCGGCGGCTCCTGCTCGACCTCGGTGTGCCAGAGCACCATCCGGTCGTCCGGCTCCAGCCGGCTGAACGCGCGCAGCACCAGCGAGTGGTCCAGCTCCGCCATCGCCCAGGCGTCCGCGCCGGGATCGGTGACGCTGACGTCGGCGACCGCCGCCGAGGTGGCCGCGAACAGCGTGAAGTCGTCGACCAGTTGCTCCCGCCGGTCGCTCCTGGCCCAGGTCGCGGCGATGTTCCGGACCGCCGTCAGCAGGTAGGCGCGCACCGCGATGTCGGGCCCCTTGCCCGCGCGCAGCGCCTGCAGCGTGCGGGCGAACACCTCGCCCGCGAGGTCCTCGGCGGTGAACGCGTCCCGGCAGCAGGTACGGGCGTAGCGGCGCACCGAGTCGGCGTGCCGCCGGTACAGCTCCTCGAACGCGGAGTCGTCCCCGGCGCGCACGGCGGCGGTCAGCAGCGCGTCCGAGGGCGGCAGCCCGTCCTCGTCCGGCGGGCCGCCGGGAGCGGGGACGGTGGCCGCCACCGGCCGGGCGGCCCGGTGCCGGGCGCCCTGCGGCGGTACCTGGGGCGGCACCTGGGCCTGTGCGGCGGAAGCCTCCGCAGAACCGGAGCCGGGCAGGCCGGTGCCGACCGCTCCGGATTCCGGCGCGACGGACCCGGACCCGACGGACCCGGACCCCACGGCTCCGGGCGCGTCCGCTCTTGGTCCGTCCGCGCCGGTCGGGTCCGCACCCGACGCGTCCGACGGCGCCCGGTCCGTCTCCGCCTGCCGCTCGCCCTGCCCCGGCTCGTCCTGGCTGTCACCGAGCATGGCAGCCCCCGTGTCGATCCACGGCCAAAGGCTCCCACGGAGTCGCCGGCCCGGCGCTTGGATCGTCCACGGACCACTCGTCCGGGGCATGGACGGGGCGACAGGCGAACGCTTCCTGGATACCTGCGCTACGGCTCGCCCTCATCCATGCCCCACATCGTCCGACTGTGCCCGGCGCCGGTCGGCCCGTCAGTTCGACGCGCGCAGCCCGTCCAGCAGGATGCGCAGCAGCCGAGCCGAGGAACCGGCGGACTCCAGGGTGCCATCCCCCTCCTCGGCGGACGAGGTGTAGGCGGGGACGGACGCGGTCAGTACCAGCACCACGTCGGCCACGGTCACGCCGGGTCGCAACTCGCCGGCCGAGCGGGCCCGTTCCACCAGCTGCGCCAGCAGTTCGAGCAGTCGCGCCGGATCGGCGTCACCGCCGTCCGCCGCCTCGGCGCCGTTCTCGGAGGTCACCCGCAGCGGCTCGGGCGATCCGGTTGCCGCCGTCCCGACCGCCGTTGCGCCCTGGTCGATGCGCTCCGCGTAGCGGAAGGCCTCCGGCGGCAGCAGCCGGCCCGCCCCGGTGGCCACGGCCCGGGAGAGGTACCCGGCCAGCGCGTCCCACGGTTGAGGGGTGTTGTTGAGCGCCTCCCAGGCCTGGGTGGTGAGCCAGGCGACCTCCTCCGAGGCGATCCGCCGGACCAGCACCTCCTTGCTCGGGAACCGCCGGTACACGGTGCCGACGCCCACCCCGGCCCGCCGGGCCACCTCCTCCATCGGCGCGCCGTAACCCAGTTCGCCGAAGACCTCACGGGCCGCCCGCAGCACGCTCTCCAGGTTGCGCCGCGCGTCGACCCGGAGCCGACCCGCACCGGGGGAGGCATTCCTCCCCATCCCCCCGGCACGTCCGTTGCGCTGCTCCGGAATCGACCGCTCCCCCACAAGCGGAAGCACATGTTCCTGCTGAACCATGACGATCGTCCTCCCCCGTAGGCACCCCGTCCGACGCGATGCCCCCTACACCAACACGATGCAGTGAATCAAATACTGATACACATACTGCTCGACCATAGTTGAGAGCGGATCAGGCGGAACAGAGGACTTGCCAAGGAATGGGCATCTCCGTCGCCGACGCGCACACAGCCGAGCCGAGGCGCAGCGTAGGCCATCTGCGCTGATCAATGGAGTGGCGCCCGGATATGTACGCTCTTGTCCGCCCCTCACCGCCACCGGAACGACCGTACCCGTACGGCCCTTCCGTCCCGGAAGCCCCAGCAGATCGGGTGCAGTTCCGGCGCGAGCTATGTACAAGCGGCCGCTCAGGGTGCGAAATGGACCGGTGACACCGGTGACCACCCCACCCAGCCACGGCGAGTCCACCCCTCATTCGCCCGCGCATTCACCCGTCCGCGTGCTGATCGTCGGCGGCGGCCATGTCGGCCTGTACGCCGCGCTGCGCCTGCAGCAACGGCTGCGGCCCGGAGAGGCCGAACTGACGCTCGTCGACCCCAAGTCCTACATGACCTACCAGCCGCTGCTGGCCGAGGCGGCCGCCGGCGCCGTCGACCCCCGGCATGTCATCGTCCCGCTGCGCCGGGTGCTCAGCCAGGCCACGGTGGTGCTCGGGCGACTGAGCCTGCTGGACCCGGACACCCGCATCGCCACCGTCACGGTGCCCCCCGCAGTCGCCGGGCACCCGGCCCGGGATCTCCAACTCAGGTACGACCAGCTGGTGCTGGCCCCCGGAGCGATCCCCCGGATCCTTCCGGTGCCGGGGCTGGCCGAGCACGGCATCGGCTTCCACAGCGTTCAGGAGGCCGTCTCGCTGCGCAACCACGTGCTGGCCCAGCTCGACCTGGCCGCCTCGACCCGCGACCCGGCGCTGCGCGAGGCCGCCCTCACCTTCGTGTTCGTCGGCGGCGGCTACGCGGGCACCGGCGCGCTCGCCGAACTGGAGGACATGGCCCGCTACGCCACGCGCCACTACCCCGGGATCGACGCCGACGACCTGCACTGGGTCCTGGTCGAGGCCGGTGACCGGATCCTCCCCGAGACCCAGCCCGACGTCGGCCTGCGCACCACCGCCGAGCTGCGCGGACGCAATATCGAGGTGCGGCTGGGCACCCGGCTGGAATCGGTCGTCGACGGCGTGGTGACCCTGTCGGACGGCAGCCGCATGGCCGCCCGCACCCTCGTCTGGACGGCCGGCGTACGCGCCAACCCGGTGCTGCGCGAGACCCGGCTGCCCTGCGACGCGCACGGACGGCTGCGCTGCGACGCGTCCCTCCGCGTCCTCGGCTCCGACCGGGTCTGGGCGGCGGGCGACGGCGCGGCCGTGCCCGATCTCGCCCGCCCGGGAGAGTGCTGCGCACCCAACGCCCAGCACGCGGTCCGGCAGGCCCGGGTGCTCGCCGACAACCTGCTGGCCCAGCTGCGGGGTGAGCCCACCAGCGAGTACCGACACGAACTCAAGGGCTCGCTGACGTCCCTCGGACTGCACAAGGGGGTCGCCCAGCTGCGCGGCCGCGCTCTGCACGGGCACACCGCCTGGCTGCTGCACCGCGCCGTCCACCTGCGGCGCGTCCCCACCTGGGACCGCAAGGCCCGGGTGCTCGCCGACTGGACGCTGGCCAGGCTGCTCAAGCGGGAGATCGTCTCGATGGGCGCGCTGGAGCAGCCGCGGGCCGGCTTCGAGACGCTCATGGAGCACGGCAAGGAGTGGACCGAGTGAAGAAGTGACGCGGGTCGGGGGAGGAGGGAACCGGATGGGTTGTCAGGACATCCCGTAGGTGGGGATGTTCTGATCGGGAGCCAGGGGTGATGTCGGCCGCGCAGGTCATCAGCCACACTGGTCCGGATGTACCGCAGCCCGGTGCCGGGCCGCCTGCCGACCGAGCGCCAGGAAAGGTTCCGTGAATCTCACGCGATGGAGCGCCCGGCTCCCCGGAGGACAACGACGCGCCTCTGCCACCGCACCGGCGGATCCCGGAGCCGCCGACGCTGACGGAGTCCTCCCGGAGGCCAGGACCCTGAGCGATCATGTCTCCGCCGTCTCGGTGGCCGCCGCCAAGGCCGCGGCCGTCAAGGCCACCGTCGGCAAGCCCGCTCTCGGCAGGGGCAACGCAGGCAGGGGCAACGCAGGCAGGGGCAACGCGGGCAAGGGCACGGTCGGCAAGGGCGGTGCCACCACGCCCGCCGCCGCGCCCGGGGCCGGCCCCTCCGCCGGCGGCGTGCCCGCGGCCGAGCCGCACGACCAGCCCACCGTCCAGGACGTGCTCGGCCACCTCCCGGCCCTGGTGGCCGTCAGCTACGGCCCGGGGCACCGCCTCGGCTACCTCAACCGGGCCTACACCGACGTGTTCGGTCCGCGTCCCACCGGCGTGCCCGCCCATCAGGTCATGCCGGAACTGGAGGAGCTCGGCCTGCTCCCGCTGATGGACCAGGCCTTCCGCACCGGTCGGCCCCGCACCGTCAAGGCCCGCAAGGTCACCCACCCTTCGGGCACCAGTTCCGAACGCCCCCGCTACTACACCTTCGTCTGCGCACCCGTTCGCGACTCCGAGGACCTCGGGCAGCAGATCACCGCGCTCGCCGCCACCCACCAGCACCAGCAGGGCCGGATCACCACCGCCCCGCGCACCGCCTTCGGACCCCGGCGCCGCGCCGAGTCCGCCGACGTCTGCGGCGTCCTGGTCTTCGGCGCGGAGGTCACCGACCAGGTCCAGGCCACCGAACGGCTGCGGGAGAGCGAACGCCGGCACCGCGAGGCCGCGGTCACCCTCCAGCGCAGTCTGCTGCCGCAGAAGCTCGAACAGCCGGACGACCTCAGGGTCGCCGCCACCTACCAGCCGGGCGGCGCGGACGCCGCCGTCGGCGGCGACTGGTACGACGTCATCACGCTCGGCGGCGGACGCACGGCCCTGGTCATCGGTGACGTGATGGGCCGCGGCATGCGCGCGGCCGCCGTGATGGGTCAGCTCCGCACAGCGGTGCGCGCCTATGCCCGGCTGGACCTGCCGCCGCACGAGGTGCTGCAACTGCTGGACGGCCTGGCCGCCGAGATCGACGCGACGCTGATCGCCACCTGCGTCTACGCCGTCTACGACCCGAGCGAGCAGTCCCTCAGCTATTCCTCGGCCGGCCACCTCCCGGTGATGATCCGCGAACCGGACGGCTCCGTCACCCGTCCGGATGAACTGTGCGGCCCTCCTCTCGGCACCGGCGGCTGGCTGCACACCTCCGCCTCGGTCGCCCTGGTCACCGGTGCCACCGGTGTCCTCTACACGGACGGCCTAGTGGAACGACGCGGTCAGGACATCGACGAAGGCCTCGACGCCCTCGCCGCCACCTTCACCGGCGCCACCGGCAACCCCGACGTCATCTGCGCCCGGCTGCTCCGGGCCATGGGCGTCACCCCCGACCACGACGACGACGTCGCCGCCCTGGTCTTCCAGCTCCCGCAGCGTGAGCCGGAAGCGGCGGAGCTCTTCCGCAGCGCCTCGCTGGACCTGCTCGGCGGGGCGGAGGCGGTCTCCAGCGCGCGGGCGTTCACCAGTGGCGTCCTGGCCAGCTGGCGACTCGGCGAGGAACTGCTGGACCTGGGCGTTCTCGCGGTCAGCGAGCTGGTGTCGAACTCCTTCACACACGGCCACCCGCCGATGCGGCTCCGGCTGCGCCGCACCGACCGCCGACTCACGGTCGAGGTCACCGACGCCGACGACCACCTGCCGCGCCGGCGCCGCGCCGAACCTGCCGACGAGTCAGGAAGGGGTATCGCCATCATCGCCACGATCGCCAGCAGCTGGGGCACCCGCCGTACTCCGGACGGGGGCAAGGCGGTGTGGTGCGACTTCCTGCTCCCGGCGACACGCCAGACGCCCCGTCAGCAATCGGTTTGACACAGACCTGTGCACCGCCTAACGTACGTCGAGCTGCCTGACCAGGAGCCCCGAACGCGCTGAGCGCGGCCGGTCCTGAGAGCAGCCACTCCACTGAAAGTCAGATCATGCGAACCCTGGTTCCGTGCGCTCATTTTCAGGAACTGGGGTGGGAATGCGGCGGAATTGGCTAGCACCGAGAAATTCCGCTAGAGTTTCACTCGTCGGAACGGGCCGGAAACGGCGCGGGAAGGCGGAAATCGGACCGGAAAACGTCTGATAGAGTAGTGAACGAAGGAAGCGCCCGGAGGGGCCGGTGAAACGGTCTCGAAGGAAGCGTCCGCTCCTT